>VXRJ01000014.1 GCA_009838525.1 Acidobacteriota bacterium
GGGCGGGGGCGACCCGTGGGGCGGTAACGACTCGAGGGGCGGTGCGCCACGCAGTTGGTCGACCGTGATCGGCGCATACTCCGCCGGCACGTCGACCTGGAAAACCGCCGGGTGGAGGGTCGTGTTGATATTCACCTGCGTGAGCGACGCGTTGAGATCCGTCGCCGCCGCGACGTCCCCCGCGTCCGCCGTGCCGGGCACGGTTGACGGCGCCTCCACCTCTACGCGGAACCCGCGGGGGAGGCCTCGCACATGGTCGCTGTAGGCGACGGTCAGCCGGCCGCGCTGCCCCGCCGCGACGACCGGCCCGGCGCCGTCCCCGCCGGCCGGGGCATCGCGCAGATAGGCGGACACGCCGCCCTCCAGATCGATGACGGTCCAGTCGCCTAGCCGGCGCCCCGCCGTCGTCCCCGCACCCGGCGCCAGGCACCCCGTCAGGAGCGCGGCCACGTCGGCCGGTCCCAGTTCCAGGCCCGCCAGCACGTCGAGCAGAACGGCCGGATCGGCGCCGGCGATCACCTGCCGGTCGCGCGGCAGCAGCAGCGTCGCGGCCCGATCGTCCGGGGCCACCAGGATGAAGAGCGCAGCGCCGAACGGCGCCAGCGCTTCCAGCCGAAGCGCTCCACCCTCCACCGCGCCGCGCATCCGCGTGCGGCGCAACGCGGCGTCGTGCGCCCGCCCGCCGATCGACAGGTTGAACTCCATCGACCGGACGGATCGGCACGGCTCGGTGGCGGCCTCCCAGATCGCCGCGTGGTCCGCCAGCGGCACGCCCGTTCCGGACGGCAGCTCGATGCCGCCACGCGCGGATCCGCAGGCGCCGACAAGGGCCGGCAACATCAGAAAAAGGAGAGAGCGTCGAAGGAAGCGCACCGATCGGTGGCTGATCTAAGGCCTATGGCGTCAGCGTTGACGGACGTCGTCGATCTTCTGCTGAATCACGCCGGCATCCACCCCGTCGCGGTCGCCGTTCAGGGCGCGTTCCCATGCGGCGATGGCCTCTTCGAACCGGCCCAGGCGCTCCATCAGGTCGCCCAGGTGGTCCTGCACGACCGAATTGCGCTGTAGCTGCTCGGCCGCCGCGCGCAGCGGCGGCTCGGCGAGGTCAAGCTGATCCAGCTTGAAGTACGCCCAGCCGATGCTGTCGAGATACGACCCGTTGTGGGGATCCACTTCGAGCGCCCGCGCGATGAGCTCGACCGACTCGTTCAGCCGCTCGCCCCGCTCGGCCAGCATGTAGCCGAGGTAGTTGAGAGCGGGGGCGTGGTCCGGATCCTCCTCGATCACGACGCGGAACATCTCCTCCGCTTCGGCGAAGCGGTCGGTCTGCTCGAACATGGCGCCCAACTGGAACGGGATGGACGTCACCGACGGGAACCGCTCGCGCGCCGCTTCGAGCAGCGCGATCGCCTCGCCGTGGCGGTCATGCCGGCTGTAGTAGCTCGCCAGGGCGAGGTGCGCGCGGACATCGTCCGGGTTGCCCTCCAGCACCGCGCGGAGCGCCTCCCCACCCGCGTCCACGTCGCCGCTCCGGGCCAGCAGATCCGCTTCGATCATCTCGATCGACAGGTTGGCGGGATTGTTCACGCGGGCCCGGCGCAAAGCGTCCTGCGCATCCCGATCGCGATCCGCGTCGACGTAGGCCTGAGCCAGCCGGGCCAGGAACCGCACGTCTGACGGCATCAGCGCAATCGCGCCCTCGTAGACGCGAATCGCCCCGTCGCTGTCCTCCAGCATTTCGTACGCGAAGCCGAGCCGGTCGAACACCGTGACCAGCCGCTCGGGACGGACCTCCTGCGACAGGGCGCGGGCCAGCACCGGCGCCAGCGTGTCCACGATCCGCTGGTACTCGCGCCGCCGCTCGAAGACGCGCGCCAGCACGGACGGCCCGCGCAGTCCCTCCGGCTCCAGTTCGATCAGCCGCGCCGCCGCAGTTTCCGCCGCGTCGAAGTTGTTGGTCTCCAGCTCGACTTCCGCCAGCAACCGCCAGGCGAGAGCGTCACGCGGACGCATCTCGAGCAGGTCTTCGATCACGGCGCGGGCGCGCGCCGGCTCGTCCGCTTCGATGAGCGTTCCCGCAAGGCGCTGCCGGACGCTGGCGTTCCGCGGATTGAGGGCGGCGGCCCGTTCGTAGGCGGCGGACGCATCACTCCACCGGCGGCGGCGCTCATACATCTCGCCGAGACGCGCGAGCGCCTGGTAGGTCGGCCGTCCGGTCGCGACCGTCTCCTCGAGGGTCGCCAGCGCTTCCTCCCCGCGTCCCGCCTGCTCGTAGGCCTGGGACAGCAGGAGGCGCGACGGCTGATAGCCAAGCTGGTCCTTCGCGAGCGCCTCCAGCAGGTCGATCGCGTCGTCGTTCTGGCCCGCCCGGAGGTACAGGCGCCCCAACGTCAGCTCCACCTGCAGATCGGGGACCACCGTGTCGCGCGCCTGCTCCAGGTGCGTGATGGCCTGGTCGACGTCCTCGCGCGTCGCCTCGCGGGACATCGCGGCGGATGCATGGTTCATGCCGAGCACGCGGTGCGCGCTCACGTTGGCGGACTCGCGTTCAATCGCCTCGTTCGCGGCGGCGAGCGATTCGTCCTCCCGGCCGGCTCGGGCGTAGAGCCCGGCCAACTCCGCCAGCGGCTCGCCCGACGTCGGATCGAGGCCGGCCGCGTCCCGCAACGCCTGGATGGCGCCGTCGGTATCGCCTTCGCCCTCCAGGTGGCGGCCCAGCATGAAGAGGCGGTACGCCTCGGCGCGATCGCCCGCTTCCAGGTCGGGCCCGGAGGCGGTCTGCGCCGCGGCGGGGAGCCCGGTCACCGGAGCGAGCAGCAGCGCGACGCCGAACAAGGCACAGGTCGGCCGGCGCATGAGAAGGCGATTGTTCCACAGGTAAGGCGGCAGAGTCCACGTCGCGGTTACAATGGGCGTGTCGATGGCCATCGACCCTGAACTGCTCGCCATACTCGCCTGCCCCACCTGCCGGACGCCGGTCACCCTGACGGCGGGCGGCGCCGGCCTCCGTTGCGCCGAATGCCGCCGTGTCTTTCCGATTCAGGACGAGATCCCCGTGATGCTCATGGACGAGGCGATCCCCGAGGATGCGCCGGCGGACGCGGCAGACCCGGGAGGTCCGGCGGATTCAGCGGATCCGGCGGGGGACGATACCCCGAAGCCATGACGACGCACGGCGGGGTCGCAACGGCGGCGTCCCCCGGCCGGCCCGATGCCGGCGCGTCCTGGCCGGGGCGCTTCGAGACCGTCGCGTGGTGGCTGCTGCCGCTGTTCGTCTTCGCGCTGCCGCTCTCCGTCGCCGCCTCCGGCATCCTCCTGACCGCGCTGCTCGCGGTCTGGGCCGGCCTGCTCGTCACGGCGGGCGAACGTCCTGCCGTCCCGGCGTTCTTCTGGCCGCTCGCCGCGTATTCGGGCTGGACGCTCGCAACCGTTCCCTTCTCGATCGACCCGACCGCCAGCCTCATCGAATCGCGCGAGGTGCTGCTCTACCTCACCGTGCCGGTCGTCTACCGCCTGGCCCGGGGGGATCGCGCCTGGTCGATGACGAACGTGGTGCTCACCGCGGGCGCGCTCACCGCGGCGATCGGGATCGTGCAGTACGGCATCCTGGAATTCGACAACCTCGGGCGCCGGCCGAGCGGCTCGATGGGCCACTACATGACGTACGCCGGCCTGCTGATGCTCGCCCTCGTCGTCGCCGTGTCGCGCGTCACGTTCGGCGCGCGCGACCGCCTCTGGGCCGCCCTGATGCTGCCGGCGCTCATGGCCGCGCTGGCGGTTACGCTGACGCGCGGGGCCTGGATCGGCGCTCTCGCCGCCGTCGGCCTCCTGCTCGTGCTCCGCGACCGCCGCCTGCTCCTCGTCGCGCCGGTCGCCGTGCTCGTCGTCTACTTCGTGGCGCCGGCGACGGTCACCGACCGCGCGCTCTCGATCTTCGATCCAGCGAACCCGACGAACCGCGACCGCGTCGCGATGTTCACGGTGGGCGCCGGCATGGTGCGCGACCACCCCGTCACCGGAGTCGGCCCGGAAATGGTGCTGCGGCGCTACGCCGAGTACCGCCCCGACAATGCCGTGAACGACGTGAATCCGCACCTGCACAACGTTCCGATGCAGATTGCCGCCGAGCGCGGGCTGCCGGCCCTGGCGCTCTGGGCCTGGTTCGTTGTCGCCATCTCCCGCGACCTGGCCCGGCGCTTCCGCCGGCCGGAGACCCGCACGCTCGCCGCCGCGGGCCTCGCCGCGGTGGCCGCCATGCTCGTGGCCGGCCAGTTCGAATACAACTTCGGCGACTCGGAGTTCCTCCTCCTCTTTCTCGTGTTGATAACGCTGCCCGCCGCTAGGGAAGCCGGTCTGGAGACCGGCGAACCCGCTGGTGCGCCGGCCTCCAGGCCGGCATCTTCCGACCCGGAATCCGCGGACACAACGGTGTCCGACCCGCACTAACCCCTTGCGCCACCGTCACGCCCTCGCGGCAGCGATCTTCCTGACGCTCACCGTTCTCCACACCTGGCCGCTCGCCACCGATCCGGCGCGGATGTCGCGCATCCACGACGACGAGTGGCTCAACGCCTGGGCCGTCTCCTGGATCGCGCACCAGTTGCCGCGCGCGCCGCTCGACCTGTTCGACGCCAACATGTTCCATCCCGCCGAGCAGGCGATGCGGTACACGGAGCCGCTCGTTGTCCCGGGACTCATCGGCGCCCCGTTCTACTGGCTCGGCGCTTCGCCCCTTCTGACCCACAACCTGCTCGTCCTCGCCGGCCTGCTGCTCACCGCGCTCGCGATGCACCGGCTCGTCGTCCACTGGACCGGCGACTTCTGGAGCGGCATCCTGGCCGGGGCGCTGCTGACGTTCGGCACCGCGATGGCGACCCGCATCGCGCACATCCAGTTCCTGCACTTCTATGCCTTCCCGTTCGCCGTGCTCGCCCTCGATCGCCTCCTCACCGGCGGGCGGGCGCGCGACGCGGCGTGGGTCGGCGTCTGGGTGACCGTAGCGGCGCTCACCTCCGGGTACCTGGTCGTGCTTGTCGTGGTTGCCCTCGGCGCCGCGTTCGTCATGCGGGCGGGCGACTGGTGGGGACGGCGCGCAACCGGCATCGCGGTGCGCCTCGGCGGCGCCGCCGCGGTGACGGGGGCCCTCCTCCTCCTCCTGATGCGCCCCTACCTGGGGGCGGAGCTGCGACGCGCCCTGGTCGTGGACGCAGGCAGCATCGGTGAATCGCTGGCCGGGTTCCTGAGAACCGCGGCCGACCTGCACTACGGACTCTGGAGCGAGCGGTTCTGGAGCGGGGATGCGCCGAGCGCGATGTTCCCCGGCGTCGTCGCAATCGTCCTCGCGGGCGCCGCATTCGCCGCACGTGGACGCCACGCACCGCACGGCGTGCGCCGCATGTTGATCGGCATCGGCGCAGTCGGCGCAGTCCTCTCCCTCGGCATGCTGACGCCCGTCTACGGCTGGCTCGCGGCCGTCCTGCCGCCACTCCTCGGCCTGCGCTCACCGTCCCGGTTCGCGATGCTGACGATTTTCGCCCTCGCCGCCCTCGCCGGCATCGGCTGGAGCGCGGTGCGGGAACGCCTGAACCCGCGTTGGCAGACTGCCGCGGCGGTCGGCCTGCTCGCGCTCGCGACGGTCGAGAGCCTGCACGCACCGCTCCCCTACCGGGAACTGACCCGCGACGAGTGGTATCCACCCATCTACGGGATGCTCGAGGCGTCGCCGCCCGGGCCCATCGCGGAGCTGCCGGTGCCACGCAGCGTCTTCTTCCATGAGAACGCGCGCTATCTGTTGGCGTCGACACAGCACTGGCGGCCCATCCTCAACGGCTTCGGCGGGTTCTATCCGGAGAGCTACGCGGAGGCGGTCCGGCGCCTCGCGACCTTCCCCTCCGACGACGCGGTCGACTACCTCCGGTCCGTCGGCGTGCAGACAGTGATCGTGCACGGCAATCGGATGCGCTACTTCCATTTCCGCCGCGTGCTGGCGGAAGCGGACCGGCGCTCGGATGTTCGGCTGGAGGCGCAACTGGACCGGGATGTGATCTATCGCATCGCGCCGCACGACGGCCGGGAAATAGGTACCATCCGGCCGGGTAGATGAACGATCCGACGCACACGCGCGAACGGCGGAAAACGATTGCCGTCTGCGCCGGCGTCACACTCCTCGCCGCCACCCTCGCGTTCTGGTGGAGCACGACGAACCGCTACCGCCTGACCGGCGACGAGCCGCACTACTTCATCCTGGCCGCCAGCCTCCTGCGCGATAGCGATGTCGACGTCCGGAACAACTTCGACGAAGACATAGCCACCGGCGAGATCTATGGTTCGTTCCCGGACCTCCCGAGTCGTCACGTCAGCGCTCGCGACGGCCGGGAGTACTCCCTCCACGCGCCCGGGCTGGGTGCGCTGCTAGTCCTTCCGTTCGCGATTGGCGGACCGCTTGCAGGCCGGCTGCTTCTTTGCCTGTTGATTACGCCGATCCTGGGCTGGGCTTGCTGGCGCTGGTTCAATGGGCGGGCTCCGCCGGGCGACGTGGCGCTCGCCACTGCGGGCGTACTGCTGTGCCCGGTGATCCTGCTCGGTTCGGGACAGGTTTACAGCGACCTTCTGGCCGGTGTCCTCATCGTGGCGCTCGCCGTCTGGCTGTGGGACGGCGAAGGGGAACGCCAAGCATCCGACTCCGCACACGCTTCCGGCGCGAGGTCGCCGGCCGCGTGGACACTCTTCGGTCTCATTGCCGGCGTCCTTCCCTGGCTGCACATGAAGTACCTCGGCACTACTGCGTTGTTCGGCCTGTTCGCCGCTTGGCTGATCCAGCGCGAGGGAGGGCGGAGAACTGACCGCGGACCCCAACGGAACTGGGGCCATATCGCCGGCGGCGCGCTCCTCTTGACCGGACCGGCCGCCTTCCTCGCCTATCAGATGGCAACCCATGGCCAGCCCCTTGCCGGCCTGGGAAACCAGATGACGGATACTCCGTACCTGCGTGCCGCCGAGTTCCTGATCGGTGAACACCTCGATCAGTCGCACGGCCTCTTCTGGCACCAGCCACTCTTCTTTGCTGGCCTCATCGCCTTGGGCTGGATGATCCGCACCCGTCACCCTCTGACTATCCCCTGGTTGCTGCTCTACGCCTCGCTGATGCTCCCTCCCGCACTGCGGGGGGCATGGGGCAGCGTGCCGCTCGGCCGGTTCAACTGGGGCGGCTTCTGGCTTTGGCTCATCCCGATCGGCTACTGGCTACAGTCCGAACGAAGCGCCATCGGACGGTACGTCCGCCCAGCCGTGCTGACGGTGCTCGCCTATCAAGCGCTGCTGGCATTCCGTTGGATTCCGGATCCGACCCGCCTCTTTGACTACGCCTCGTCTGCCCTGGTGTGGGCACGCGACTCCCTCTTCCCATTGCCGGTCCGCTACGTGCTCCCCCACTTCTACGGTGATGCGGGCGATGGCTGGTGGGTCGTGCGCTACCTGGAGTACCTACCCAATCTGGTTTGGATCCTCGCAACGGCACTGCTGATCGTTACTGGTCTGCTCTGGAGCGCCGACGGGCGGCGGAGGCTGCGTCCCGTGTGGATCGGGGGATTCATCGTCGCTGCGTTCCTGCTGCCCGTCGAACCCACAGCCGACCGGGAAGGGCCACATGACGACGGCCTCCACGATCCGATGATGCGGTCGCTCCGGAGCACCTTCGCGCGGCGGTTCGAGGCGGAACGCATGTTTCCGACCGAAACGGCAGCCCGAACGACACGCTTCGACGACGAAGCCAGCGACGGACGTGCGCGCGCCGCCGACCCGGACCGGCCGGACGGGGTGATCACCTTCGGCCCCTACCTCGGCGTCGACGCGGGGCGTTACCGTATCGAGGCGGCGATGCGGCTCGAGACGCCGTCGGATGCCGCACCAGCCGCCTGGCTTAATGCAACGACCGATCGCGGTCGCGTCTCGCACGGCCGTATCGACATCGCAGCCTCACGCTTGCCAGCCGACGGAAGCTACACGATTGTCAGTCTCTCCATCGACGCGGTGGAACCCCTCGGCGACCTGGAGTTCGTCGTCGGAGCCCATCCCGGGGTTGACCTAGTGGTTGACTACATCGACCTCATCCCCGTCCTGCCATGAGTTTGTCGACGGGCGTTCGACGCGACAGAACACTGGCCGTAGCGACATGCGCCAGTGCGGCGTTGCTGGCAGCCATGCTGGCGTTCTGGTGGACCAGCTCCGACCGGTACCGCCTCACGGGCGATGAGCCGCACTACGTCGTACTCGCGGCAAGCATATGGCGCGACGGTGACTTTGACGTCCGCAACAACTTCGACGAAGACGCCACTACTGCCGAAATCTACGGTCCGATTCCCGACAGACACGTTGGTACGCGCAACGGCCGACAGTATTCGCACCACCAGCCCTTATTGAGTGTCCTGCTTGCCCTCCCATTCGCGATCGGGGGGACGGTCGGGGCGCGGCTTTTTCTCTGCCTCCTGATCACACCCATTCTTGGCTGGGCCGCCTGGCGCTGGCTCCACGGACGTGCCCCACCAGCCGACGTGGCGATCGCACTGGCGGGGTTGTTGTTCTGTCCCGTCATCCTGTTCGGTTCCGGCCAGGTTTACGGCAACCTTCTGGGGGGAGCCGTCATTTCGGCGCTCGCGATCTGGCTCTGGCAGGGCGAGGATCTCGCCCGGACATCCTCGGCACTGACGCGCCGGGAGGGGCGTTCACCTATCGCATGGATGTTCTTTGGCGTGGTGGCCGGCCTCTTGCCCTGGCTGCACATGCAGTACCTCGCCGTTACCTTCCTGCTTGGCGTGTTCGCCATCTGGCAGGTCTGGCGCGAACAGCCGTGGCGCGACGGAATCGCGCGTGACTCTCGGTGGGGCTACACGGCGGGCGCCGTAGCGCTCGTGCTCGGACCTGCAACGTTCTTCATGTACCAGATGGCGACACTGGGACAGCCCTTCGGCAACATGGAGCGTTTCATAGTAGAAACCCCGTACCTGCGCGCCGCGGAGGTCTTGATCGGCAACCACCTCGATCAGTCGCACGGCCTTTTCTGGCATCAGCCACTCTTTTTCCCGGGTCTGATCGCCATTGGCTGGATGGCTGGAAGGCGGCATCCGCTCACGATTCCCTGGCTGCTGCTGTACGCGGCCCTGATGACGCCGCCCGCGCTCCTGGGCACGTGGAGCACGATGCCGATCGGCCGATACAACTGGGCCGCCTTCTGGCTCTGGCTGATTCCCATCGGTCTGTGGCTACGGGCGGAACGAGCCAGTCTCGGTCGCTACGTCCGTCCGGTGGCGCTGGGGGTATTGGCGTATCAGGCGATACTGGCGCTCCGCTGGGTACCGGATCCAACGCGCCTCTTCAACTACGCGGAATCCCCGTTGGTTTGGGCTCGCGATTCCCTTTTCCCACTATCAGTCCGCTACGTCTTTCCCCACTTCTTTCTCAACACCAGTGACGGCTGGGGCGTCGTGCGCTATCTCGAATACCTGCCAAACCTGATCTGGGTCGCGGCAGCGGCGCTTCTGTTCGTGACGGGATGGATGTGGAGCGCCGAGGGACGCCGCCGCCTGCGGCCGGTCTGGATCGGAGGGGTCGCCGTCACTGCCCTGCTGCTGCCCGTCGAACCGACCGCCGACGCGGAGTCGCCTACCGACGATGGGCTCCATGAACCGATGGCGCGGTCGATTCAGAGCACGTTCCCGCGCCGCTTCGAGGCGGAACGCATGACGCCGATGCAGACGGCGGACCGCACGACCCGCCTGGACGAGCAGGCAAGCGGCGGCCGCGCCCGCGCCGCCGACAACGGGCGATCCGACGGCCTGATGACGTTCGGCCCCTATCTGGACATGAACCCTGGGCGTTATCGAATTGAAGCCGCTATGCGCCTTCGAACATCCTCCGAAGCCGCGCCGGCCGCCTGGCTCGATGTCCGGTCGGCGCGCGGTCAGTTCGCGCACGGCCGGGTCGACGTGCCAGCCGCGAACCTGCCGATAGACGGCGGCTATACGACCGTCAGCGTCGCTTTCGACGCGGTCGAGCCGCTCGAGGATCTGGAGTTCCGGGTTGGCGCGCACCCGGGAGTCGATCTGCTCGTGGACTACATTGACCTGATTCCGGTGCTGCCATGACGTCGCGTCCCGCCGGCACGCTGCCAACGGTCTCGTCGTGGCTGAAGACGGCCGCCCTCGTTTGCCTGCCCTGCGCGTTGCTCACTGCCGGGAGCGTCTATCTGGCCGTGCAATGGACCGCGTCCGGCGATCTGCCGATCATCGGCGACGAACCGCACTATCTGATTACCGCCGCGAGCGTGGTGCGGGACGGCGACCTCGACGTCGCGAACAACTACGAGTACGAAAACACCGCCCGCGAGGTATTCCCCGCCGACCTGGCGCCGCACGCCCTGCGCCAGGGACCGCACCTCTGGCCGCAACGCATGCCCGGCCTCAGCGTGCTGCTCGCGGTCCCCTTCGGCCTCGGCGGCGCGCTGGGGGCTCGCGCGGCGCTCCCGCTCGTGATCATCCCGTTGCTTGCCGCCGCCGTCTATCGATGGAGCCGAACCTGCCTGGGTCCGCTCGACGCGACGGTGGCGACGGTCGGCGTGCTGGCCTGCAGCCCCGTGGTCTTCGGAGCGTCGCAGGTCTATCCGGACCTCTTGGTAGGCGCCACTGCTCTGACGCTGCTGGGTTGGCTTTGGGGAAGCGGACGTCGCAGCTACTTGGGATGGTGCATTTACTGGTTCGTAGCCGGCTTGTTCTGCTGGATGCACGTGAAGTACTACGCGCCGTCGGCGGTTCTGGGAGCCCTGGGCGCCTGGCAGCTCTGGCGCGACGCCGATGCCCGTTTTACGCGCACGAGTTACCTGACCTTCGGCGGTCTTCTTCTGGCCGGCCCGGCCCTGTTCTGGGCATTCTCCGTCCCCAGATTCGGGAACATCATGGGCGGAAGGGGCAGCGGGGAACTGAACGTCGACTCTTCCACGGCGCTGGAGCTCTTCCTGGGCCTGCACATCGATCAGATTCACGGCCTGTTCGTCCAGCAGCCGATCCTGCTGCCCGGTCTCGTCGCGCTGGGCTGGATGATCCGGCGGCGGCATCGACTGACGCTTCCCTGGCTCGTGTTGTACGGATCGCTGATCGCGCCCAACGCCCTGCAACACATAGCGTATGGCGGTCATGTCGCACCGGCCGGACGGTACGGCTGGTCGGCGGCGTGGCTGTGGCTCGTTCCCATCTGTATCGCCATCGGCGAACTGCGGGACCGCAGTTCGTTCTCGCGAGCCGTACGGCTGACCGTTCTGGCCGGCGCCGCCTATCAGGCGGTACTAGCCCTCCAGTGGGTGCCCGTACCGCAACGGCTGTTCAACGGGTTGTTCCCGCTGGACACCTGGCAGCCGTCCCTATTCGCGAACGGCTGGATGTTGTCGCTCCCGAAGCTCGGCCCGCACGCTGACCCCGGCTATCCTCCGAACGTCGTCTGGACGCTCGGCGTCCTGTCGCTGCTTGCCGCCGGTTGGTTGCGACGGGCAAGACTGCGGTATGCGCCGCTGGTGGCGACTGCCGTCCTTGGCGTGTTTCTGTTGCCGGTCGAGGACCCGTTGGATCGCTCCCAGTCGGTGGCGCGTCGATACGAAGCCGAGAACACGCCGGCACGGTGCGCCGTCCGGCCCCGCGGGACCGCCAGCAATGGTCACAGTTGTCAACAGGATGCGGACAACGCAGCCGCGGTGGCCGGACCATTCATTACCCTGGAGCCGGGTCGGTACCAAGTCACGGCGGTAGTGCATCAGGGCCTGAACTCGTCAGCCGGCGATGGAGTCATCGACGTGATGGCCGACCGCGGCCGCATCCACATCGCACGCCACGATTTCAGTCTGATTCCGGCTCCCGACTGGTCCTCGCTTGCTTTCCATTTCGACATTGCCCGGACCATGCAGGATGTCGAATTCCGGATTCGCGCATTCCGGGGCATCGAGATCGACTACATCGATCTGTCGTACGACGAGTAGCGAGCCAGATGGTATTGCTTTCCTGTTGTGCCATGAATGGACATGTCTACCATTAGACGAATGAGATACCGTAAACGGTCATTCCATCCATATACGGCACAAAACGCCATGAGTTGGAGATCCTGCCATTTTCCGCGTGCCAGCTGGCGGCCCGGCGTCCGCCGCGCCGCCGCGATCGCTCTGGCCGCTCTCACGCTGACCGGCACGCACGCCGCAGCAGCCGCGGAATCGTGGAGCGTTTCTTCGGGCGACGTCGAAGTCCGCTGCCGCCTCACGGTCGGCGGCAGCTTCAACGTAGCCACCACCGCGCTCTCCGGAACGCTCCAGCGCTCGACGTTGGACGGGGCGGACTATGCCGGCGAGCTGCGCGTCGACTTGGCAACTCTCGACAGCGGCATCGAGCTGCGCAACTCCCATCTCCGGGGCACTTATCTGGAGCTGGAGCGCGGCCCGGATTTCCAGCATGCCGTGCTCTCGGGCATCGTCCTCGACGATCCGCTGCCGGATGGCGCCGGCCGCCACGACGCAGACTTCTCCGGAACACTGTCCCTGCACGGCATGGAACGCCCGATCGAAGGCGAAGTGGAGCTGCGCCGGGGCGACGGGCAAATGCGCGTGGAGGCGACGTTCTCGATCAGCCTGGAAGCGTTCGACATCCCGCCCCCGCGTTACCTGGGCGTCGGCGTCCGCGACACGGTGGAAGTTACCGTTGCGTTCGACGCCACGCCGGCTGAAACGTCAACAGGCGGCACGCCATGATGTGGCCCGGGAGCCGCCACTCCGCCGCGCGCCTCGCGCTCATCGCCGCACCCCTGCTGGCGGCTTGGGGCGCCGACCCGGCGTCCGCGGAACCGACGTTCCTGTCCAAGCAGTATCCGCGGTGCACGGCCTGCCACCACTCCGAGTCGGGAGGCGGGCTGCTGACGCCCTACGGGCGGTCCCTGTCGCGGGAAGAGATTTCGACTTTCGGACGCCAGGGCGCGGGCCTGGACCCGCAGGCCCCGGCCGGCGAGGAAGGCGCATTCTTCGGCCTTGTCGGGAACGACAGCCCGCTGCAGCTCGGCGTCGACTTCCGGCCGTCGCACGTGCGGGTCAAGACGGCCGGCCGACCCCAGCGGAACCGGACGTTCCCGATGGTCCTCGATCTGCAGGCGGCCTGGCGGCGCGATCGCTGGACGGCCTACGGCACGGTCGGAGCCCAGCCCCGTTCCGCCGGCGGGGGGATGGTGTCGTACGAACACTGGGTCGCTTACCGGGCGACCGACAGCGTGAGCGTGCGCGGCGGACGGTTTCTTCCCGCCTACGGCGTCCGGTTCGCCGACCACACGTCGTTCACGCGCGAGCGTCTCGACCTCGCCCAGGACGATCAGATCTACGGCGTAGAAGTCGACGTCTCGACGGATCGCACGCTGTTGCAGGTCTCCGCCGGTCCGGGACGCGCCGAATCGCTCCTGGCCGCCACACGGGAAGGAGCCTGGACGTCGACCGGCCGGTTCCAGTTCGACTTGGGAACGCGTACCGTCCTGGTCGGGTCGGCCATCCACCGTGGCGCGGCTGGCGCCGCTCCGTCACGTACCGGGGGCGGTCTCTCCTTCGGCTACGCCCCTGTCGCCTGGCTGACCACGTGGACCCACGCCGACGTGCAGCACCAGGAGTTACGGACGAGCAGCCGCTCGTATATCGTCGCCAACCAGACATCCGTCGAGGCGCTGCGCGGGTTCTGGTTGCGCGTGTCGCCGCAGGTGCGCTGGACCGACACTGACCCACGCGGGGAGATCCGCCGCATGGTCTACGGCCTCGACTTCTATCCGCGCACCCACTGGCACGTCAACGTGTCGTACTACCGCGACCACCTGCCGTTCAACGGCCGGGGCGTGCAAACCCTGCTTGCTCAGTTGCACCTGTATCTGTAACTTCCGGTCGTGACGCCCATGCACCGTACTCACGTCGTCGCCTTTGGTGCGGTACTCCTCGTCGGTCTCTGGCTACGGGCACCGCAGATCTCCGCGAACTTGCCTTACTTCTACGACGCTGACGAGACAACGTCTTTCAACCGCTTGGTGCGGATGGTTCAGACCAGCGACTACCACCCTTATTTCTTCTTCTATCCGTCGCTGCACCTTTACCTCCGGATGCCGGCGCTGGCGGGCGGCTTTCTGTGGTCGGCGCGGGAGGGCGACATCAGTTCCGTTCACGACATTGTCAGAATCGACAATAACGTGCCCGACGGAATCGCAAGAACGGCATCGCACCCGCACATCGTGATGTGGGTACGGTCCGTCACGTTGTTCTTCAGCCTGCTGATGATTGTTTCGACGGTGGGAATCACACGCAGGCTAACTGCCTCGCCCTGGGCGGGGATTCTGGCGGGGGCGCTCGTAGCATGCTCGGCACCACTGATTCGGGACTCGGAGAAGATCGGTGTCGACACGGTGATGGCGGCAATGTGCCTTGTGACCGTGTGGCTGTCGTTGCGCACCATGGAGCAGCCAACCGTGGGGCGGGCAGCGCTCGCAGGACTCGCGGCAGGTCTTTCCGTATCAAGCAAGTACAACGCCATGCCGATCGTGGCTGTGCCGGTGCTGGCTTGCCTGCTTTCGGCCCGCTGTACGCCCGGCATGTTGGCAGCAACTCTGGGTCTTCCGGCGGTCGGGTTCTTCGCCGGGACCCCGTACGGCTTGCTCTATCCCGCCAGCCTGCTCAACGGCCTTGCGGAGCAGGTTAGCCACTACGGCCTCTACGCAAGAGATGGGACCGTCGACCCTGGCTGGCCGCAAGCGCGGCGATTCCTTCTCTGGATGTTAGGCCCCGCTTTGGGCGCGACTGCGACACTGACCGGTGTCGCCGGGGCAGTACTGATGGTGTGCATGGAGAAATACCGTCGCACGGCAATCGTGGCACTCGCCTTCCCAGTGGCATACGGGATGCTGATGTTCGACCAGCGGGTCTACTACAACCGAAACATGCTCGTACTGATTCCCTTCTTCGCTGTGGCCGCGGCGTGGATGACCGAACAACTGGTGACGTACTTTTCCGCACGGTCGCGGACACCCGGAAGGAGCCGCGCCACCATCACGGCGTTGGTCATTCTCCTGATCAGCCAACCGGCCGTGATGGCCATCGATGTGTGGCTACACGCAGGGACCGCACCGGAGAGCCGACATCTGGTCACCACGTGGCTGGCAGAGACTAACGATTCCCAGCAGGAAACCGTCATCGCCGCAAGCCTGCAGCTACCATCCCGGTATCGAGCTAATGGCATCTCGGTGGCGCGCACCGATGAGTTGACGGACCCGAGACGACTGTTTCTCGATGGCTACGACCGCATCGTTGTCGGGCCAGACTTCGCGCTCCGCGCACCCTCCTGGGCTACGGACCTGATGCAGGTGCATCGGGTCTTTGCAGGCTATCGAGAACAGACCTATATCCCACTCAATCCGGAAGTAACGGTCTACGACCTGCCTGCCACACTCGCGTATGCACCCGAAGTCCGCGCTCTCGTCGAGCAGGACGCGCGCTACGAGGTAACCGACGGTACGGTACGGACGCGCGTCGCACGGCTCCCACTCGACGCAAAGGCTATCGCTCTGATCCGCACGCGAAACTCGACCATCACGCTGGACCTCCGGTCGCGTTGGCCGTCCCAATCCTGCCGTCTCGAGCTCGCCATTTGGCAATCGCCCGATCTTTGCGCGAACCTCCAGACCAACGAATGGAGAACGACGACAGTGCCGGTTCCTACGCGCGCTCTGACCGATCGAACATCGCTATGGATCGTCAACCGTCGTGTCCACGGGGATCCCGATGCGCCGAGGCAGGAGGGGCTCCGGCGACTTGGACTGGAGGTGCAGGGACTTACCATCTCGCCGGCGCCGTAGCGTTCCATTCCACGCCTTAGGGTCCAGACGCTGCTTGCCCAGTTGCACCTCTATCTGTAACGCTGGCTGTACCGCCATGAACAAATCACGTCGCCTATGCTCGTCGTCGCTGGCCCTGATCCTGGCTCTGGGCCTCGCAGTCCTGGGCCTCTCCGCGTGCGGCAGCGACCCTGCCCCGACGCCGACGGCCCCGACGCCGACGGAGCCCGAACCGGACCCCGATCCCGATCCGAACGTGCTGTCCCCCACGCTGTCGAGCATCCAGAGGAACGTGTTCTCGCCAACGTGCGTCGTCTGCCACGGGGACAGCGACGCGGAGGCAGGCCTCAACCTGGAAGAGGATCGGTCATTCGACTCACTGGTCAACGTATCCAGCACCCAGGTGGCGCTCGACCTGGTGGAACCGAACGACGCGGAGAACAGCTACCTGATCCACAAGCTGGAAGACCGACCAAGCATCGAGGGCGACAGGATGCCGCCGGACAACCCACTTTCCAGCGACGACATCGACGTCATCAGGCAGTGGATCGACGACGGCGCCCAGAACAACTGAACTGCTTGTCCAGCTACGCGCGTACCGGTAGCGTAGCCGGATGAAAACGTTCCTTCTCTTCCCGGGGATCCTCCTCGTGGCGGGGCTCGCCGCCTGCGGAGATAGTTCCCCTACGGCGCCCACCACCACACCGACCCGCCCGACGACGCCGACCACGGATGCCGACGAGTTGATGCCCACGCTGTCCAGCATCCAGAGCCTCATCTTCAACGAATCGTGCCTCGACCACCACGGAGACCACGCCGTTGAAGGCGAACTCGATCTCTCGGAGGGCATGTCCTACGCCGAACTCGTGAACATGCCCAGCATCCAGGTACTGGGGCTCAATCGGGTTGAACCCAACGATGCGGAGAACAGCTACTTAATCCACAAGCTCGAAGATCGGGCGAGCATCGTGGGCAATCGCATGCCGCCTGCCGGGCTCCTGACCACCGAACAGATCGACACGATCAAGGAGTGGATCAACAACGGCGCGCAGAACAACTGATCCGGAGTCGTTGCGGTCTGCAGGCGAGCTGTTGATCTCTCGGATCCTACGGGGCGACGCTAGATCCGAATGGATCCACGACCGTCAAGCCATCAATCCGCTGTCGATCCTGTAGGTCCTCGCTGTAGAGGACGCTGCATCCGGCGTCAAGCGCAGCGGCGACGATAAGCGCGTCATAGTAGGCGAATCCATAGCGCGAGTGTATGTCCAGGGATGCGTGATAGAGCCGCAGACTCGGCTGCACGCGGAGCAGCGGAGCAAGCACCGAGTCCACGTACCGTCGCATGTCATCGCTGCCGAGCGGAACAAGCGCCTTGCGGAGGGCCGTGTTGAGGCATTCCTGAACAACCTGAAAGCTGATGCAGGCGTTCCCGCTCTCTATTCCCTGGCGGATTAGGTCGTGAGCGATCGCGGCCTTCCGAGTATCGCGCCCTTCAAGCTGGTACACGAACACGTTGGTGTCCAGGAAGCAGTCAACGCTCATGCATTTCTTCTCTGGCCAGCTTGCGCCCAACGTGCAATCTGCCTTGCAGTTCGCGCATCACGTGACCCGCTTCGGCGGCCAGTTGCTTGCGGCCGACGTAGTCCGCCAGCCACCGGCGAAACTGCTCGTTCAGCGTCGTGCGCTCGCTGGCCGCCCGCTGCCGCGCCGCTTCGATCAGGCCGTCATCGGCACTCAAGGTGATGTTCTTCATTGGGCACCATACGCACGAGACTCGTGCACACTATTCTAGTGCATTCGCGCGGCCGTCTGGCGGAACTGAAGCGGGTTCAGTGGCGGAAGTGCCGCCGCCCGGTGAGGACCATGGCGAGGTTCTGTTCGTCCGCCGCGGCAATCACGTCGGCGTCGCGCTTCGAGCCGCCGGGCTGCGCGATGGCGGTCGCGCCGGCCTGAGCGATTGCGTCGAGCCCGTCCCGGAACGGGAAGAACGCATCCGACGCGGCAACGGTCCCCCGCAGGTCGGCGCTGGCCTGGGCGGCCGCCTTCATCGTGGCGACGTTCACCGCGTCGACGCGGCTCATCTGCCCTGCCCCCACTGCCACAGCCCGGCCCGCGCGTGCGAAGATGACGGTGTTTGACTTCACGTGCGCGCAGACCCGCCAGGCGAAGCGAAGCGCCTCCCACTCGTCAGCGGTAGGCGCGCGCTTGGTGACGACGCGGATCGGCTCGCCCGGCACCACCTCGACACCATCGGCCCAAGGCTCGGCGCACTCGACGACGCCGTCCCGCTTCTGGACCAGCCACGCCCCCATGATGGAGCGGACGTCGCGCTGCCCCGCATCGCCGCCGCCATTGAAGTCGGCCACCACGAGGCGAAGGTTCTTCTTTTTCGACAGCACGCCGCGCGCCTCGTCGTCGACGGCCGGGGCAATGACGCATTCGATGAACGTCTCGGCGATGGCCGCCGCCGTCGCGCCGTCGAGCGGCCGGTTCAGACCGACGATGCCGCCGAAGGCCGACAGCGGGTCCACCTCGCGCGCCGTGACGTACGCGTCGCGCAAGCTGCCGGCCGTCGCCACGCCGCACGGGTTGGTGTGCTTGATGACCGCGGCGGCGGGCTCGTCGAACTCCAGCGCGAGGCGCGCCGCGGCGTCGAGGTCAAGCAGGTTCGTGAACGACAGCGCCTTCCCCTGCAGGACCTGCGCGCTGCCGAAACCCCAGTCCCGGTCGGCGTAGAGCGCCGCCGCCTGGTGCGGGTTCTCGCCGTAGCGGAGGTCGCGCAGCTTGGCCGCGCGGACGTGCAGGAGGTCCGGGGCCACACCGTCCAGGGTCAACGCCGACCGCTCGAACGACGCGCCATCCGTCTCCACCGCGTCGAGCGCGGCGGCGATCGTGGCGTCGTACTCGGCGGTGTGTGCGAACGCCTTGCGCGCCAGCTCGAAGCGGAAACGCCGCGCGGCGGCCTCGCTGCCCCGTGCGCCGCTCGGTTCGCCGGCCGGTTCGCCGCTCGGTTCGCCGGCCGGTGCGCCGGCCGGTTCGCCGGCCTCCAGGCCGGCATTCCGGCTGGCATTCCCTCCGGCATTCCGATCAAGCAACTCGAGCACTCGCCTGTAATCGCCTGGGTCGACGACGATCAGCACATCCTCGAAGTTCTTGGCGGCCGCGCGCACCATGCTGGGGCCCCCGATGTCGATCTGCTCGATCAGCTCGTCGACCGGCGCATCCGACGACGCCGTCTGCGCAAACGGATACAGGTTCACGACGACCAGGTCGATCGGCGTGATCCCCTGCCCGGCGATGGCCGCCAGATCGTCCGGCCGGCCGCGGCGGGCCAGGATGCCGCCGTGCACGGCCGGGTGCAGCGTCTTCACCCGGCCGTCCATCATCTCCGGGAAGCCGGTCACGTCCGAGACGCTCGTGACCGCGAGACCGGCGTCCGCGAGCGCGCGCGCCGTCCCGCCGGTGGAAACCAGTTGCACGCCCCGATCGATCAGGCCGCGGGCGAAGTCGATCAGGCCCGTCTTGTCCGAAACACTCAGCAGCGCACGCATCTTCAGATTCAAGCTCCCGTGACCCAGTTGTGGTTGCGGCGCGTTCGCAGCAGCCAGATAAGAGGCAGCCACAGCTCGCGCGCGAACGGCACCGGCCGATCGTCGATCAGCACTTGGCAATCGTCCCGCCCGCCGACCAGCCCATAGAGGGCATGGAGGGCGTCGACATCGTCCGGATAGAAGCGCGCCCGATGACGCAGGCGGTCCCCTTCGCCGACGCTCCGATACTCCGCGGACGCCTTCGCCATCTCCACCGCCCGCGCGCAGTCCTCGCCCTCGAAGGGCGCAAAGCTGAGGGTGATGGAAAACGGCCGTTTCTTCCGGCCGAACAGCATCTCGGCGAGGTCGGGATCGAGCGCCGCCATTTCCTCGTCGGTAGGATGCTCCGCGAGCTCCGCGTACGGCCAGAATGACTCGCTGGGACGCTGGGTGGGCCGTTCGTCCAGCGGTGGGCGCTTGTCGGGAATCCGGCTATCGCTCATCGCGGGGTCCGGGATCGTACCATACCCCTCGGACCCGACTTACCGACATGCCCTCTCACGCACGCGTCATTCCGTCGATCGAACTGCTCCGGCAGCGGGAGGAAGTTCGGGACCTCGAGGCGCGCTACGGACGCGAAGCGACACTCGCGGCGCTCCGTGAGGAAAGCTCCGCGCTGCGCGAACGGCTGCTCGCCGGTCCAGTGGATGGCCAGCCCGGCGCGGGACCGGCCGACCCCGAGGCCGCCGCCACCGCCATTCTGGCCGGTCTCGAACCACGCCTGCGGGCCGCCCTCGCGCCATCGCTGCAACCCGTCATCAACGCCACCGGCGTCATCGTCCATACGAACCTGGGGCGCGCACCGCTCGCCCGGCCGGCGATGGACCGCATCGCCGAGGTGGCCTCGGGTTACGCCAACCTGGAATATGACCTCGCGGCGGGGACGCGCGGGTCCCGCACGGTGCATGCGGCGACGCTGCTGGCGCAACTGACCGGGGCGGAGGCGGCGGTCGTCGTGAACAACAACGCCGCCGCCGTGCTGCTGGTGCTGGCTGCGCTCGCGGAAGGCCGCGAAGCGATCATCTCGCGCGGCGAGTTGGTGGAAATCGGAGGGGGCTTCCGGATCCCCGACGTGATGCGGCAGTCCGGCGCGATCCTGCGCGAGGTGGGCACCACCAACCGGACACGCGCGGCGGACTATGCGGCGGCCATCAGCGAACGGACGGCGCTGATCCTTCGGGTCCACCCCTCCAACTTCCGTATCGAAGGCTTCACCGAGCGACCGGCGCTCGCGGAGTTGGCGCAACTGGGTGCGCGGTTCGACGTCCCCCTGGTGGAGGATCTCGGCAGCGGGCTCCTGGCCAGCGAGGTGACCGCGGGAGCAGTCGGCGATGAGCCAACCGTGGGCGCCAGCATCGACGCGGGGGTCAGCGTCTGCACGTTCAGCGGCGACAAGCTGCTCGGCGGACCCCAGGCGGGAATCATCATCGGGCAGCGGACGCTCCTCGACCGAATCCGGCGCCACCCACTGATGCGTGCGCTGCGCGTCGACAAGCTGACCCTTGCCGCACTGGAAGCCACCCTCATCGAACATGCCGTAGCGCGGGCCAGTCGCACCGTGCCGGTGACCCGGATCATCGCCACGCCGGTCGAGGAACTTGCTTCCCGGGCCAACGCCTTGCGCGCGCGCCTCAGCGGCGCAGCCGCCCTGCGCGTCTCCGTAGAAGCGAGCGACGCGGCCATCGGCGGCGGCAGCACGCCGGGGATAACCGTGGAGAGCCGCGCCCTCGTCGTCGCGGTGTCCGACCGGTCGGCCCGCAACCTCGCCGCCGCGCTGCGGGCCCACCAGCCACCGGTCATCGGCCGGGTCGCCGACGACACGCTCTGGCTGGACCTCCGGACCGTGCTACCAGAGCAGGACGACGCCCTTGCGGCGGCACTGGTCAGGTCCGCCGGCCTCTAGGCCGGCCAATAAGCACGGTGCGCCGGCCTCCAGGCCGGCATGCCTTGCGTAATGGTGCGCCGGCCTCCAGGCCGGCAATCACGCACGGACGTCCGTGGTCGCACGGCGCTTAGGGCACGCCGCGCAACGCAACGACTCGCCGTTGGCATCCAGCGGATCTTCGCCGCCGCACGAACCGCGCAGGCAGGGGTAGCGGAAGAGGAGGCCGACGCCCATCGCCAGCATGATGGCTGCGATTGCCGCGACGGTCAGCAGGAACAGACCCACTTCTCCAATCCTACACCCGTCATCATGCGACCACCGGTGCGCCAGCCGGTTCGCCGGCCTCCAGGCCGGCATTCGCCAACCCAGGCCGGCACTCCCCATCATCTACAATCCGAGACGGGCCATGACCCGACTCCTCTCCGCGGCCCTCCTCTTCTTCCTCGCCGCCTGCACCACCAACGACCTCCATGTGTTGGTACAGGGCGGGACGCACAGGTACCGCGGCGACACCATGGGCACCACCTACGAGGTGACGGTCGTCGCGGACCCGCAATACAACGTCCGCTTCCCCTTCCTCCACGCCGCCATCGCGATGACCCTCGAGCGCATAGAAGCCGCCATGTCCACGTGGCGACCGGAGTCCGAGTTGAGCCGCTTCAACCTCGCCGACACGACCGATCCGTTCTCCGTCTCGCCGGACACGGCGACCGTCTTCCAGCACGCCCTGACCGTAGGCGCGCTGACGGGTGGCGCGTTCGACATCACGGTCGGCCCGCTGGTCGATGCCTGGGGATTCGGCCCGCCGGGACATCCTCCCGCCGCCCCGTCTGCGGCGGATCTCACGCGCCTCCGCGAGCAAGTTGGTTGGGAGCGACTCGCGGTGGACGCCGAAGCGTCGACCATCCGTAAACTAACGCCCGGCGCCTCGGTGGACCTCTCGGCGCTAGCAAAGGGCTACGCGGTGGACCAGGTGGCCGAACTGCTGGACGCCGAGGGCTTCACCAACTACCTCGTCGAAGTGGGCGGCGAAGTGCGCGCCGCCGGCCGCAACGCCCGCGGCGAACCTTGGCGGGTCGGGATTGAACGCCCGTCCGCCGGACCGCCCACCGTTTACCGAACCGTGGAGCTCAGCGGGCAGGCCCTCGCCACTTCTGGCGATTACCGCAACACCTACGTTCTCGACGGACAGCGCGTCTCGCACACCATCGATCCCCGCACCGGCCAGCCCGTGACGCACGCGCTCGCCTCGGTCAGCGTCATCGATCCGCTGTGCGTCCGGGCTGACGCCCTCGCGACCGGACTGATGGTCCTCGGCCCGGACGACGGCTTCGCCCTGGCCACAGAACAGGGCTGGCCGGCGCTGTTCCTGGTTCGCCGCCCCGACGGCACGCTGGAAGAACTCACCACACCAACCTGGGCTCAGTTCAGCGCGCAATAGGTCCGCCGGCCTCCAGGCCGGCATTCCGTAGGTACCGGTCCGCCGGCCTCCAGGCCGGCATTCCGTAGGTACCGGTCCGCCGGCCTGCAGGCCGGCGACCCCTTCCTGGCACCAGTCTTGCGTACGTCTCGCCTGCATGAGAGCAACAATGCAAGGCAGCGGTCCCGCCCGTGGGCGCCAGCTTGCAATCGGCTCCGGACACCTCGCGTGGCACTCGCGCGGCTACCACCCGCACCTTGACGCAGCCTACGTCACTCAGCACATCACCTTTCGTCTCGCCGACAGCGTGCCCGCATCCCTGATCAACCGGTGGCGCGCCGCTCTGCACGGCGACCGCGCCGCAGAGATGCACCGGCGGATCGCCAAGTACGAGGACGCCGGCCGTGGAGCGTGCCATCTGCGACGCCCCGAGATCGCCAGGCTTGTTCAGGATGCCCTGCTCCGGTTCGATCGCAAGCGCTACCGACTGCTCGACTGGTGCGTCATGCCGAACCATGTCCACGTGCTGATCGAACAGGCGGCGGGCGTACCGCTGCACAAAATCGTGCACTCGTGGAAGGGATACACCTCGCGCCAGGCCAACGCCCAGCTCAACCGCAACGGAGCGTTCTGGATGCGAGATTACTTCGACCGCTATGTGCGTTCGCCAGAGCAATTCAACGCCATCCGGTACTACATTCAGTGGAATCCGGTCCGCGCGGGACTGTGCGACAGACCGGAGCATTGGCCGTGGTCGTCAGCGGGGTGGAGAGCGAAGCGGTGATTGGTGTTGATCTGCCGGCCTAGAGGCCGGCGGACCATGTGTACCGTGCCGGCCTGGAGGCCGGCGCACCGTGGGGAACGTTGAGGCCGGCGCACCGTGGGGAACGTTGAGGCCGGCGCACCGTGGGGAACGTTGAGGCCGGCGCACCTTGGGGAACGTGGAGACCGGCGGGGGCGCCTACCCGAAGTCGTCGAAGAGGATGTTGTCCCGCTCCACGCCAAGGCTGTCGAGCATGCCCATGCACGCCGTGAGCATCATCGGGGGCCCGCAGATGTAGTACTCGACATCCTCCGGCGCGGGATGGTCCTTGAGGTAGTTGTCGTACAGAACCTGGTGGATGAAGCCGGTGAGGCCGTCCCAGTTGTCTTCGGGAAGCGCGTCGGACAGCGCGAGGTGCCACTCGAAGTTGTCGTTCTCGGCTGCGATCCGGTCGAAGTCGTCGATGTAGAACGCTTCCCGCAGGCTGCGCGCGCCGTACCAGAAACTGACCTTGCGCCTGGTGTTGATGCGCCGGAACTGATCGAAGATGTGCGACCGCATCGGGGCCATGCCGGCGCCGCCCCCGATGAACACCATCTCGGCGTCGGTGTCCTTCGCGAAGAACTCGCCGAACGGGCCGGCGATGGTCACGTCGTCGCCCGGCTTCAGGCTGAAGATGTAGCCGGTCATCTTGCCGGGCGGCGTCCCCTCCGGCGCGCGCGGGGGCGGCGAGGCGATCCGGATGTTGAGCATGATGATGCCCTTCTCTTCCGGGTAGTTCGCCATCGAGTAGGCCCGCGTCACCGGCTCGTCGACCATAGCCGTGTAGCGCCACAGGTTGAACTTGTCCCAGTCGTCGCGGTACTCCTCCTCGACGTCGTAGTCGCGGTAGTCGTACGCCCCCTCCGGCGCCTCGATCTGGATGTAGCCGCCGGCCCGGAACGGCACGTCCTCGCCCTTCGGCAGCTCGAGGATCAGCTCCTTGATGAACGTGGCGACGTTGTGGTTCGAGCGCACCTTGCAGGTCCACTGGCGGATGTCGAAGATCTCCGCCGGGATCTCGATCTCCATGTCCTGCTTCACCTTCACCTGGCAGGACAGCCGCACGCCGCCCCGTTCCTCCCCCCGGCTGAGGTGGCTCCGTTCGGTCGGCAGCACGGCGCCGCCCCCGTCGCAGACCGTCACCTTGCAGACGCCGCAGCTTCCCTTCCCGCCGCAGGCCGACGGCACGAACAGCTTGTTGTCGGCCAGCGTGCCGAGCAGCGTGCCGCCGGCCGCCGTGCGTAGCGCCTTGTCAGGGTCGCCGTTGACGGTAATGGTCACCTCGCCCGTTGCGACGAGCTGCCGCCGCGCCATCATCAGTAGGCCGACCAGCGACACGATGACGAACGTGAACATCGCGACGCCGAGGGTGACAGTAACCATGGCTCCTGCTGTGGCTCCTAGAGTTGCACTCCCGCAAACGCCATGAAGCCGATAGCCATCAGCCCCACCAGCATGAAGGTCAACCCGAGGCCGCGCAGGGCGGGCGGCGGGTTCGAGTAGCGCAGCCGCTCGCGGATGCCGGCAAGCGCGATGACGGCGAGCGCCCAGCCGATGCCGGAGCCGAGGCCGAAGACGGTGCTCTCGGCCAGCGTGTAGCTCCGCTCCACCATGAACAGCGACGCGCCCAGGATGGCGCAGTTGACGGCGATCAGCGGCAGGAAGATGCCGAGCGCGGCGTGGAGCGGCGGCGCGAAGCGGTCGAGGACCATCTCTACGATCTGCACCATCGCCGCGATGGTTCCGATGTAGGCGAGGAATCCGAGGAACGACAGGTCGTAGGCGGCCAGCGACGGATGCAGCCACGCCATCGCGCCCGGACTCAACATGTAGATGTAGATGAGGTTGTTCATCGGCACCGTGATCGTCAGGACGAAGATGACGGCGCCCCCCAGGCCGATGGCCGTCGTCACCTGGCGCGATACGGCGAGGAACGAGCACATCCCCAGGAAGAAGGCGAGGGCCATGTTCTCGACGAACATCGACCGGATGGCCAGGCTGAGGTAGTGCTCCAGCATCTCTACTACCCCTGTTCCTCTTCCACCTGCTCCGGCTTCCAGGTCCGGATGGCCCAGATCAGGAAGCCGATGATGAAGAACGCGGCCGGCGACAGCACCATCAGGCCGTTCGGGGTATACCAGCCGCCCTCGCTGGCGAGCGGCAGCACCGTCGCGCCGAAGAGCGAGCCGGAGCCGAACAGCTCGCGGATGAGGGCCGTCACCATCAGGATCAACCCGTAGCCGAGGCCGTTCCCCAAGCCGTCGATCAGGCTGAGGCGGGGCGGGTTCTGCATCGCGAACGCTTCGGCCCG
The DNA here is from genome assembly GCA_009838525.1 of Acidobacteriota bacterium. Classification (NCBI taxonomy): domain Bacteria; kingdom Pseudomonadati; phylum Acidobacteriota; species Acidobacteriota bacterium. The sequence continues at coordinate 25,888 of VXRJ01000014.1, forward strand.
GCCCATGATGATGCAGTTGGTGATGATCAGGCCGACGAAGACGGAAAGCTGCTTGGACAGCTCGAACAGGTACGCCTTCAGCACCTGGTCCACCACGATCACGAGCGACGCGATGATCGTGAGCTGCACGATGATGCGGATGTTGGTCGGGATCTGCTCCCGGAGCGCGCTGACGAAGAAGTTCGATCCGAGCAGCACGGCGACGACGGCCGCGCTCATCACCAGCGCGGTGTCCATCCGCGTCGTCACCGCGAGGGCCGAGCAGATGCCGAGCACCTGCAGGGCGATCGGGTTGTTGTTGAAGAGCGGATCGATCAGCGCGTCGCGGGGCTTCGTCATCCTGCCACTCCCTCGCGGCGCAGGCGCTCGAGATACGGGCCGAACCCCTGTTCATCCAGCCAGAAGCGCAGCATGTTGGTGACGCCGCGGCTGGTCATGGTGGCCCCGGCCAGGCCGTCCACCCGGAACGGGTCGTCGGCCGGCGGGCCGGCCAGCCCCTTGATGACCTCGATCTCCGGTTCGCCGTCCGCACCGAACGCCTTCCGCCCGTCCCAGAGCGCCTTCCAGCGTGGGTTGTCCACCTCGCCGCCGAGACCGGGGGTCTCCTTGTGCTCGTAGTAGGTGAGGCCGCGGATGGTCTCCAGGTCGGCGTCGATCGCCACGAAGCCGTAGAGGATGCCCCAGAGGCCGAGGCCGTGGACCGGCAGCACCACCAGGTCCAGCTCGTCGTCCGCGTCCGCCAGTTCATAGACCAGCACTTCGTCCGCCACCCGCATCAGGCCGGCGTTGTTCTCCGGCGCCGCCTCGCTGGTGTCGGGGTCGGCCGCGGCCAGGCGCCCGTCGAAGCCGAGCGGGTCGGTGTCCGATTCCTCGCCCGTCCGGCGGTCGACCACGACCTGGCGGATCGGCGCGAACCGCTCGGCAATCTCCTCCGCCGTGAGCGACTCGTCCGTGCCGGCGAGGCCCGCCGCGACCAGCACGTTGCGCTGCATGTCGAGCATCTGGTTCTCGTGCTGGCGGTCGCGCAGCGTGACGGCCGACGAGGACACCACGATGGCGCACGCGACGCAGATGATCGCGGCGAAGACGAGGTTGTAGACGACGCTACCCTGCATAGCGCGCCTTTCGCCGGCGGAGGTTCGCGCGGATCGCGAAGTAGTCGATCAGCGGCGCGAACAGGTTCATGAACAGGATCGCCAGCATCATCCCCTCAGGATACGCCGGGTTCACGACCCGAATCAGGACACACAGGAACCCGATCAGAAAACCATACACCCAGTGCCCGCGAATGACCGAGGGCGCGGAAACCGGGTCCGTCGCCATGTAGACGGTTCCGAACGCCCAGCCCCCCGCCAGCAGGTGCCAGACCGGGCCAACGTCGAAGAACGGGTTGGTGGCGGAGCCGATCGCGTTGAGCGCCATGGCGGTGAGGACGGTCCCCGCCAGCACGCTCACCATGATGCGCCACGAGCCGACGCCGGTCACGATCAGCAGCGCCGCCCCGGCCAGGCAGGCGAGGGCCGACGTCTCGCCCATCGAACCGGGGACGAAGCCGACGAACGCGTTCCACGGGTCGAATCCCGCCGCGGCGACCGCCACCGTCCCGCCCAGCGTCGCGTCCGCCAGGATGGTGGCGCCGCTCACCGCGTCGGTCGACGTGTCCGCTGCAATCCACACCGCGTCGCCCGACAGCTCCGCCGGATAGGCGAAGAAGACGAACGCCCGCGCGACCAGCGCCGGGTTCAGCACGTTCATCCCGGTGCCGCCGAAGATCTCCTTGCCGACGACGATGCCGAACGAGATGCCGAGCGCCACCTGCCAGAGGGGCACCGTCGGCGGCAGCACCAGCGGGAAGAGCATGCCGGTCACGAGGAACCCCTCGTTCAGCTCGTGCTTCCGGACAATCGCGAACACCGCCTCCCAGAGCCCGCCCACCGCAAACGTGACGGCCAGGATCGGCAGGTAGTAGAGGCCGCCGTGCGCCAGGCAGCTCACGAGGCTGTCGGGCGCGAAGCCGAGGCCCAGCGCCTCCATCGCCGCTGTCTGCCAGTTGTCGAGCGGCGTCGCGCCGCGCGCGATCGCCAGGTTCGCCTGGTAGCCGGTGTTGTGGAACGCCATGTAGACGCAGCCGGCCAGGGCGACGACCACCGTCATCATCAGCCGCTTCAGGTCGAGCCCGTCGCGGACATGGGACGGCCCGGCCGTGACCATGCCGGGCGTGTAGAGGAAGGTGTCCTGCGCTTCCCAGAGGGGATACAGCTTCTCCAGCCGCCCCCCCTTCTCGAAGTGATGCGCCTGCGCGTCGAGCAGGCGGCGCAGCCATTTCATTGCGTGGATGCGGGCCGGCCACGGCGTGGCGTCGCCGGCCGGGCGCCAGTTTGTGAAAAAAGTATCAAGCTCGGGCCGAAAAAAGACCGGCGGCGCACTGCCGACGGTTTTCGGCTTCCCCGTTCCTTAGGATCGTAGCGTACCCTCACGCGGCCTGCGAACCTCGCGCTCGGCTTGCAATTTTGCATTCTAAATGCAAAATTACAACCATGGCCTCGCCGCGCGAGCCGGTCTATGTACGCCGTTCACTGGAGACAGCGCTCCGGCGCGCCGCCCGCGAGTTCCCGGTTGTCATCGTGACCGGGCCCAGACAGTCGGGCAAGACTACGCTACTCCGGAGGCTCTACGAACCGCAGTGCCGCTACCTCTCGCTCGATCCGCCGGATGTGCGAGCGGCCGTCGCAGCCGATCCACGCACGTCCCTGGACCGCTATGGCGCTCCGCTCATTGTCGACGAGATCCAGCACGTGCCCGCCCTCCTGTCCTACATCAAGGAACGGGTCGACGCGCGGCGCCATGTTCCGGGCCAATACCTGCTGACCGGATCGCAGAATCTTCTCCTCCTGCACCAGGTATCCGAGACGCTGGCCGGCCGGGCCGCCGTGCTGCGCCTGCTGCCGCTTGCCCAGCGCGAAATAGGTGACCACCGCCTCGCAGGTCTCCCCTGGGAGCTGTCGAGTGGTCGGACCGGCAGCCTACCGACGCAGGAGGCTGTCTGGAACTCCATTCTGCGGGGCGGCTACCCGGAGATCGCCCTCGATCGCGCACGCGACGCCGTGCTGTGGCACCGCAGTTATGTCCAGACGTACCTGGAACGGGATGTTCGGACCCTGCGCCAGGTCGGCGATCTCACACAGTTTCAGGTCTTTCTCCGAGCACTCGCCGCTCGCAGCGGGCAGCTTCTGAACCTGAGCGACCTTTCGCGCGACCTGGGCGTTACCGTCAACACGGCGAAGGCTTGGCTCTCGGTGCTGGAAGCGAGTTATCAGGTCATCGTCGTTCGGCCCTGGTTCGCCAATACCGGTAAGCGTCTCGTCAAGACGCCCAAGGTGTATTTCACGGACACCGGCACCCTCTGCTTCCTGACCGGATTGCGCGACGCGCGCCACGCCGCCGACGGGCCACTCGGCGGCGCCCTGTTCGAGACCGCCGTCCTCGCAGAGCTCACGCGGACCGCCTGGCATCGTGGCGAAGCGCCTCGCATCCACTTCTGGCGCACGTCGGCGGGCGCCGAAGTCGACTTCCTCGTCGAGGACGGAACCGATCTGATTCCCATCGAAGTGAAGCTCTCCGCCACACCACGCCCCCGAATGGCCGACGGCATCGAGCAACTTCGCGCCGACATCGGCGCACGCGTCCGACCCGGCTACGTCGTGCATCCGGGCACGGTTGAACTGCCTCTCGGACGGCACGCCACAGCGTTACCGTTCGGCCGGCTCTGGAGGTAGTGGCCGCCTACTCCGCGGCTTCGTCGAAGAGTGCGGTCACGTCGACCGCGACGCCGTCCAGCAGCGCCGAGGTCGCCGTGTCGCCGCGGGCGAACATACCGTGCTCGACGTAGTCGCTCCCGGCTAGCTTGAGGACGGTGACCGTCTCGCAGCGGGGATCGACAATCCAGTACTCGGGAATGCGCGCCTCGGCGTAGTCGGCCCGTTTGACGACCAGATCGCGAGGCGGATCGTCGGGGCTGACGACTTCCGCCACGAGATCGGCGCCGAGCCAGAATCGGTCCTCGTTCCGTGGATCTGAACGGTCAAGAAGCAGCAGGAGATCCGGTTCCCGGAACTTGCCCGAGCGCACGCGCATCCGCAAGCCCGACGTGATGACGAGTCCGGGCCGCGCGGCCTCCTGCAGGTGGGCGTGGAAGACTCGATACAGGAACAGCAGGAGGATCTGGTGCGCGCGGGTCGGCATCGGCAATAGCTCGAGCCCACCGTCGGTGAGCTCGATTCGCCGGCGCGCACGATCCGTGAGCCAGAGGTACTCCTCGTCGCTCCAGCCCCCCTGGGGCGGCAGGACTTCGCGGAGGAGCACATCCACGGCGTCCTGCGAGGCAAGTGACGCTGCCGTGGCCGGGCTCGCGAGTGGCATGAGTTTCATCCTGCCATATCGGGCGCGAGACTGCTACATTCGAGCGCGTAACCTCCGACCATGTGACGCAATGTCGGTTAGGCCACCATGGTAGAATCTATCCCAATTGCTACCTGGATCCATACCATGGCGCTGAGCATCAAGAACACCCAAGCCGAACAGCTCGCTCGAGAACTCGCCAAGGAACGCGGAACCACAGTGACTCGGGCGGTCATCGTCGCGCTTGAGGACGCACTCCGGCGTACGCGCGGCCGAAGAGTCGCCCCGTCCATGCAAGATGCCATCCTCGAGATCTCGGAACGTTGCGCGGCGTTGCCCGACCTCGACACGAGAAGCGCGGACGAGATTCTCGGGTACGACGCGAAGGGCGCCTTCCGCTGATGGTCGTCGATTCCTCCGCGGTCCTTGCGATCCTCTTCAACGAACCTGAGCGGGACACGTTGGCCGCCGCCCTTGCCCAAGCGGGGGTCCGGCTGATGAGCTCGGTAAACGCCCTCGAAACGGCTGTCGTGGTGTCAGCGCGCAAGGGGCCTCACGGCGCGCGAGAATTCGATCTCCTGCTTCACCGCGCCGAGATAGAGGTGATCGCGTTTACCGCGGACCATCTCCGACTCGCCCGCGACGCGTATCAACGCTACGGCGAGGGGCGACACCCTGCCGGGCTCAATCTTGGCGACTGCTGCGCGTACGCGCTTTCCCGCCACACCGGCGAACCCTTGCTGTTCAAGGCAGGCGCCTTCCTGCTCACGGACGTTGTGCCGATCCAGTGAACCTGATGCGATTGCGCTGGAGCGACATGCGTGACGACTGGGGCCGCCAGCATCCCCGGACGTTTCGCGTGTGCTCCGCTTACGTACTCGGGGCGGTCTCAGTGACGCTATTGTGGCCGGCGTTCATCATCCTGGGGCCCGACTCCGGACTCACACGCAGCTATTGGCATCTGGACGACGCGGTCGTCGAGGAACGAATCACGACGGTCGATCTCGCCTTTATCGACGAGCAGAATCTACCGACGCGGCACTACCGGGTTCTCTGGGAAGGCGTATGGTTCTCGCCGCGCGCCGAGAGCGTTGACTTCCTGGCGGGAGCGGACGACGGCGTCACTCTCCGCATCGATGGAGAGACGATTCTGGAACGGAATCCGGCGCTCGGCATGCACACGACGGCCCGCGCGGTCGAGCTGGCACCGGGTCCGCATCGACTGGAAATTGAGCACTGGCAAGTGGGCGGCGGACATTCGCTGAATGTGCAGTGGGCGCCCCCCGGCGGCGCCGCGGCACTCCTGAGCCCCACCCGGCTGTTCCCTGCGGATCCTGGCGCATTCGGCTACTGGCTCCACTACACCGCGACGCGATTGCCAAGCCTCCTTCTGTTGATCTGGGCGACAGGTCCTGTCGTGGTGGCCGCGCTGGCAGCTTGGCGAATCCTCTTCCGGCAGATCAAGACCCTGAGCCGGCACGAGGTTTGGCGCCGCCTGCGCACTGCGCTGTTGCCCGCGGCGCTTGGCCCCAGTCAACTCCTTCTCTTCGGCCCTTGGACGGTACATGACACCAACCGGACCGAGTTCCTGGTGGGATTCTGGGACCTCGCGCCCGGTTGGCTCTGGCTCCTTGGACCCATGGTCGGTGCCCTGACGGCGTTTAGCATCCTGCTGCCGCACCGATGGTTCGCACGCTACGTGGCGGGCCTATGCGCGGTCGGGGTTCTGCTCTGGGCGCAAGGAAACCTGCTCCTCGCCGAATACGGACTACTGGATGGCGAGGGACTCGACCTGGCATCTCACGCGTGGCGAACCCCTGTCGAAGCCGGCTTGTGGATTGGCGTGCTCATCCTTGCCATTGCATTCGCCGGCGTCGTCACTCGCGCCGCGCCCGTGGCGAGCGGCATGCTGGTGACTCTGCAGGCGGTCGTACTGCTTGTCCCCACGAGTGGAGAGGCAACGGTCCCGGGAATCGCCAACGGTTCCTCCGACAGAGCTGAGACCGGCTGGCAGTTGCCGCCACCCGAGATCTTCGAACTCTCCAGCACGCGCAATCTCATCTATATCGTGCTCGACTCGTTCCCCTCACACACTTTCGCCGAAATTCTGGACGCCGACCGTTCCGCCTTCGATCGCGACTGGCGCGGCTTCACCTTCTTCGCGAATCACCTCGGCACTCGACACACCACCAGGCATTCGATACCGGCGATGCTCACGGGCATCCCCTTTGGTTTCGAGACATTCAGCGAGTACCTGGCTCGCCATCCATCCGTCTTCCACGTGCTCGGACAGCAAGGCTGGCGACTTCGATTGCTGTTGAGCACCCACCACGGTGGAATCCACGTAAATCCCGCATTCCCTGGCGTCGACGGCGTCACCCGGTACGACATCCCGAACCCCTACGGCAGCTACGGTGACTATGTCGATTTCACGGCAGCCCAATTGCTGGACCTGTCGCTGTTAAGGCACGTTCCTCACCCTTTCAAACCGGGCGTCTACCGCGACCAGGAATGGCTGTTCCAAGAGTGGCTCGCGACGCGACGCGGACCGGAGGAGACGGCGGAGCGACCCTTCGGAGACGCCGTGTTTCTGCATGAGTTCGCCAATCGGATAGCCCGAGGCGACGTCGCACCGGTCTACTCATTCATGCATCTGCTAACGCCGCATCCCCCGATCGTGACGGACTCGGATTGCCGGTACGCACCCAAACGAACGGAAACCCCGGGAGATTTCGTGAACCAGGCACGCTGCGCGCTGTCAGCGATCCGGGCACTGCTCCGGCGACTGCAGGACCTCGGCCTCTACGACCGAAGCGCCATCATCGTCACATCGGATCATGGAGTCAACATACGTCTGAATCCGCTGGACGTTGATCACCCCTTTCGCAGCAAGTGGTCACCAACCGACGTGACCCTGGCAACCGTTCAACGTCGCGCTGCGCCTCTGCTCCTGGTCAAACCGTTCGCGGCCGAAGATCCGCTCCAAGTATCGCACGCACCCACCTCCGCGCTGGACCTGCCAGCCACCCTGCTGGACCTCGCGGAGGTTCCCGATACTCTTGGGAACGGCGCTTCGGTGCTGAGGATGGATCCGGCAACGTCCCGGCAGCGCATTTACGCACATGGCAGTGGTTCGTTCGATGGCCTCCATGTGTTCGCCGTCAACGGACACCTCAACGACCCGGACGCCTGGAACTCCTACCGGTCGGTGTTCGCACCAGCGCTTGACCGCGCAGCACAACGCCGAACACATCGTATCGGCATATTTGCGGACCCAATTGACACGATGAGTCAGTCGCGCGAACGCATCTACCGGACCGACGAGCGTGCGGTCTTCTACGCCGCGCCCGAGAGTTCGCGCGTCGCCTTCGATGTTCGCAGAATGCCAACCATGGCCTCCCCACAGTCGGTGACCATCCGGATCGACGGCAACATCGTCGACCAGCGGCGGCTCGTAGACGATGCATGGCAAACACTCTCTTACCAGGTCACGGCGCGATCCGCAGAAAACACCCCATTCCGCATCGAACTACTGACGAGTCCTGCCTATCACGACGCGGACGGTGAGTCCTGGGGTGTAATGCTCCGTAGCGACATCTGAATAGGCACCATGGTATCGAAAGCCTCGCCATGACCCTGACGAAAACGCGCTGGATGGACAGCCGCCGCGACTGGAGCCGCCGCCATCCCCGCGCCTTCCGCATGGTTTCCTACGTTGCGGCAGCGAGTGTTCTGACGGCACTTTGGCTGGTGGCGGCTGGACTTGCGCCCGACACCGGACTCACGCGCAGTTATTGGTATCCGGACGGCGTTTCGACCCAGCCGGTTGTAGCAGAAGGAATCACCGCCATCGATCTGACCTTCATCGAAGAGCAGGATCGACCGGCACGGGACTACCGGGTTCACTGGGAAGGCGTGAGGTTCTCGCCGCGAGCGGAACGTGTTGAGTTCGCGGCGGGCGCGGACGACGGCGTCATTCTTCGTTTGGACGGCGAGACCGTCGTGGAACGCAACCCGGCGGTCGGCATGCACACGGTGGCGAGAAGCATGGCGCTTGACGCGGGTGCGCATCACCTAGAAATCGAGCACTGGCAAGCGGGCGGCGGCCGGAACCTGAACGTGGAGTGGGCGCCCTCCAGCGACACCGCGGCGCTTCTCAGCGCCACTCGTCTGTTCCCGGAGGATCCGGGCACGCTCGGCTACTGGCTTCGCCTCGCCGCAACCCGTTTGCCCGGCTTGCTTCTGCTGATCTGGGCGACAGGCCCAGCCCTGCTGGTCGCGCCCGCAGTCTGGCGAACCGTCCACCGACGGGTCACGACCCTGAGCTGGGACGAGGTCCGGAGCCGCCTGCGTGCGGTGCTGTTTCCGGCGATCCTCGGCCCCAGTCAACTCCTTCTCTTCGGCCCGTGGACGGTGCACGACACCAACCGACCCGAATTCCTGGTGGGTTTCTGGGAACTCGCTTCCGGCTGGCTTTGGCTGCTTGCGTTGGTAGTCGGCGTCCCAGCGGCGCTCGGCGTCCTCGTGCCGGCCCGATGGTTCCCGCGTTATGTAGCGTCTCTTTGCGCGGCCGGCGTGCTGCTCTGGACGCAGGGCAACTTACTACTCTCCGACTACGGCGTGCTGGATGGCGGAGGGCTCGACCTCGTCTCGCACGGGTGGCGAACACCGTACGAGGTCGGCCTGTGGATCGGCGTGCTCGTCCTCGCCGTCGCATTCGCCGACGTCGTCGCTCGCACGGCGTCCGTCGCGAGCGGCATTCTGGTAGCGCTGCAGACAGTCGTTCTCTTGATTCCGACGAGTGGAGAGGCACCCCTGCCTGGAATCGCCGAGAGTCCCCAAGACAGAGCTGAGGCGGCCTGGCAGTTACCGCCGTCCGAGATCTTCGAACTCTCCAGCACCCGCAATCTCATCCACATTGTGCTCGACTCGTTTCCTTCACACACGTTCGCTGAAATACTGGATGCCGATCGGTCCGCTTACGATCGCGACTGGCCCGGCTTCACCTTCTTCGCGAATCACCTCGGTACTCAACGAACCACGAGGCACTCGATGCCAGCGATGCTCACAGGCGTCTCCTTCGCCAACGACGTGACATTCAGCGAATACGTGGCTCGCCATCCATCCGTGTTCAACGTGCTCGGACAGGAGGGCTATCGACTACGAGTGCTGAGCTCGTATGGTGGAAACCAGGTAAACCCCGCGTTCCCCGGGGTAGACGGCACGATTCGTTACGCCATCCCGAACCCCTACGGCGGCTACCGTGACTATGTCGATTTCACGGGCGCTCAATTGCTGGATCTTTCCTTGTTACGGCACGTCCCGCACGCTCTCAAGCCAAGCGTCTACCGCGACCAGCAGTGGTTGTTCCAGGAGCGTATGGCGTCGCAACGCGGACCGGAGGCCACAGCAGAACCACCGTTCGGGGACGCGCTGTTTCTAAGTGAGTTCGCCAATCGGATCACCCGGGGCGGCAGCGCGCCGGTCTACACGTTCGTGCATCTGCTAACGCCGCATCCCCCGATCGTGACGGACTCGGATTGCCGCTACGCACCCAGGCGACCGCCCAGGCCAGAGGACTTCGTGAACCAGGCGGAATGCACCTTGTCTGCCGTCGGGGCACTGCTCCGTCGACTGCACGAGCTCGACCTTTACGACCAGACCGGCATCATCGTCACTTCGGACCATGGCGTGAACGTCCGTCTGAATCCGCTTGAAGCCAACCACCCGTTCTACGGCAAGCCGTCACCACACGGCGTCGTCACCTTCGCAACCGTCCAGCGTCGCGCGGCACCCTTGCTCGCAGTCAAACCGATCGCGGCTAAGGGTCCGCTCCAAGTCTCGGACGCACCCACGTCCGCGCTGGACGTGGCCGCGACGCTGCTGGATCTCGCAGACATTCCCGGCTCTCTCGGGAATGGCGTTTCGGTATTGAGGATGGATCCAGCCACACCGCGCCAACGCACTTACGCACATGCCAGCACTTCGTTCGATGTTCTCCACGTCTTCGCTGTCAACGGACACATCAACGACCCGAACGCCTGGAGCTACTACCGGTCAGTGTTCGAGCCGTCGAATGACCCCGCAGCGCAGCGCCGAGCACATTGGATCGGTTTGTCTGCGGAGCCGATGAGCACAACTGCTCAGTCGCGTGGTCGCGTCTACCGGGCCGACGAGTACGCGATGTTCTACGCCGCGCCGGAGAACTCGCGCATCACCTTTGATGTCCGCAGGATAGCGGCGGTGCCGGCCGACCAAACGGTGACCGTGCAGATCGACGGGCAGGTCGTTGAGCGACGTCTGCTCACGGACGACACCTGGCACGCAGTCTCGTATCCGGTAGAGCCGCGGCCTTCGGACGACAGCCCGTTCTGTATCGAGTTGCTGACGAGCTCTGCTCAACCCAACACGGAAGGCGCGTCATCGGGCCTTATGCTTCGGGGCAACATCTGAACTGACAAACAGCGCGGCCTTTCTCCACCGCAGCCGGCGCAACCGCTCCCAGACGGGCGGCGTATGGGCAAAACGTACACACTTTTCTGACCGGGACACTTGGACAGCGGTAGCCGGACGTCCAAAGACCGAAACCACCCATCGCGGCAGTCCTCGTACATCGTGGCTTTCCCGGGTCCGGAACGATACAGGCCCGGTGACACGGCTAACATAGTCGTGCCAGGATCCCAAGAGCTGGGAACACCATGAGCCTGACGGAAGCGCGCTGGATCGACATCCGCCACGCCGATGATGCGCGCGGAACACTCACGGCGCTGGAAGGCGACGAGTTCCCGTTCCCGGTCCGGCGCGTTTTCTACATGCACGGCGTTCCGCCGGGCGGCGAGCGCGGCGCGCATGCGCACCGCTACACGCAGCAGTGCCTGATCGCGGTGGCGGGTGCGTTCACGGTCGAGGTGTCGGACGGGGCGGACACCGCCACCTACGTGCTCGACGACCCGAACCGCGCCCTCTATCTGCCGGTGATGACTTGGGCCCACCTGCGGGACTTCCTCCCCGGCACGGTGGCCCTGGCCCTCTGCGATACGGTCTACAATCCCGCGCACGTCGTCCGTTCGTGGGACGAGTACCGTCGGCTGGTGCAGGAGACGACATCGACCCGATGAGCGGGGCGCAGCCAATCGAGAACGCGGACCGGCCCGGATTCCTGGCCTCGGCGCTGTCCGCGGAGGGCCGCTTCTCGGACGGAGCCTCCGCCCGCCGCTGGCTGGATGAACGGCGTCGGGCGCAGCGGTGCCACGTCGAGCGGATCCCGTTCTCTGACCTGCGAGGGTGGCGCTTCGAGCCGGATTCGGGCGACCTGACGCACGAGTCGGGGCACTTCTTCCGGGTCCAGGGAGTCCACGCCCGGTGCGACTTCCCCGCCCCGCTGCGCTTCGAGCAGCCGATCGTCAACCAACCGGAGATCGGCGTCCTCGGCATCCTGGCCAAACGCTTCGATGGCGTTCTGCACTTCCTGCTCCAGGCCAAGATGGAGCCGGGGAACATCGACCTCGTCCAGTTGTCACCGACCGTCCAGGCAACGCGCAGCAACTACACGCGCGTCCACGGCGGCAAGCGCCCCCGGTATCTCGACTTCTTCCTGCAACGCGGCGTCAACCGCGTGCTGGTGGATCAGCTCCAGTCCGAGCAGGGGCTGTTCTTTCTGCGCAAGCGGAACCGGAACATCATCGTGGAGACTCGCGAGGACGTGCCGCTTCACGAGGACTTCCACTGGCTGACGCTCGGCCAGATCAAGACGCTGATGCAGGAGCCGCACACCGTCAACATGGATACCCGCACGGTGATCGCGGCCGTCCCCCTGGTGGCGGGCGGCGGTGAGGCGCTGGCGGCCGGCAGCCCAGCCCATCCCGCCGCAGGCAGCTTCGGCGAGGCCCTCATTGCGTCGACGCTCGCCCAGGACGAAGGCTGCCAGCCGATCGAGGCGGTGCTCAGTTGGCTCACCGAAATCCGCGCATGCGCCGAGATCGACTGCCAGCCCTGCGCGCTGAACAGCGTGCCGGGATGGGAGCGCGACGCGCACGAGTTGAGGCGGCGCGACGGACGGTATTTCCGTGTCTTCGGGGTCGAGGTCGAGTCTGACGCCCGCGAGGTGCCGGGCTGGACGCAACCGATGGTTCAGCCAGTAGAGACAGGCATCGCCGCCTTCGTCACCAAGCGCATCGGCGGCCTGCTGCACTTCCTCGTGCAGGCCCGCATGGAGCCGGGGGTCTGGAACCTGATCGAACTTGCGCCGACCGTGCAGTGGCTCCCCGGCGTCCCTACGGACGAAGACCAGGCGCCCTATCTGCTGGAGGCAGTCAGGACGGACGGCGCGGGCGTCGTCCGGCACCGCTCGACGCAATGCGAGGAGGGTGGACGCTTCTACCGGTACTCCACCGAGAACCTCGTCGTCGAGCTGGACCCGGCCGACGATCGGCCGGCGCCAGCCAACTACACCTGGGTCACTCTCGGCCAACTCAACACGCTGATCCGCTACGGCAACCATCTGAACATCGAGGCCCGCAGCGTGCTCGCCTGTCTCGACGTCCAGGGCTAGACGCGCCGTGCACCTGCTGTTCCTCGGCTACTCCAGCATCGTCCGCCGGCGCGTCCTGCCCGCGGCAAGGTCCATCTCCGCAATACGGCGCATCTCCGTCGCATCGCGCAGCCAGGGGCAGGACGGCGCTGAGGGTCGCGGCGACGACGGTGACGCCGTAAACCACTGGTATGCAGACTATGCGGACGCGCTCGACACCGCCGCGGCAGACCTCGTCTATGTATCCGGCACCAACGCGGTCCACGCCGAGTGGGTGATGCGCGCCTTGCACGACGGCTGCCACGTCATCGTGGACAAGCCCGCGTTTCCGGACTTGGCGAGCGCCGAGGCGGCCGTACGCCTCGCGCGGGAGAAGAACCGAGGCCTGGCGGAAGCGACCGTATTCCTGTTCCACCCGCAAGCGGCGGCGCTGCGCGCGCTCGTCGACCCGGCCGAGTCGGCTGCCACCCGCGTCACCGCCACTTTTTCTTTCCCGCCCCTGCCGCCGGACGACTTCCGTTACCGGGCCGATTGCGGCGGCGGGAGCCTGTACGACCTCGGGCCTTACGCCGCCGCCACGAACCGGCTGCTGTTCGGCCGCGCGCCGGACGGCGTGGACGGCATGGTCCTGTCGCGGGATGCTTTGCGGGATCCCGGCGTCGACACCTCGTTCAGCGTCCTCATGACCCACGACGATGGCGGGTCGCTGGCCGGCCACTTCGGCTTCGTCACGGCCTATCAGAACCGGCTCTCCGTAGTGACGCGCTCTCGGACTATCGACGCTGACCGCCTGTTCACGACGCCACCGGATCTGGCGTGCACACTGCGCGTCCGTGAGGGGTACGACGAGCGCACAGTACCGGTAGCGCGGGGCGATGCGTTCGCACTGTTTCTCGAGGCATTCATCGACGCCATCGGCCGGCGCGACTTCGAGGCTTTCGAACGCGCCCTCCTGGAGGACGCGGCGCTCCTCGCGCGCCTGCGCCAAGCCGCCGGGGCCGACTAGGGCCATGGCGATCCAGGTCTGGGACTACCGGGCGGAGTACGAAGCGGAGCGGGACGACATCCTGGCCGCCATCGAGCAGGTGGCGCGCTCAGGAAGGCTGATCCTGGGAGATAGCGTCCGAGGCTTCGAACGTGAACTGGCCGCGTACAGCGGCGCCGCCTACGGGGTCGGCGTGGGCAGCGGCACCGACGCGCTGGTCCTGGCGCTGCGGGCGCTCGGCATTCAGCCCGGCGACGAAGTGATCACGACGTCCAACACCGCCATCCCGACGGTATCGGCCATCGTCACGGCGGGAGGAACACCTCGATATGTCGATATCGAGCGCGACACCTACTTGATGGACGTAGCGCAGCTCGACGCCGTCATCACCGAGCGCACGCGCTGCATCATCCCCGTGCACCTGTTCGGACAGTGCGTGGCGATGGACCGCCTGCGGGAGGTCGCCGATCGCCGCGGGATCGCGGTGCTGGAGGACTGCGCGCAGGCAACCGGAGCAGACCAGACCGGACGCCGGGCGGGCTCGCTGTCGGAGGTCGCGGCGTTCTCGTTCTATCCCACCAAGGTTCTCGGTGGCTACGGCGACGGCGGAATGGTGGTTACCTCGGACGAAGCGCTCGCCGCCCGCGTGCGCCGGTTGCGCATGTATGGCACCGACGGGCGCTACTTCGCGGACGAACACGGTTACAACTCGCGGCTCGACGAGCTGCACGCGGAGATCCTCCGGCGGAAGCTCCGGCGGCTGGACGCCTACATCGAGCGCCGCCGCGCCCTCGCACGTCGCTACGACGCGGCGCTCGCGGGCTCCGGCCTCCAATTACCGGTCACGGCATCCCGGAACCACCACGTCTACTATCTCTACGTCGTCCGGCACCCGGCCCGCGACGCCATCCTCAGCGAGTTGGCCGCACGGGGCATCCTGGTCAACGTCAGTTACCGCTGGCCCATCCACACCATGCCGGCCTACGCGCGCGCCGACTACCCGGAGGGCTCCCTGCCCGAAACCGAGCGGGCCGCACGGGAGATCTTCTCCCTGCCGATGTACCCGTCGCTGACGGACGCCGAACAGGATCGCGTCTGCGAGGCGTTGCTCGGGATTCTAAGAACGATCGGCGAGCCCGCGTAGCGGACGCGGACGAGGTAGGCCGGACTCGTGTGACGGCTATTCCGCAGCTTCGTCGAAGAGCGTCGTCACATCGACCGAGACGCCGTCCAGCAGCACCGAGGTCGCCGTGTCGCCACGGCCGAACTCGCCGTGCTCGGCATATTCACTGCCGTTGAGCCAGAGCACGGTGACCGTCTGGACGCGAGGATCGATGATCCAGTACTCGGTGATGCCGGCCTCGGCGTAGTCGTCACGCTTGACGACAAGATCGCGCGGCGGATCGTCGGGACTGACGACTTCGGCCACAAGATCGGCGCCGAGCCAGTAACGGTCCTGGCGACGCGGATCGAACCGGTCGCAAAGCAACAGGATGTCGGGTTCCCGGAAACTCCCCGGCCGCACGCGCATCCGCAACCCCGACGTTACGACGACCCCGCGACGCCGGGTTTCCTCGAAGTGGGCGTAGAACGTCCGGTACAGAAACAGCAGGAGGACCTGGTGCGCGTAGGTAGGCAACGGCATTGGCTCGATGCTGCCGTCGGTGAACTCGATCGGACGGCGCAAGCGATCCGTGAGCCACAGGTATTCCTCTTCGCTCCACGCCCCCTGGGGCGGCAACGCCTCGCGGAGGAGCTCTTGTAGGGCGTCCTGGGACGCGGTGGATGCCGCCCGCGTCGGTTTGGTGGAGGCCACGGTCCCTATTCTGACATGTCTGTTGGGAATAGTCCTTTAGCCTGCAAGCATGGCCGGCTGCGCACCGGTCAAGGCGAACCCCTAGCCAAACCGAGGTACAGCCGGCCCCGGCGGGTCTCCTGCGTCCGGTGCACGCGATAACCCCGGGCTTCCATTGCGGCGATGATTCGAGGTTCGCTGATTCGGGAGCGATACGCAAGGTACCACGCCCGGCGCGGCCGCGACTCCGCGAGGTAGTGGTTGACTTCGCCTTCGTGCATCCCGGGATACAGGTAGCGTGTCCGTTCGCGTCCGATCTTGGCCGTCGCAAAGGACAACTGCTCAGTTTCCACAACAGTGACCGGCCACGGACCATAGTAAGCCGCCAGGAAGATCCCGGACGCTGACAGGATCAACTCATCCTCGGGTTGGACGTGCGCCGCCAAGTAGTCGATCAGGGGAACGTCGTTGACCCGATAGTACTCGACGTGGAGCGGACGCATCAGTGCGATGCCGACAACTAGCATCGCAGCGGCCAGACGGAACAGTTTGCGCCGCGGCAACCATTCGGTGGCGAGGTGGATGCCGGCTGCGAACAGGCAGATCGCCGCCGGAAACGCGAACATGTCGGGGCGGCCGCTCCCCAGCGGGTAGATCTCCAGCGCGCTGGCGGTGAGGAACGCCGCGTATAGGCTGGCGACCACCAGACCGAAGAAGCGCGTCGCGGGCCGCACCAGCAGCCAAGCGAGGCCAAGCCCGATGAACGGCAAGGGCCACGACACGGTGTCCGGATTCGCCGCCCCGACGGTCTCCCAATTCGGCATCCCCATCTCAAGGAGCCGGCGGCCATTATTGGCGAGAAAGCTCCAGGCGTTGCCCAGCGAATCGAGAGGCAGGAAATCGTCGGGATAGAAATTACGCAACCGCTCGTTGCTCCGGCTGCGCAGCAGCAGGTATCCCGCCAGCACCGCCAGGTTGTAGGCGGCGGCGCTCACGAGAATGGAGCGCACAGGCCGGCGGCTGCGTAACCAGTCGCGCATGGCGTACGCCGTGCCCAGATTCACGATGGGGAAGCTGGCAAAGACCGAGGTCATCGCGAAGAACGGCAACACGGCGCCGGTCAGCGCCACCCGACGGAACCGCCGCGGATCGATGCCCTCGCCGTCTCGAGAGAGCCCAGCCGCGGCCAGCAGAAACAGCGCCGTCACGAGGAACTCGAGGGTGTACTGGCGGACAAAAACGCTGTAGTGCGCCACTAGTGGATTGAGCGCCGTCACCGACGCGGCGACCAGCGCCAGACTGTTGTCCTGCGTCAACCGGCGTACGACCAGCGCCATGACCGGAATGGCGGCGATACCACAGACGAACGGTAGAAGTTGAAGCGACCACTCCGGATCTCCGAAAACCACCAGGCACCAACGCCAAACCAGGAGCAGCCCCGGCGCCACTTGGATGGGCGCCGTCAGCATGTTCCACACGTCATCGCTCCGGATGATTGCCCCGTAAACGAGATCGTCTACCCACAGCGCCTCGGGGTTCCATCCCGGCACGCGGGCCAGAAAGGCCTGGATGACGACTGCAGCGACAGAAATCGCGACGACAATGCGCAATCCAGCCTTCTCCGTTAGCATCTTGGCGCACGTCAGGAGCGTCATGCCGGCTGAGTCCTCCAAACTAACGGTCGCACCCGCGAACCGGGTGTCGTCATCATACCGGTCCGCGCCGGACGACCGGCGACATGCGCTTTCGGTCGTTGTGCCTTGCTTCAACGTCGAGAAGGAAGTAGCCGGCGTGATCCGGGAACTTCCCTCCTGGGTGGCGTGCATTGTCGCGGTCAACGACGGGAGCACGGACGGGACGGCAACCGTGCTCAACGAGCTGGCGGCGGAGGATGCCAGGCTGAAGGTGATTCACCGCGATCGGAACGGTGGCGTCGGAGCCGCCATGGTAACCGGGTACGAAGTCGCGCTTGAAAGCGGCGCAGATTTCATCGTGAAGATGGACGGCGACGGTCAGATGGACAGCAAGGAGCTCCCTCGCCTCCTTCAGCCACTTCTGGACGGTCGCGCGGACTACGCAAAGGGCAACCGTTTCCGCCATGTGAGTGATCTCCAACGCATGCCCCGGGTGAAGCTGTTCGGAAACATCCTGCTGACCTTCATCACCAAGCTCGTGTCCGGCTATTGGCAGATCTTCGACGTGCAGAACGGCTACACCGCAATCTCGCGGGAGGCGCTTCAAGCGCTGCCCCTGGACCAGATCGAGCGCGGCTACTCGTTCGAGAATTCAGTTCTGGCGCTGCTCAATCTGGAGAACAGGCCGGTTGCAGACATCCCAATGCCGGCAGTGTACGGGAATGAGCGCTCCAGCATGCGGGTGAGCCGCGTCGTTCTCGGCTTCCCGCCGCGGCTCGCGCGCATGCTTTTCCGACGGCTGGTATACAAGTACGTCGTCTACGACACCTCGCCGGTGGCACTGTACCTCGGCCTCGGCACGCTCCTGGGCGGGTTCGGCACGGTCTTCGGTGCATACGAATGGCGGCTGTCGATTCAGACCGGCATCCCCGCCACCGCCGGAACCGTGGTTGCGGCACTGCTGCCCTTTCTGATGGGCTTCCTGCTCCTGCTGCAGGCAGTTGGCCTGGACATCGCACAATCGCCACACCTGCGCGACCCACGAGAGACGCTCGACGTCGAGGAGGTGCCGAGTCGTTTCGTTGGCGATGCAGCCCAAGTCGGCGATCCGGAGGGTCGTTGATGCTGGGATTCCGAGAAACGAAGGGCGTGCCGTCCCACAATCACACCGTCAACAGGCCGTGAAGCGGAAGACGACGCTGTCGGGCAGATCAGCCACCCGCGTGAAGTTCGCGGCCGGCGTTCCCGGTTCCGCGGGGACACCAGCCAGCAGGTCAAGCGCGAAACGACCCCATCTGCGCGGCAGTTTGCTGAGGAGCAGGTAGAGGTTGTCGTAGCGCCCACAGCGCGCGATAAGGACAGAATTGATCGTCGTGCCGGTGACTTCCGGGAAATACGGCTGAAGCGAGAAAGACACGGTAGCCGGCACCTGTTCCCGGAAGAAATACGGGAGATCCATGGTGTCCGCGCCGACGACGAGATCGCGCGGCGTGACATTGCGACTGACCCAGAGCCGGCGTGGCGAACTCGCAATCCGGCGGGCGTAGTCAGATCGATCGCCGTTCTTCGGCAGGACGCGCGCCGTCATGTTCCGTCCGATGACGAACTGGGCGGGTGACACGTACAGACGTTGGGCCGTCGCGTTGTCACCTTGTACGATCGCGTCACCGGCGGTGGCCAGCATGAGCGTCGCCGCGAATACGACTACTCCAACCGCCAGCCGCAGGCGTTCGGGACAAAGGCGCCAGACGAACAGTGCGCTGACGATAGCCGTGACCGCCGCCAACGGCGCCAGCATGCGATTGTCGAACTGGTCGGTCAGCACCACGAGCCGAGCCACGAAGAGGAAGGTCGACCATCCGGCTATCCAGGCGATGACGAGAACGTACCCGTAACGCGCCCGCTCCGGCACAATCGGTCGGCCGTCGCCAACGGACCGCAGCCAGGCGCACGCGCCGAGGAAAGCGGGCGTGGCGAGTGCCCACCCGATGCTCTCGCGGAAGTCGGCAACCAATTCTCCGGAAGTGATGTCCGGAAACCAGCCGGCCGCAGCCGTCGTCTGGGGCGGATAGACGAGCCCTTCACCCAGGAACGGACCAGCCAACGCTACGCACGCGCCCGCCGCGAACAGGACCAGGCGGCGTACGCGGGAGCCGTTGCCGAGCAGGCAGGCCAATCCACCCAGGGCCAATATGGGGAGGAAACCGCTTCGCACGAACAGCGCGGCGCCCACCACCATTCCACCGGCAACCGCTCGCCGGGGCGTAGCGCCTCGCGCGAACAGCGCTAGCAGCGCTAGCAGCAAGGCAATGACCACGGGTTCGGTCCACGTTCGAAGGAAGATCCAGCGGAGCTGATGAGCCAAGAACGCCGCAGCCAGCAGGCCCGCGGCTGGGCCCGCAAGGCGGGCAGCGAACAGGAACGTGAACGCAACCGCAACGCCATAGGCGCCGGGGCCGATCAGGAATGCCGCGTCGGCATGTTCCAGTCCCGTCAGTTGCGCCGCCGCCGCAATCAGGACCGAGTACCCGGGGTTGTGGCTGGCACGGGTCTTGCCCGAGAAGTCTGGCGAGAAGTCTTGCCCCCAGTATGTCGGCTGATTGAAACCTGCCGCGCTCTGCACCAGACCGTCGCCGGCAGAGAGATTGCGGGCGACATCGATGTAGTTCATGGAGTCGGCGGTGAGCCGACGGTCGAATGTAAGCGAGCGCCAGGCGAAAACGCCTACGTGGCCTGCAAAGAGCAGTGCGAGCAGGACGGCGACGATGATCCCGGCTCGCGATCCTGGCCAGCCCGAACCAATCCGGCCGCCGTCACTCTCGCGGGTCGCCGGAACGTCCTCTTTCAGGGAGGAGCCGAATCTGGCCGACGCGGACAGACCGAGGGGACCCGCGATAGCCACCTGGAACACTCTTGCCGACAGGTCGAACGCCCTCACCCAGTGACGACGGCCATAGGTCGAGTGCGGGCCGACACGCATCCAGGCCAGCGTTCCCAACCATGCAAGCGTGATGCCCAGGAAGGCCATCCAGACCGTAACGACGACGCGTTCTAGCCACGCCATCCCGTACGCCAACCGGAGGTCATCGGCGTCTGGCAGTGAGTGAAACAATCGGTAGGCCGGCAGGGGGCTTGGGCGCCCGCCGGGCGGAGACCACTCCAGTCGCAGGTTGAACGCGCCGCCGTGCTGCTCGAAGTCCACTCGGAGTTCGTGGACGCCGGCCTCAAGTCGTACCGTCCGAACCAGCGCGTGCATGTCCGCCGGCGGTGTCCGGCGAATCACCAGTTCGCCGTCAAGCCAAACGTCGAGGCGGTCGTCGCCGGCGGCGTGCAACTCGACCGCGCCTGCATCGGGCACGTACCAATAGCCGGTCCAGCGCGCACTGAAGAACCGCCTGGGCAGATCGGGATCGTCATCGAGGAAGTCGAGGGTGATGCTCGGATCGACGCCGTCAAGGAGTGGCGTTCCGCTGAACCCAACCTCTGGGAACACCTGCAGGCGCAGGCCCGTCCGCTCTGTCGCCGCGGGTCCAGCGACAGACAGCACTGCGGTCAGCGTGACGGCTGCCCCCAGGAAGGCGACCGCCAGAGCACCGAGCCTTTGCCGCCCGAGCCGGGGAAGACGAAGTCCTGCCGCCACGGATTCCTGGATCAAATCAAACTTGTCAGTGGTGTTCGGCGAGGTATAGCGCGCCGCGTTGCGTCTCCACGACGCGACGTACGGAGTAACCCTGCCTTTCGATCGCCTCGACTATCTGCTCAGTCGTCGGGGTACGGAAGGCCACATACCAGACACGATCCGGTCGGTACTCGTCCACAAACCGTTCTGCCGACGGCGCCTCCGATGTTTCCGGCGGGAACAGGTAGTGCGTCCGGTCGCGCCCAATGGTCGCCATCGTGCCGTGACTGTACCTTTCGGTGGCCGTGATTGTGACTGGCCAGTCCCCGTAGAAGGCAACTAGGAAGGCGCCGGATGGCGAGAGAATCAACCCATCTTCCGGCTGGAGGTTGGCCGAAAGACGGTCCACGAGGTGCACGTCGTCGAGGTTGAAGTAGACCACCTGCAACGGGCGGGCCAGGGCGATCGCCATCACGACAATCGCCGCCGCCATCCGGAGGAACCTGCGTGCCGGCAACGCGCTTGTGGCGCACTGCACACCGATGGCGGCCAGGCAGATAGAGAGCGGGAACGCGAAGATGTCCGCTCGCCCCGTTCCCATCGGGTACACCTGCAACGCGCTCGCGGCGAGGAAGGCAGCGTAGAAACCCAGAACGACGAGCCCGAAGAACCGGGTGGAGCGTTGCGCGAACAGCCAAATGAGCCCGAGCGCCAGGAACGGCAGGGGCCAGGAAACCGTCTCCGGATTCGTGAGAGGGCCCTCACCCCAACTGGGCAGCCCCAGTTCCAGCAGATAGCGTCCGTTGCGCGCAAGGAAGTCCCAGGCCGCATCGGCGGATGCCAGCGGTATGAATCCGAACGCGAAGTCCTCGCGCACGAGCGGGTTGGAGCGGGCACTCAGGAACGCGTAAGCGGCCAGCACGGCGGCGTTGTAGGCAGCGGCGCTCAACAGGATTCTGATCGCCCGCCTCCGGTCGCGCCGCCACCCGCGCATCGCGAGGGCCGCGCCGAGATTCACCGCGGGAAAGCTGACAAAGACGGACGGGACCGAAAAAAAGGCGGCGAGTCCGCCTCCGACAGCTAACCATTCGAAACGCGGTGAGTCAACGTCTCCGTTGCGGATCAACAGTGCAGCGGCAATCAGAAAGAGCGCCGTCACCAAGAAGTCGAATGGATACTGGTGGACGAATACCGTGTAGTGCGCCAGCAGGGGGTTGAGCGCCGTCAGCGCGGCAGCGAGAACCGCCAGCCCCGTGTCGCGAGTCAGCGACCAGACCAACAGCGCCATCGCAGGAATGGCAGCGACGCCGCAGACGAACGGCAGCAGTTGAAGCGACCATTCCGGATCCGGAAACAGCGCGTACAGCCCCCGCCAAATAAGTAAGGGGCCGGGGGCAACGTGGATAGGAGCGCTAATCATGCTCCACACGTCCTGACTCCGAATGATCGCGCCGTAGACCAGATCGTCGGACCACAAGGACTCGGGATTCCAGCCTGCGAGTCGCGCTCTGACGGTCTGGACGACGACGGCGCCGACCGCCGCCGCCAGCCCGGCGCGCTCCGCCACCCTCCAATGCCACGCATACGGGGATGCCGGCCCGTACCGGTCGCGCACCCTCCACGCCCAGCGCATTGCGGCACCGGTCGCCAACAGCAGCGGCGTCACCCAGAAGAAGGCGGCAGCCCGGCTGAACCACGCGGCCCGCTCGGCCAGCCGGACGTCCTCCATCGACGGGCGCTCAAGGAATAGGCGATGCCCGGCGAGCGGTCGCCTCAATCCGGACGGCGGCGACCAGCGGACATCGGCGACGTAGCTGCCCGCTTCCTGTTGGTACTCCACGAGCAGCTCGTGCGCACCCTCGCCGAGGCTGACCGTCTCGGCCGCCTGACGCATGTCGTTCGGCGGGTAGCGCTGCAGCACCAGCTCGCCATCAATGTAGACGTTCAGCCAGTCGTCACCCGCCCCGTGGATCTGCAGCGGCCCGCTCTCCGGCACATACCAGTAGCCGCGCCAGCGGACGCTAAAGTAGCGGCGCAGGCGCTCGTCCTCGGCCAGGAAGTCGAGCGAGATGTTCTCGCTCACCTCGTCGCGAAAGGGCGCCCCCTCGAAGCCGTTTCCCAAGAACAGTTCCCGGCGCAGCCCGGTCCGCTCCGCCGCTTGCGGTCCGATTACCAGCCACGCCGTTGTGCAAGCCAAGGCGATCGTCCCGTAGGCGCCGATGCTCCACCGGAACCAGAGGCTGCGCCTCCGGGCTCGATAGGCAGCCCGAAGTTTCTCCAGTAGCATTTTGTTGCGCGTCGGCGGAACCCCGCCGGGCAATCCTACCGTGTGCCGCAAAAGAGGGCATAACCGTTGTTACTCGCCTGGACCCGGTCGACGGCGTACCCCGCGTTCTTCATCGCGGCGACAACCCGGTCGGACCCGTCGGGGCCGAGGTACCAGACACGGCCGGACGCCGGGAACCGGCGAAGGAACGCGGCCGCTATCCGCCCCGCGCGGCCACTTCGCGGCAAGTGGGCCGTCCGGTCGCGGCCAATGGTGACGGCAATTCCCTGCGAGACGTCATCAGCGGGCTGCGTCGTCACTGGCCACGACCCGTAGAAGGCGGTCAGGTAGACGCTGCGGGCCGACAGCAGCACGACATCGTCATCGTGCGCGTTCGCTGCGAGGTGGTGAACGAGCGGCGCGTCATTCATCTCCCCGTAGCCCACCTCGACCGGCCGCGCCAGGGCGAAGGCAACCACGAGGGCGGCGGCGGCGACGCGCACTGCGTGCGCATGCGGCAGGGCGGCGGTCGCCGCATGGACGCCGGACGCGAAAAGGCAGATTCCCACGGGGAACGAGAAGATGTCCGGGCGGCCCAAGCCGAGCGGGTAGATCCAGAGTGCGCTCGCCACGACCCGCGCCGCATAGAACCCGAGGACCGCCAGACCGAAGAAACGGGTTTCCCGGCCCGCCAACAGCCAGACCAGTCCGAGACCGACGAGGGGCAGCGTCCACGAAACCTCGCCGGGATTGAAGCTCCAGCCCTCGGTCCAGCCGGGCAAGCTGATCATCAGCAGGCGGCCGCCCTGAGCGGCCAGGAAGCTCCCGGCCGCGGACAGCGAGTCAACCGGCAGGAACCCGTCCGCGAAATCGGCGCGGACGATCGGGTTCGACCGGTCGCGCAGCAACCACCACGCGACAGCGACCGTCACGTTGTAGGCCACCGCGCTCCAGACAATTCCCGCCATCGGCCGACGGCGCTCCACCCACGCCCGGGCGGCGTAGAGAACGCCCAAGTTCACCACCGGGAACGTGACAAAGACGGCGGGCACGGCGAGGAACGTGGCGCAACCGCCGGCGAGCGCAAGCCGCCGGAATCGCCGCGGGTCGACGTCGGAGCCGTCGCGCACGAGTCCGGTCGCTGCCAGCAGGAACAGCGCCGTGATCATCGCTTCCAGCGTGTACTGATGGACGAAGACCGTGTAATGGGCGAGAAGCTGCACGAGCGAGGTGACCGCCCCGGCCAGCAGCGCGACCGCGGAGTCGCCCGTCAGGCGCCACACGACAAACGCCGTCACCGGAATCACCGCGATGCCGCAAACGAACGGCAGGAGCTGCAGCGACCATTCGGGATCCGGGAAGAGGGTGTACAGCCAGCGCCACAGGATGAGCGGTCCCGGGGCGACGTGGATCGGCGCCGTGACCACGTCAAGGAAGCGATCGGACCGAATGATGGCGGCGTAGACCAAGTCATCGGCCCAGAGCGAGCCCGGATTCAGGCCCGGCAGACGCGCCGCAACCGTGCGGACCACCACCGCTCCGCCCGCCAGTACGAGAACGGCGCGCAACGCAGCGTTCCAATGCCACGCATAGCGGGATGCCGGTCCGTAGCGGTCCCGCGCCCGCCACACCCAACGCGCGCCGAGACCGGCCACTGTCAGGAGTGGAGCCAGCCAGAGCAACGTCATCCCGCGTCCCAGCCAGGCGGCGCGCTCCGCCAGTCGCACGTCCTCCATGGTGGGCGGACGCGGGAAAAGCCGGTGTCCGGCAAACGGCCGCAACCGGTCGGACGGAGGCGACCAGCGGAGAGCGAGCGCGTAGGCCCCGCCCGCCTGTTCGTACTCGATCAGCAGCTCGTGGGCACCGGCAGCCAGCGTGACCTCCTCAGAGGCCCGGTGCATCTGGTCCGGCGGATAACGCCTCAGCACAGGCTTGCCGTCGATGTGGACGGTAAGCGAGTCGTCGCCGCTTCCGTGGATGGTGATGGGGCCGCCATCCGGCACGTACCAATAACCCCGCCACCTCGCGCTAAAGCGCCGCCGGGGAAAGTCCTCGTCCTCGTCCAGGAAGTCGAGCGTGATGTCCTCGCTCACTTCCGTCCGGAACGGCTCCCCCGCGAAACCGGTCGCCAGAAACAGCTCACGCTGCAGCCCGGTCCGCTCCTCCGCCTGGGATCCGACCGCCAGCCACGCCGCCGTGCCGGCCAAGGCCACCGTCACATAGATGCCTGTTGCCCATAGTCTCCAGTCGCCGGACGGTCGCACCGTGCGATAGTACAACGGCGCGGATCGAGGGTTTCGGGCATGACTGCGGACGAAGTCCACAAGATGGCGGCGGTCGAGGCATCCCACTGGTGGTACGTGGGAACGCGGGAAATCTGCCTGTCTCTGCTCCTGCCGCACCTCGACTGCAGCCGGCCGCTCCGCATTCTGGACATCGGCTGCGGCACGGGCGGCAATATGGCGGAACTCGTTCGGCTGGGACCCGCCCGGGGAATCGACCTCGATCCGCTCTGCGTCGACTACACCCGGCGCCGAGGGCTGGAGTGCAGCCTCGGCGACATGCTCGACTTCGACGCGCCTCCGGCGTCACTCGATTTGATCACGTTCTTTGACGTGGCGACCCATCTGGGCCGCGACCCGTTCCCAGCGGTTCTGAAGCGTGCAGCGACCGCGCTCGCGCCGGGCGGCGTGCTCGCGTTCCGCGAACCGGCGATGCCGATAGCGCGGGGATCTCACGACCGCGCCGTTGATGTCCGGCACCGGTTCACCGCGTCCGACGTCCGGCAGTGTCTGAAGGAAGCAGGGTTCGAACCGCTCCGGATCACCTACCTGAACACCGTGCTGTTCCCGCCGATCGTGCTACTGCGACAGTTGCAGAACCTGCTGGCGCCTGCGCGGGCGGTCTCGGACGTGCGTCCCACCCGCGAGCCGCTGAACACGATGCTGCTCAGCCTGCTGCGGATCGAAAAGAAGTTGCTGCGGTTCATCGATCTGCCGTTCGGCGTCTCGCTGTTCGCGGTGGCGCGCAAGCGCGAAGGCTACGCCCGCTCGGCGACGATGGCGTAGTCCTGTTCCGCGAACAGCAGCCGGTTGAGCGTCTCGACGTTCCGGTTGAGAACGGTGGCCAGCCGGACAAGATCCGCGGCGGCGTCTCCTGCGCCGTCGGACCCGGAGGCCGCCGGGTCGTCCCCTCCATCGATGGGCGCGCCGGCCGGTACGTCCTCCACCTGGCGAAGCCGTTCCTCTTCCGGGTAGGGCGAGCGGTAGACGATCCGCGCTTTACGGAAGCCGGCCGTGCTGACCAGGAACTGCAGTGTCTCCGGGTGCACGGGGCGCGCGTGGGTGAGATCGCGGATGTAGCTCCGAAAAAAGGCTGACCAGGAAGCGACGTTGATGGTCTCCAGCGCCAGCGGCGCACCGGGCCGCAGCTTCCGGTGAGCCGCGTCGATGAACGCGAGCAGGCGCGACGGCTCCAGGTGCTCCACCACCTGGGCCGCGAACAGTCCGCCCAGGGCGCCGTCGTCGAGCCGCTCCAGGTGGTCCAGCGCATCGCCCTGAACGACGTCCAGGCCGCGTGCACGGCACAACTCCACCATGTCCTGATTGATGTCGACGCCGCTGGCCCGAATGCCGCGTTCCCGCAACGCGTCAAGGAACTCCCCGCGCCCGCAGCCGACATCCAACACGTCGCTCGCGTCCTCGAAGTACGGCAGGTAGGCGGCAACGCGCGTTCGGATCTCGTCCATCGAACCGCGGAAGCGGTTCTCGAACGCGACATAGCGGTAGCTCTGGTCTTCGCCAGCCCCCGGGACGGCGGCCGGCGACGGGGCGGATTCCGTCCCGGCGGAGGGAGCCGGTTCGCCCTCACCGTCCGGGGGCACCGGCGCCACGGTCCGCGCCGGGAACGCCGCCATGTCGCGCTTGAGCGCCGCGATCACGTGTTGCCAGGCGTCGATCTCGTCAGACAGGCGATCGAGCCGCGGCAGGACGCGCTTGGCAAGATCGGCGGCAAACTCGGCGTTGTCCTCGTTGATGCGCCGCATGAGGCCGCTCACCTCGCGGTCCTTCGTGTCGACGTAGGGCGTAATCTCCTCGGCGAACTGCACGAGCCGGCTCTGAAAGTGGAGGAGGCGCTCGTGCTCTTCGCGGATCAGCTCGATAGTGCTGGCCAGGGCGCGGGACACCTCCCGGTGCGTCGCCGCGTTACGGTCCACGTGTTCCACCAGCGCGGTGTTGAATGCCTTCTGGCGCTCGAACATCGGCGCCACCATGTTGCGGACGCGCATGCGCAGCCGGCCGCGCCAGCCGTCGCCGGCGGGAGGAGCCTCCGCCAGCGGGTCGGACAGCGCACGCAGGGCTGCGACCTGCGTGTCGTCATAGGGCGGCGGCGGGTGCGGCAGGTCGCGGAGCTGCTGCAGGGCGTCTGCTAGTGCGGTGAGAGCGTCGTTGTACGCACGATCCGCCTCCTTGCGCTCGGCGTGCAGGCGCTTGAGATCCTCTGGAGAAACCGTGCGTTTGGTCATGTGACCGTCACGGCGTGATCAGCCTTCGGTCCGGAGGGTGTCGAGGATGCGGCGGAGGTGGGGCCCGAAGTCCGTCTTACCCGGGTCTACGAAGGTGCAGAGGGCGACGTCTTCCTCGTCCAGCTCCAGACAGCCGAGCTCCTCGGCCCGTTCGACATCGTCCATCACCAGGGCGCGGAGCATGGGCGTCGGGAGCAGGTCCATCGGCATGACGCGCTCGTACATCCCGATGGGGACGATCGCGCGCGGCGAGCCGTGCGTCGTGGTCGTCATGGCGAAGCGTCGTCCCGGCGTCAGGGACGAAACGAACGTCGGGATGGTTGAGAAGAGACCGAGGCCCGGACCGAGCCACCCGAGGAGGTCCCGTTGCCGCCCCTCCGCCAGCACCGACACCTGCTGGTGGTAGCGCCCGAGGTAGCCGTGGATCTCGCCGGTGGCGGTCCGGCCAGAAAGGACGGAACCGGAGATGACACGCCGATCAGGCTGCCCGTCGATGCCCGACCCGTTGCCGGATCCGCCGTGTACCGTAGTGGCCGGTTTTATATTCCCCTCGACCAGCTCGCTGGTCGACGCGCCGATCCGCGAGCGGAGCAGACGCGGTTCGGCGATCGGCGGGCCGCCGAGCGCGACGATGCGCGCGACGTCGAGCACGCCGGTCTCGAACAGCCGGCCGATGGCGATCGCATCCTGCACGCCCAGGTGCCACACGACTTTGTTCCGGTCTACTGCGTCGAGCGTATGGATGTGGAAACCGACCGTGCCGGCGGGGTGGACCCCGTCGAACACCTCATGCCGGATCCGATCGTCTTCCTGAATTCGCAGTCCGGGCTCCGGCCCCGTGCACACGAAGACGGGGCCATCGGTCAGGCGCGCCAACGCCGCCAGTCCCCGCTCGAAAGGGACATCGCAACCCGCCACCATGGCCGCAATGGACGGTCCGAGCGGATTGGTGTCCATTGCGGTCACGAAGATCGAATGCGGCCGTGTGGCGGGATCGGCAACCCGTCCGAAGGGGCGGGCGCGAAGCGCGGTCCACTGGCCGGACTCGACGAGCAGCGCGCGCACCTCGTCGCCGGTCATGCCGGACGGATGCCGGCCCGAGAACGCACTGAACGACGCTGTCTCCGGCGCGCGTCCCTCCCGTTCCGCGCGGCTCACGTCGATGACGACGGACTGCAGGGCGCGGCGGTCGCCCCGGTTGACGGCAACGACGGTGCCGGCGGCCGGCGCCGTGTAGCGCACGCCCGGCATCGTCTTGTCCTCGAAGCACAACTGGCCGCGCGCGACGCTGTCGCCCGCCGCGACGTGCATGGTGGGACGCAGACCGATGTAGTCGGCGGCGACCAAGGCGATGCGGCGCGGGGGCGGCCCGTTGTCGACGTGTTCGGACGGCGCTCCCGTGATGGGCAGGCGTAGCCCGCGACGCACACGGTGACGAGACATCGACGGGGATCGTACTGACGCGCCGCGAGCGGCGTCAATTCTGTCGGTCTAGAGGCCGGCGCATCAGGCGGCGCACCAGTACACGCACAGATACGGGGGTTCTGGCACAATGGAGCGCATGTCGACGGCGGAATCGCTCGCGCCGACGCCGGTGAGCACGCCAGCGAGAAAGCCCGTGCCTACGTCGTCGGTGATGGTGCTGATCCCGGCGCTGAACGAGGCGGCGTCGATCGGCGACGTCGTCGCGGCGACGCGCCGCTGCGCCGAACCGCTCGCCGAGATGGGCCTCGGCCTCTCGGTCTGCGTCATCGACGACGGCTCGACGGACGGCACCGGAGCTGCCGCGCGCACGGCCGGCGCCGACCATGTGCTGAAGCATGGGCGGAACATGGGGGTGGGCGCCGCCGTCCGAACGGGCCTGATCTATGCGCGAACGCGCGGATTTGGCGTGGCTGTAAAGCTTGACGGCGACGGCCAGCACGACCCGATCGACATCCCGGCGCTGATCCGCCCCATTCTGGACGAACGGGCCGATGTGGTCTACGGGAACCGGTTCTCGCGGATCGACTATCGCATGCCTCTCTACCGGCGCGCCGGCAACGCCGTCTTCCGTCACCTCATGCGCTGGCTTACCGGCTGGGACATTGAGGATTCGCAGCCGGGAATGTTCGCCGTCAACCGGTCCTACCTGACCGTCTCGTTCATCCCTGGCGACTACAACTACACGCAGCAGGTGCTGCTGGACTCGTACCTGAAGGGAATGCGGTTCGAGCAGGCGCCGATATCCTTCCACCGGCGGCAGAGCGGCGAGTCGTTCATCTCGCTGCAGTACCCCTTCCGCGTCCTGTCCCAAATCCTGGTGCTGATGGTAATGATCCGGCCCCTGAAGATCTTCTTACCGCTCGCCACGTTCTTCCTCGGGACAGGTGCGTTGATCGGCGTGGTCGAATTGGGCATGTGGGCAGCCGGCATCGCGGAGCGCCCGATCGAGCATGTCAACCTCGTGCTCGGCCTCGCGATGTTCGGCCTCAATACCGGCTTCTTCGGCCTTCTTGCCGAGGCCATCGCCCGCAGGAGTTCGTAGCATTGGCGAAGCTCGTCATTCAGATCCCTTGCCTGAACGAGGCGGCGACGCTTCCGGAGACGATTGCCGATCTACCCCGCGAGATTCCGGGGATCGACACGATCGAACTGCTCGTGATCGACGACGGCTCCACCGACAGCACGGCCGACGTGGCGCGCGCGCAGGGCGTGCATCACATCATCCGCTTCCGCAACCACAAGGGGCTCGCCGCCGCGTTCATGGCGGGCCTCGATGCCGCCGTCCGCGCCGGGGCCGACTACATTGTCAATACCGACGCCGACAACCAGTACGCCGGCGCCGACATCCCCAAGCTGGTTCAGCCGCTGCTCGACAGAACCGCGGATGTGGTAATCGGCGACCGCAATATCCGCGAGATCCGTCATATGCCGTTGCTCCGCCGGTGGCTGCAGCGGATCGGAAGTTGGGTGGTGCGGCAGGTGTCGGATACGCGCATACCCGACACGACCAGCGGATTCCGCGCCTACACGCGCGAAGCCGCGCTCCGCCAGACGGTCGTATCGGACTTCTCTTACACGATCGAGACGATCATTCAGGCGGGCAAGAAACGGATGGCGATCGCCCATGTCGAGGTGGCGACGAACCGCAAGACCCGGCCATCGCGTCTCTTCGACAGCACGTTCACCTACATCCAGAAGTCGACGGCGACGATTCTCCGAATCTACACGCAATACGAGCCACTGAAGGTCTTTTCCGTCGCCGGCGCCGTGATCTTCGCGGTGGGGTTCGCCATCTCGGTCCGTTTCCTCTTCTACTACTTCGAGGTTGGCGGCGGCGGGCGCGTGCAGTCCCTGATCCTGGCCGCCGTGCTGATGATCGTCGGTTTCCAGGTGGTCTTGATCGGGCTGGTCGCGGACGTCATCGCGGCCAACCGCAAGTTGACCGAGGAGCTTCTGTACCGCGTCCGGTCGCTGGAACTGTCCTCGGCGCGCGGTTCGGTGCCAGCAGACGACGGCGTCGGCAAATGACCGGGCCGCGGCACTACACGGTCGTCATCGCCACGTCATCCTACCCGCGCTTTCCTGGCGATCTCACCGGAACGGCGGTCGAGCCGATCGCGCGCGGCATCGTTGCGCGCGGACACACGGTGCATGTCGTCGCACCCTGGCATCCCCTGGTGCGGCGTGATGCCGTCGAAGATGGCATCAACTACCATTTCTACCGTTACGCGCCGGTCGCGGCGCTGAACGTCTTCGGCTACGCCGGCGCACTCCGGGCGGATGTCTCGATGAAGCGAACGGCCTACGCTGCAGCGCCGTTCGCGTTCATCGCCGGCGTGCGCATGGTGCGGCGCGTGGTGCGCCAGCACCGCGCCACGCTGATCCATGCCCACTGGGCCATCCCGAGCGGCGCGATCGCGGCGACCGCCGCGGGCGGCCTGCCGCTGGTAATCAGCCTGCACGGCTCGGACATCTTCGTCGCGGAACGCAACCCGCTGGTGGGATGGGCGGCGCGCCGCGCGTTCCTGCGGGCCGACCGAGTCACTGGCTGCAGCGCGGACCTCCGCGACCGCGCCGTGGCGCTCGGCGCCGACGACAGTCGCGCCGAGACGCTGCTGCATGGCGTCGATGCCGACCGGTTCACCCCGAACGCCGATACGCGCGCCCGCGTGCGCGCCGCACACGGAATCGGAGCTGACGATCCGATCGTCTTCGCCGTCGGGCGCCTAGTCCGCAAGAAAGGATTCGAGTACCTGATCGATGCCATCGTGCGGCTGGCGCCACGCCATCCGCGGCTGCGGCTCGTCATCGCGGGCGGTGGCGATCTCGATACCGAGCTGCGCGAGCGGGCGGCGAGCGGCAGCGTGACCGACCGCGTGACGCTCCTCGGCCCCGTGGCGCACAGCGAGGTCGCCGACTGGCTGGCCGCCGCCGACATCTCCGCCGCGCCGTCGGTGGTGGACGACGCGGGAAACGTCGACGGCCTGCCGAACACCGTGCTGGAGGCGCTGGCGTCCGCCACGCCGGTGGTCGCCACCCTGGCAGGCGGCATCGGGGCCGTGGCGGTCGACGGTAAGACCGCACTCATCGTCCCGGAACGTGACGGCGGGGCGCTCGCCGGTGCCATCGAAACGCTCGTGCAGGATCCCGCGCTCCGCGAACAGATCGGCCGGACCGCGCGCGGACGGATGCAGACCGAGCAGACCTGGGCGCGTGTCGCAGAACGGTTCGAGCGGGCCTACGCGTTGGCGACCGAACATCGAGCCTCGCTGTCTTGATACGCTAGCGAAGCATGTGGCGCCTCGCCATCGCCCTACCCCTGCTGCTCTGGCTGCCGGGCTTTCTGCTCTACCGTCTGCCACGCGGAAACCGCGCGCTCCGCGCCGCGCTCCCGGCCGAGGAACGGGTTTTCTGGACGGTCGGGCTGAGTGCCGCTGTCACGTCCATCGCCGCCCTGGCCCTCGCGGCCGCGGGGGCGTACAGCCTCAACCGGGTCCTCTTGGTCAGCCTGGGACTCTGCATCCTGCTGGCCATCAAGGCCCGCGGCAACCTCCGCCTCGGCCCCGAGGCCGCACCAGTCACGCGCACCGCAGCCGCGCCAGCAGTCCTTCTGCTGCTCGCCGCAGGCATCTTCTTCTACGTGCCGCCCGCCGAGTACATCAACGGCGGACGAGATCCTGGCCTCTACATCGCCGAAGGCATCCAGCTATCGAGATCGGGATCGTTCTTTTCGGTGGACCCGCTCGTTCGCGACCTGCCGTCCGAGTTTCGCGATGCCTTCTTCATCCCGGTCAGGCGGATCTACGTGTCTTACGACCTGCGATTCCTTGGCTACAACATCGCCGATATGGACCGGGGCATGGTCGTGGGTCAGTTCCCCCACTTCTACCCGGTCTGGATCGCGATGGCATACGAGCTGAACGGCCTGACCGGCGCTCGGTACGTACATGGCCTATGGGCCATCGGGGGAATCCTGGCCGTCTACTTTCTAGGCGCCGCGCTGTTCGGCCGGCGCGCCGGGTTCGCTGCGGCGGGATTGCTGACACTCAACGTGGCGCAAGTCTGGTTCGCCCGCTACTTCATCAGCGAGCCATTCCTGCAGTGCCTCGTCTTCGCCGCCCTGTTAGCTTTCATCCGGTCGCAAGACAACCAGCACCGTTTTTTCGCTCCTGTGGCCGGAACTCTGTTGGGGCTTACCATCTTCGTCCACCTGAGCAGCGCCGTCGCCATGGCGGCACTGGCGGCCGCGGCCATCGCAGGACGACTACTCGGCGACCGCCTCCGTGCTTCCTTCTTGCTGCCGCTCTTCGCAACGGGTGCGTTGGCCGCCGCCTACTACCTGGCCGTCCTACCGCACTACGCCTTGGCTGCACCCGTGAGAACCGCTGCCGGACGACAACCGCTGCTGCTCATGTTTGTAACCATCATCGGACTGGCTGCCGGCATGCTGTTGGTGCGGTCCGCCGGCCCCCGGCTCGCCCGCCTGATGGATCGGTGGCTGCCCCCGGCGACTTTGGGACTCCTCGTGACGCTCGGCATATACGCGTTCTTCTTTCGAGAGTCGCGAAGCCTCTGGACGCAACCGCCCTTCGAACGCGAAGGCATCATCACGTTTACTTTGTACTACCTGCAGCCGCTTGGTCTCGTCGCGGCGCTTGCCGGCTGGGCGGTTGTCTCGGGGGCTCGATTCCGCCGCGCAATGCCCTTCCTGGCTGTAGCGGGAGCTTACGCGCTGTTCTATTTCTATGACGCGCGCATCACGCCCGATCACTTCTGGGCGGGGCGACGCTATATGCCGGTGCTGCTTCCCGCGGCGCTGTTGCTCGCGAGTGCTGCCGTCTTCATGCCGCTGGACGCCGGCGCACGCCGCTGGATGACGTGGTGCGCCACGCCGCGCGCCACCGCCGTGCGTGCCGCCGCAGGCGGCCTCGTGCTGGCCGTGCTGGCCGTACAGTACGGCGCCGCCACGCGCCCCATCCTTCGCCACACCGAGCATGCCGGCATGATTCCCGCGGTGGAATCGCTCGCGCGGCGGATTGGGCCGGATGATCTGCTGCTGATGTCGTCCCGCAATGCGTCGGACGCCCAGACCTTCGCCCTACCGCTCGCCTACATCTACGCCCGGAACGTCCTGCCCCTTCGCTTCAACGATCCTGATCCCAAGGAATTCAGCGCTTTTCTCGACTGGGCCCGGCCGCGCTACGACCGGATCCTGTTCATGGGGAGCGGCGGCACGAATCTCCTGACGCGCCAAATCACGCCGAAGCGGATCAGCACGGACCGGTTCAGCGTGCCGTTCTATGACCGGACGCTCAACGCGTACCCCCAGGGTGTCGATTCGTGGGAGTTCGACTTCGGCCTCTACGAGCTGTTGCCGGAGCCGGTCGCGCCAGGACCTGTCGAGATTGATGTCGGTTCGGGTTTCGATCTGTACGTCGGCAACATGCACGGGAAGGGTACGTCGAGCGAGGGCAGGTCGTTCCGCTGGACCCGCGGGACATCCACCGTGCGGATCGTCGGCACGCATCCGGAGGCCAGCGAGCTGGTCCTGACCCTGTCCGGCCGGCTGGAACAGGCAGGCATCGCGCCGGTGCAGATCGTGCTGAACGACCATCTCCTCGCCACGCTGTCGCCGGGCGACGGCTACGAACGCTACACGTTGCCGATCCCGCCTGACGTCGCTCGCGAGATGGCGGAACGCGACGAGGCGTCGGAACTTCGTATCGAGACCCAGCCGTGGGTACCGAGTCGGTTGCTGGGCTTACCCGATGATCGCACGCTGGGGATCCGGCTCGACCGCGTAGTCATCCACTGACGGTGCGCCGGCCTCCGGGCCGGCGTCCTCCGTCAACGACCACTCCGCCGCGATAGGATCGCCGACGGCATTGGACGTGTTCGAGCACCTGCAGATCGACAAGCGCTATGAGCGGTGGCTCGCAGGCACTGCCGACTTGGCGCTGGCCCCTTTGGCGGCAATCAATGCCTGGCGGCAGCCCGCAGCGAACCACGAGGCGCCGCCCAGGCGCGTGTTGCTGTTCCGGCTGGAGCGGATCGGCGACCTGCTGATGACGCTCGGCGCAATCAGCGCCGTCCGGGCGCGGCTGCCCAAGGCCGAGCTGCGGCTGGTGGTGGGAAGCTGGAACGCGCCACTGGCGCGCTGCATACCGGCGGTGGACGCGGTTGAGACGTTCGACGTGCCTTGGCTCTCACGCGAACGACCCGGATCGACACTGCGGGCCGCTACCGCGCAGTCGACCGCTTGGCGCCAGCACGACTACGAGCTAGCGATCAACTTCGAACCGGACATCCGAAGCAATGCGCTTGTGGCGGCGAGCGGCGCGCGGCATCGCGTCGGTTACGCGAGCGGCGGCGGCGGCGGCTTCCTGACCGTTGCCCTCGACTACGACAGAAGCATCCACTCCGCGGCGAACGCGCAACGCCTAGTAGATGAAGCGCTGCCGGCCGAGCGGTACTCGCCGGTGGTCGACGCGTCGAACGCCGTCCCGTTCGTCGTTCCGCAGTCGGCCCGCGAGACGGCAGACCACCTGTTGGCCGCATACCGCGGCAACGGACCGCTGGTTGGCATCAATCCCGGCGCGGGCCGGCTCGTCAAGGAATGGCCGCCGGAGCGTTTCGCCGCGGTCGCGGCGGCACTTGCGGCGGACGCCGCTGCCACCATCGTTCTGCTCGGCGGCGAAGGTGACCGTCAACAGGCGGAGGGCGTCCGGCAGGCCCTTCCGTTAGACACTGCCCTGGTTGACCTTGTCGGGCAGGCCCCGCTCGTCGACCTAGCCGCCGTGCTGTCGCGGCTGTCGGTCCTGATCACCGGCGACACCGGACCGGCCCATCTAGCCGCGGCGGTCGACACACCGGTGGTCACCATCTTCGGACCGACCGACCCGAACCGCTACCGGCCGCTGACCCCGCGCGCGGAGGCAGTACACGCCGATCTCTGGTGCCGCCCGTGCGGCCGGCTACGCCGCCCCCCCGCGCGGTGCGCCCACGGCGCGCCAGACTGTCTCACCGGAGTGGAAACCGGGGCCGTCCTCGCTGCCGCCCGGCGCTATTTGGCGTAGCTGGGAAGCCGTCGCCCCAACGCACTCCAACAGCCCCCCCCATTTGGGTAGTGCAAGGCAGCGCAGGCTTGCCTTAGGCTGCCTCGTCAAACGAAGCCCCGATACCCAATACGTTTCTACTCGTCCGCGCGGCGCTCATAGTTGCAGGTGCTGTCTGGAAGTCGTTCCCTCCTCGTTGATTGGCTCGCGCTCATCCTGATTCTGACCGCACTGGCCGTGGCCTCGTCAAAGACAAGCGGCCTGACTGCACCACACGACTTGGATCACTTCAGAGACGTCGCGCTGGCACAGACAGCTCGTGACGGCGCACCGCTATCGGACCAGTACTACCGTGACGAATGGGTCTGGTACAACCCACTGCTCCCCTGGACGCTGGCACTCGGGTCGGCGCTAACCGGCACCACCGTTGAGACCTTTCACGTTCGGGCAGGGCCATGGCTGAATCTCCTCGGCCCGTTGGCCTTCTACCTCCTGGGGATCAGATGGGTGGGTCGCACTGCCGCTTTCATCGCGCTCGCCATCTACCTGTTCTTCGCGATAGGCGACGGACCTGGCTGGGCCTACGCCACTTACTCCCCCTGGCTGTATTCGAACGACCTCGCGGAAGGCGTCTTCTTCATCTCGGCGCTAGCACTACAGGCGGCGTCCGACAGGCCCACACTGACTCGCGCCATTAGCGCGGGCGCGTTAATCGGACTGACGTTTCTCACCCACACGGCACCGGCCCTGATTCTGGTTGTAATGGCCTGCGCAGTCTTCGCCCGCCGCTGGAACATACTTCTTCTAACGGGCGCGGTAGCACTCGTCGTTGCTTCTCCATTTCTGTATTCCATCGGAGCCCAATATCACTTCCAGGTTGTCCACACGCGTCCGCTTTCCTGGACGTGGGATGCCTTGCCCACACTCAACGCGCTCCCGCAGTTCCTGAAGGACAATGCGATCCTGGTTAGTCTGGGGGTCTTCGGCGCGATCATCACAACGTCCCGTCTTCTTCTCGTGTGGCTTACCACCGCGGTGGTGCTTCTGCTGTACACCGTCTCGCCTGCCGCTCCGCTGATTCCGGCCTTTCATTTCTGGAAGTGGACGACTGCGGCCATGGCTCTTCTTTCCGGCGCCACGTTGGCGTGGCTCGGCTCCAACGCCCCAGCACATGCATGGGCAGCCGTACGCCAGCCAGCAGCCCTGCCTTCCCGCCAAGTCAACCTCCTCGCAGTCTCGCTAACCGTGGCGGCAGTGGCCTGGCATTGGCCCGTCTATGTGAACCGTGGCGACTTCTCGCCCGAGCGGACCCAACTGAGTCGCGACGACGTGGCAGCGGTGAAGTTCCTTCGTGGAGTTACGGAGCCCCAAGATGTCGTGCTCGGGGACGTTCACGCCGTGCTGAGGATCATCGGACCTGCCGGTCGGAAGACGGTTGCCCCAGATGCGTACCTGGCCAATCCGTATGTGCCATTCGCTCGACGCGCGCAAGCCCGGGAGAGCATGCTGGCCGCGATCGAGACAAGGGATGTCGGTACGTACAACGTTCTCGCACGCCAGTACGCCGTGACGATCGCAGTCACGTTGGGCTCCGACGCATGCGCCGCGGCGTTCAGCATGCTGCCCCCGCGAGCACGCTTCGGTGACGTGTGCATCGCCGGCTACAGCCACTCTGCCAGAACCGATCGCCTCGCTGCCGATCCGTGAAGTTGGCGTGCGGCCCACCCACCTGACGTGGTTTACTTGTGGCGGCCCGGACGCCGCACGACTAACAGCCCGCGATGAGCCCACCACTAGGATTGAGCATCTTTTTTCCGGCCTACAACGACGCAGGCACCATCGCCAGTATGGTGGTCGCCGCTGAGCTGATAGCCCGTGAGCTGACGGACGACTACGAAGTCATCGTCGTCAACGATGCGAGCCGCGACTGGACGCCTCACGTGCTAGAGGAACTGACCCGGGTCTATCCCCGCCTCCGTGTCGTGACGCACGCCCAGAACGGCGGTTACGGCGCTGCGCTGCGCTCGGGCTTCCGGGCCGCGACGAAGCCGCTCGTGTTCTACACCGATGGCGACGCGCAGTACGACCCGCGCGAACTGGCGCTCCTGTGGCGCCGCATGATGGACGAGCCGGACCTCGATGTCGTGAACGGCTACAAGATCAGCCGGTCGGACCCGTTGCACCGCGTCGTGATCGGCCGCATCTATCACCACACGGTGCGCCTGATGTTTGGCCTCCAACTGCGCGACGTCGACTGCGACTTCCGCCTGATGCGGCGCGCGATCTTCGATCGGGTGACGCTGACGAAGAACAGCGGCGTCATCTGTCTCGAGATGATGAAGAAGGTGCAGGACGCGGGGTTCCGGATCGCGGAAGTACCGGTCCACCACTTCCACCGCGCCTACGGCGTCTCGCAGTTCTTCAACGTGGCGCGCGTCGTCCGGGTGGGCTTCGACGTCCTGCGACTCTGGTACTTGCTCGTGATCCGCCGGAGCCACCTGACCGCCAGCGCTCCAGCGGACGACACGACCGACTCTAGCTGACTATTCCGTAAACCAGGGGACGACGACGCCGTCGATGGCGAGAATGATCGCGGCGTAGCGCAAGCCACGCCCAATCGCCACCAGGACGCAGAACGGAACGATCCCCATGCGCATCACCCCGGCCGCGACGGTAAGCCCGTCTCCGAGGCCAGGGATCCAGGTGAGGAGCAACGACCAGATCCCGTAGCGCTGGAACCAGGCCTGCGCCCGGGCGAGTTGCCGCGGGCTGGCGGGAAACCAGCGACGGTCCCGGAACCTTTCGATGAAGCGACCGAGCCACCAGAACAGCACGGCGCCCAGCGTGCTGCCAGCTGTCGCGGCCATCACCAAGCCGGGCCACGCCGCGCCCCCCGCAACCGCCGCGGCGAGGGCGGCGTCCGCGACGAGCGGGACGACGGTCGCGGCGAGGAACGCCGACGCGAAGGCGGTCAGATAGAGCAAGGCCTAAGCTGCGGGGGAAACGGACCGGACGGCGACCCTCAAGCCAATGCGCTGGGTCTCGCCACCGACCCCGGATTCGGGGTCGCGCCGCACGTGGCTGACGAACACCCAGATCTGTTCCTGACCTGCCAGCGCCTCGGCGGGCACTTCGACGGTTCGCGTCTCGGGCTGGTCGGGCGCGAGGCCCTCACAGAGGTCGCGCGACTGCCAGCCCGGCAGTTCGAAATGGCAGGACTGCGACGTCCACGGTGTGGAGACGTCGAGCGTCAGTGTCACGTCGCCTCCCTGTCCGACGGAAGACCCCGTCGCCGTCGACGGATCGAGGGGCAGGCGCGCCACCCGCGACCGGACGATCCCCTTCACCACCTCGTACTGCGGCTCGCTTTCGACCCGCGCGCGGACCGGCCGAGTATTCGCCAGCAGGGACGGCAGTTCGAAGACGGTCACCTGTGGGCTCCGCGGAATGGGCTGCGGATAGGTTTCTCCCTCGAAAACGCGCTGGACCTGCATCAAGGCGCGTGCTTCCTGGTTGCCTTCAGCGTGGTCGAACTCCGGTCCGACCACCAGCCGGTCGTAGCCCTCGAGGAAGAGTTGCACCGGGTCCATCAGTTGTTCGGTGCGGGCGGGCGACACACTGGGAACGCGATAGTTGGCTTGGGGCAAGCGCAGTTCCACCGCCATCGCGGTCTCCGGCGCCGGTTCAGTCTGGTCCAGAAGCCACGCGCTGGCCAAGTGGCGGCTCTCCGTTGCCACCGCCGAGCGGCGTTCGTCCAGCGCCCGAATCGCCGGCTGCGCCGCCAGCGCGACCACGCAGGCCGGCGCCAGTGCCAGGCCCGCGGCGCGCGGAAGGCGAGCACGGTACTGCAACACCAGTTGGACGGCACAGGCGGCGGCGATGGCGAAGAAGGGCGGTGTAACCAGCATGTTGCTGAAAGCGAAGACCCGTTGACCCAGCATCAGGGTAAGGAATCCAACCGGGAACGCCAGGATGACAAGTGCAGCCCGCCAGCGTGTCGCCAACATGACGGCCGCCCCGACGATGCCGGCGTAGGTCAGGACAAAACCGCCACCGGCCCTCGACATCCGCCCCAGGTAGCGTTGCGCGTGCTCCCAGCCCGGTTCGACCGTCGCGCCAACGTGGCCGAGGATGCCGTAGTGGATGATCTCCGTTGCCATTCCGTTCAGGAAGTCGGAGACCGCCAGCAACGCATACGGCGTGCCGATCAGGAACCCCACTGCCGAGAGACCGAGCGCGGCGATAACGGTGCGCAGATTGCACCGGCCCGACAGCGCGCACGCCAACAGCGGCGCCGCGACAATCGGCAATCCGTTGTACTTGCTCGTGACGGCCAGACCCGCCGCCAGTCCGGCCAGCGCGGCGCGTCCGGCCGTCGGATTCTCCATGACCCGTAGCGACAGCCAGACGCATAGCAGGCAGAACGCCGCCATCAGAGTGTCGACGGCAATGCGCGACGACTCGGTTATCAGAAAGGGAACGCACGCCACCAGCAACGCCGCGAGCACGGCGGGCCACGGCGACGCGACAACACGCCGGGTGATGCCATAGGTCGCGAGGATCATCACCAAGCTAAAGAAGGTGCCGACCGCCCGGGCCCACATGACGATGCGCGGGTGGGACGCCGTCCACAGAATGCCGGTCGGATCGTTTTCGTCGCTCCGTTGGATCTCTTCGATCCACGTGATCTCCCCTTCGCGGGCCGACCACAGAAACCCGCCTGCGATGGCCGGCAGGCGGATATAGAAACAGAGCGTCGGTTTCAGAAAGTAATAGGGATGGTAGTCGTTGTTCTGCAGCATCCGCACTGCGCGGTAGAAGTGGCCCGCTTCGTCCGCGTGATAGAAGTAGGGCATTCCTTCGCTGACTCGCGGGGCGCGAAACCAGAGCCCGACGAGGACCACAACGGCCAGTGCGACGAGATGCGGATGGCGGCGGAGCGCCGCGAGATTTCTCATGTCCGAGACGCTCGCCCGAGTCGGAATTGCACGGCCGGTGACGGGCGGAGTCTAGCATGCACCCGACGGGAGCAGACCGCCGCTATACTGCCCCGCCATGCAGTTCCTGGCGCGGCTCGAGCGGCTGCTCTTCAGGCAACTGGAGGCCTGGCTGGTCCTCCTGCTCCTCACGATCGTGCTGGTCGGCGCCCTTCTCTTCGCCGCCGTCGTCAAGCACCACACGGAGGGTCGGCGAAGGACCGGCGTTATCGGCGAAGTGGCCTTCTACGTGGCCGGACTTCCCGAAGAGACGCTACGAGTCTTTTCGGGACTGCGGGCCGGGTCGCGCTTCGCGACCGCGGAGTCGCGCTTCAACACCGGCGGGCTCACTGTCCACGCCGCGCCCCCGGCGGGCGACGACGGCTATCTGCTGGTGGCGCGCCACGACCCGGAGCGTAATCGCGGCGTGCTCGAACTGATGGACCTGGAGCGGCAGGAGACGATCCACGCCTGGCGACCGGATCTCGATCGGGTTGCCGAACGCATGCGCGCTGACCGCGGTCGCGTGCTGGATCGACAGCAGGGAATGACCCCGTACGTCTGGCCGGACGGATCCCTCGCGTTTCGCGGACTCGATGCATTCCTCGTGATGCTGGACCGTTGTTCCAACGTCGAGTGGGCAATTGGCACACCTCGCATCCACCATTCCGTTGAAGTGGACGCCGACGGCTACCTGTGGGCACCGAATCGACCCGAACCGCCCGTCCTACCCGGCGCTGTGGGCAGTATGTTGGACGAAGCTCTCACGAAGGTGTCACGGTCTGGCACGATCGTGTCGTCGATTCCTCTCGGCGACCTCCTGATTCGCAACGGTTACGGATCGCTCATCTACGTCATGGACCAGTACCCGATCGATCCAATGCACGTCAACGACATTCAGCCGGTCCTGAAAGATGGTCCCTACTGGCGTCGGGGCGATCTCTTCATCAGTCTGCGGACAAACTCGGTGGTCCTGCTCTATCGCCCTTCAACCGACAGGATTGTCTGGCTGCAAAGCGGTCCGTGGCTGCACCAACACGACGTCAACGTCCTGAACGACCACGAGATTTCTATTCTCAGCAACAACACGGCCCGTCTCGGTGACGGACAGTGGCACGTGCTCGGCGCAAACGAGGTCTACATCTACGACTTCGCCACCGGCGAATCACGGTCACCGTGGCGCGACGCTCTGCTGCAGCATGACGTGCGCAGCGAAACCCAGGGCCGCGCCACCGTCATCGACGAGGACGACGTTTTTGTCGAGGAGAGCGACCATGGTCGCGCACTACGCGTTTCAACCGACGGGACGCTCCGCTGGAGCTACGTCAACCGTGGACCGAACGGTAGAACCTACCAGCTCTTCTGGAGCCGCTACCTGAGTGCGGAGGAAGGCGACCCCATCGCCCAGGCGGTTACGGCGCACCCCTGCCCATGACTGGTGCGACGGCCTCACTGTGCGCCGGCCTCCAGGCCGGCAACGTGAGTCTATCTTTGTGCCGGCCTAGAGGCCGGCGAACCGGTGGGTTGCGCCCTCTGCGAACCGGCGAGCGTCTCCGCGTAGAGATCCAGCAACCGCTCGGTGACGGCCGGCCACGAGAACTTCCGCTCGACCAAGGCGCGCCCCGCCTCGCCCATCGCTAGGAGCCGCGCCGGGTTCGACAGTGCGCCGGCAATGGCGCGGGCCAGCGCCCCGGCGTCACCGGGCGGCACGAGCCAACCCGTGACGCCTTGCTGCACCTTGTCGGGAATGCCCCCCGCGGCGCTGGCGACTACCGCGCAACGATGCGCCATCGCCTCGAGCGTCACGAGCGAGCTGCCTTCGTAAAGCGTGGGATGGACGAATAGTGTCGCGGCGGCGTACCACCCATGTACGGCCTCGTCCGCCAAACGTCCGACGAAACGGATCTGGTCGCCCAAATCCGCTTCCTGTGCCTGCTTCTCCAGCGCGCCGCGCCGCGGCCCGTCCCCGACGAGCACGAGGCGCCACGCCGTCGCGCGCGGCTCGGCCGAAAGCCGCGACAGTGCCTCAATCAACACATGGAAGCCCTTGTTCGCTTCGAGGCGGCCGACGGCGAGCAGCGGTACGCTGCCGCCGTCACGCGGCACCCGTCCATTGCCGCAGGCTCCGATTCCCGGGTCGTCCGCACTCGCGTTCCCGGCGGCCGCCAGAGTGTCGATGGCATCGAGATCGACCGCATTCGGGATGACGCGGAGCCGGTCCTCCCTAACTGCGAGATGTGTCCGCACGACCGGGGCCAGTACTTCGTCCGTCGCAATCACGCGGTCTGCCGCATCGGAACATGTCCGCACCGCCGTCCGCAGCGGTCGATAGGCCAGTGTTTTCAGCCAAGCACGCGAAGGATCGGTCCCGCCGAACTCCTCCAGGCCATGGGGATTGAAGATGAACGGTACCGTTCCGATCGGATCTCGCATCCGGGCCGCTGCGTAGCCCAATGTGCTCGCGCCGTGGCCATGCACGATCTGCACGCCGCCGCCTTCGACCAGCCGGTACGCCAGCCGCCCCGCCCGCCGTCCGAAGTACGGGTAGGCGGTATTGCGATCGAGGATCGTCGTCCCGCGCCGACCGGCGAACGGAAACGTGACGTAGGGAACGAACTGCGTCTCGAATCGCCCGTCCGCGCGGGCGTCTTCAAGCCCGGGCAGCGTAGCGCCGTCATCTGCCCTCCCCTGCACCTGGGGGGTGGGCGGCGGCGTCACCAGCGTCACGCGGACGCCGCGCCGCACAAGGTGCCGCGTCATGTCCGCGACGTGCCGTTCCAGGCCGCCGACGCCGTGCCACGGCGCGACGGCCCGCGACAGCAGAACTACCCGAAGCCGTTCCGGGTTCACGCGGGCTCCCCGGTCGCCCGCGCGCAGCGCTCGACCAGCGACCCGTACACGTCTTCATGCTGCTCCGCCACGACCTCCGTGTCGAAGACGGCATCCACGCGTCGCCGCGCCGCCGCGCCGAGCCGCGCGGCCAGATCCGGATCGTGGCGCAGCCGACGCGCGTGCGCACGCAGCTCGTCGACCGTCCGGGCCAGCAGCCCCGTCTCGCCGTCGACGACGACATCGCTGACCCCGCCGGTATCCATCGCGACGATCGGGCACCCGAGCGCGCTTGCTTCGATCAGCACGCGCCCCAGCGGCTCCGGCCAGGTGGAGGGAAAGACCAGCAATGCGGCGTGCCGCATCCAGCGCAACAGCTCCGGCCGCTCCAGCCAGCCGAGGAACCGGACCTCCCGGCGAGCCGCGTGGGCCTCCGCCTCCATTCCCGCACGCGCGGGTCCATCGCCAGCCACCACCAGCGGCAGACTGAGATCTGCGGTCACCGGCAGCAGGGCGGAAGCCCCCTTGTTGGCCGCCAGCTTGCCCGCGAAGAGGACATACGGCCCGCGGTCCGGCGGCCCCGAGTGCTCGGTCTCGGCGCGGATAGCCGGTGCGTCCACCGGATTCGGGATGGTCGTGATGTCCGTGGCCTCCGGTTCCTCCAGCC
Organism: Acidobacteriota bacterium; assembly: GCA_009838525.1. Lineage (NCBI taxonomy): Bacteria > Pseudomonadati > Acidobacteriota > Acidobacteriota bacterium. Next base: position 70,652 of record VXRJ01000014.1, read on the forward strand.
GGTTGCGCAGCGTCTTCGCCACTGCGTGACTGATCGCAATCAGGGCGTCCGCCTTCGCCAGCGCCTGCCGCTTCCGGCGGAGATTTGCCCGCATGTACGGAATGAACGGGGTCGCGAGCGGCCACGCCGCACCCGCTCGCGGGCGTACGCAATGGCTCATCTGGCCCGGCGTGCACTCGGGGCAGACGGTTCCCACCGCCGGATTGAGCATCAGGTCGGTCCAATAGCAGAGCGGCCAGTAATCGCGGATGGTGCAGACGGAGGGGATGCCCGCGGCGCGCGCCGCCGTAACGCTGGGAGGCCCGCTGAGGGCGTGCTGCGCATGTACGAGTTCGATCTCGTGCTCGCGGATGACGCCCCCCAGCGCTTCGGCGAAGCGAGGCCAGTACTGCTCGTTCCGGAACCAGTTCCGGACGAACGGGATGCCTGGCGCCGGCGCGAAGACCGTGATGGGGCGGAAATCGTCGAATTCGTCCGGAGTCGCGGCGTTCCCCAGCCGTGGCCGCACGATGGTCAATTCGTGCCCCCGCGCGCGGAGACCACGCGCCAGCTCGTAGGCGCTCCAGCCGCTTCCGCCGCAAATGGGGGGGAAGACGTCGGTCACAATCAGCAGACGCATCGCTCAGACCCGCCGCCTCCGTTCTCGCGCCGCCTCGATCGCTGCGGCGAGCCGCTCGCAGTGGCGATCCCAGCCGTAGTCGCGCACCGCGCGGTCGCGCGCTGCCGCGCCGAGTCGCTGCCGCAGCGCCGGATCGCACAGCCGCTCGATCGCGCAGGCCAGCGCGGCGGGCTCTCCTGCATCGTACAGGACGCCCTCTTCTTCGTTCCCAACCAGTTGCGTGATCCGATCGATCGCCGGCGCCACCACGGGTAGTCCGGACGCCATGTACTCGAACAGCTTGAGCGGCGACCAGAAGAAGCCGAGCGACAGGGGCGGATGCCGGCCGACGTCGAAGGGAGCCACGCCGACGTCCGCGGCGGCGAGACACGCCGGCATCGCCTCATGCGCCACCGGACCAACGCACGTCACGCCGTCGACTCGCTCCGCAGCCTGCCGCACCACTGGCAGCTCCGGCCCGTCGCCGATCAGGACCGCATCGACGTCTTCACGGCCGTGTTCGCGCAGGCGCCGTATCGCGTCGACCAGGAGCGTCGCTCCGTGCCAAGCGCGGAAGGCGCCGGCGAAGACCGCCAGCGTGCGGTCCGGTCGCCGCTCGAACGGTACGTCACCGGTCGCGTCCGGCGTAAACCGCGCCGTGTCAGCGCCCCACTCCAGGCGCACGATGCGCTCCACCGGCACCCACGCCGGCAGGATGTCGGTCTGCGGTGTTACGAACAGGTCGGCGTTCCGGCACTGCCAGTCGCGCCAGCGCCGCATCGGTTCGACGAGCAGCGCCCGGTCGATCCGGCGCTTCGCGGAACCGAGATAGTCGATGACCGGCGCGTTCACCTCCAGCAGCGTCAGGGCACCGACCGCCTGCGCCGCCCGAACCCCCTCACCGCCGAAGTTGAAGTAGCGCTCGATGACGACGTCGGGTCGGATCTGCTCCGCCAGCGCGCGGATGCGCGAGGCGAGCGCCCAGCGCAGACGCCGCGCGCCGAACGGCGGACGCACCTCGATCCACGTGGCGCCGTCGTCGGGGAATGGGCCGTCGCCGCGAGTCACCGCGACGTGCACATCGTGGCCCAGGGTCGCCAATCCCCGCGCCACGGCGGTCACATGGACCGTTCCGCCGACATGGCCCGGCACCTGCTGATCGGTAGCAACGTAGAGGATGGTCACCGGCGAATCACGGTCGTGAAATCCGCAGGGCTGTTGCGGGTTCTCATGATACTCCGCAACAGCCTTGCGGATTGCCAGCACGCCTGGGCCGACCGAATGACGCGGCTCGAGGCCGTCGTTGCCACGAAGGACGAGCGGTACCAGTAACTCAACCTTCGAACAAACCGGGTTGCCCGGTCACCTTCCTGAACGCCGCAGTCGAGAGTTCGGGGTGCCGGGCTGGGATTCCGGCCTGCTTGCGGGCCGCGTGAAACATGTCGGCGATGGTGTCTGCCCAGACGCCGGCGCCGCGCATGCGCTCGCCGAACGCGGGAGCGGTGAGCTTGCCGCCGCGCAGATCCCGGACGCGGTTCAAAACCTTCTGCTTGCGGTCGGGGAAGTGCTCGTCGAGCCAGGCTTCGAACAGGTCCTTCAGGCCGTAGGGTAGGCGGAGCATGATGAAGTGCGCGAACTGGGCGCCGGCCTGGGCGGCACGAGAGAGGATGGGCGCCATCTCGTGGTCGGTGAGACCGGGCACGATGGGAGCGATGCTGACTCCGGCGGGGATGCCCCGCTCGCGAAGCTGCGCCAGCGCCTGGAAGCGCCGCTCCGCCGTCGCCGCGCGCGGCTCCATCGCGCGGCGCAGGTCCTCGTCGAGGGTGGTGATCGAGAGGGTGACGCTGACGGTGCGATGCGCCGCCAGCTCGGCCAGGATGTCGAGGTCGCGGGTGACGAGCGTGCTCTTGGTGATGACGCCTACGGGGTTGCGGAACTCGGCGAGCACTTGCAGGCAGCCCCGGGTGATCTCGAGCCGGCGCTCGATGGGCTGATAAGGATCCGTCACCCCGCTCATCGCGAGCAAGCGGGGCTTCCAGGAGCGCCGCGACAGCTCGGCCCGCAGCAACTCAGGCGCGCGCGGCTTGACGAAGATGCGCGTCTCGAAGTCGAGTCCGGCGGACAGGCCAAAGTACTCGTGCGTGGGCCGCGCGTAGCAATAGATGCATCCGTGCTCGCAGCCGCGGTAGGGATTGACGCTGCGGTCGAACGGAACGTCGGGACTGTCGTTCGACGTGATGATCGATCGGGAGGCGTCGCGGAAGTAGAGCGTCGGCTCGCCGCGAGTGAGCGTCGTATCTTCGGGATCAGCGCGAGCGTCGGCCCAGACGCTTGCGTCCGGGTCGGGCTCGACGTGCAGGATCTCGAAGCGTCCTGGCGGGTTCTTCGTCGCGCCGCGGTGGTGTCCAGGCGACACGCGACGATTGTCGCCGATCACGCGCCCGCGACGACTTCGTCGAGCAGGACTTCTATCCGTTCCGCGCGCCGCGCCCAGGTGTATTTGGCTACCTCTCTGAATGCGGCCTGCGCCATGCGCTCGGCTGCGGCCGGATCGTTCAGGACGCTACGGATGCCCGCCCCTAGCGCCGCCGCGTCTCCAGGCGCGACGAGGCGCGCGGTGCGACCGTCCTCGAAGATCTCCTGGAGCGAGACGAGGTCGGAGGCGACGATGGGCCGGCGCAGGGCGAGGTATTCGAAGAGCTTCATCGGCGAGTCGTACCGTGTATGCGGCATGTCGAGGAGCGGCGCCGCCAGCACGTCGGCCGCGGCCAGACGGTCGAGCACCTCGCCGGGCGGCACGAGGCCAGTGAACGTGAGTCGATCCGCCACGCCGTGGCGCTGGGCGAGCTCATCGAGCCGGGCGCGGTCCGGCGCGTCGTTCGGATGCCCGCCGATGATGAGGCCGTGCGCCTGCGGGACGTGCGCGAGCGCCTCGACCACGGTGTCGACTCCCTTGTAGGGGTGCAGCGACCCGGCGTAGGCAACGACCGGCGGTCCCTCGCGATGCCCTGGCGCGGCGACCGCAGGGATGCGATCGAGCCGGACGCCGTTGGGCGCGGTGGCGACGTGTTTTCGGTCGCCGAAGCGTCCGGCAAGGTCGGCAGCGAGAACACGGGTGGTGGTGACGTAGCCTTCAGCGCGCCTCCATACCCGGCGTTCGCGCCGCGTCAGCCGGCCGAGCTTCATGGCGCTCGCCCCACGTGAGCCTGTTTCGAGATGCGCCGCGGCCTGGGCGAACGACGGGCTGAAGTTGTGCGATTCGAAGACGACCGGCGGGCGCAGCGACCGCGGCAAGCGGAGGGCGGCAGCGGCCAGGATCAGGTTTGGCGTGTATACGGCGTCCCATCGGCGATCCGGCAGCCGCATCGCCATCCGCGCCAGGTAGGCGGCGCGCCGGACGGCGGGCAGACCGGGGGCGGGCGCCCGTTCGATGGTGATCCGCGGCGACGACGGCACGCCGTAAAAGGCGAACGGGTCGCGGGGCGGCGCGACGGTATCGCGCCGAACCAGCATGTGGACGTTGTGGCCGCGCTCGGCGAGCGCGGCGCACGTCTCCATGGAGTGGACGCCGTTGGCCCGCTCCAGCGGGAAGCGGATGTCGGCTAGGTAGAGGATGGTCACGGCGTCCCGGACGGCTCGTCGTAGCGTTCCGGGTCGAGGTAGAACGAGCGGCGGTCGAAGAGGTAGCGGTACGCGAGGGACGGCAGAACGCGCGGCAGCACGAACGTCGTCGTATAGGCGTTGCGGGCCAGCTCCACGCGCCCGCGATCCATCAACTGGGCGCCGTACTGTGCCATCAAGCCCACGTTCCAGATGACCCCGACGATGGCCACCGCCGCCACCGCCCGCCGCCAGACGGGGCGTTGCGCCAGCTTGAACAGCGCGGCGAGCCCTATCACCAGGATGATCGTCGTTCCGATGAAGCGCCGCTGGCCATACGTTCCTGACAGCTCCCACCGCAGGATGGAACCCGCGATATAGGCCTGCGACGCGAACATTGCGAGCAGGCAGATGCCGATCCGCCGTGCCCGCGCGTCGCCCCGGCCGTCGCCGGACCAGGCAAACCAAGTCAAACCGCCGACCGCCACCAGGGCCAGCGGCGTCCAGAAGAAGAAGCCGTGGTTTGGGTGGAACAGGACGTCGAAGAAGTGCGGCGCGTGCCACAGCATCCGGTCGTCGAGAGTGTAGGGCGTGGTGAGCTGGCCGTAGAGGGTCTGGTAGATCAACAACTGCGGCGAGTAGCAGAGCAGCGAGACGGCGGCGCCGGCCGTCACTCGCAGGACCAGCGTCCGGACCCGCGCCCAGTCGGCCGCCCGGGCCGCGCCGGCAACCGACCAGAGGTAGTCGATGGCCGGGCCGACCACAAAGAAGACGGCCTGCTCGCGCACCATCACCATCAGCGCGCAGACAGCTCCCAGCCCCATCAGGCCGCCGAGCAACCACGTCTCGCGCACACGCAGCCAGACCGCGACGAACAGCGCCGCCGCGAACGCGCCGCAGGCGTGGCTGAAGCCGGGCGCGATGTACATGTAGTGGAGTAGGGGCGTGCCGAGCCAGATGGCGAGTCCGGCGGGATGCGCCTCCCCCACCAGGCGACGCGCCGTGACAATGGCGATGCAGATGGCGAGGAAGCCGTAGAACGCCGAGCCCAGCGTGACGGCGCGCAGGTACGGCCGCGAGTAGCCATCGGCCGGCACTTCCGATCCGAACGCGCGCCGGACGCGCGTCGTCACGTCGGCCACGGCGTAGAACGGCGACCAGAGGATTGCCGGTCCCACCGTCCAGTAGCTGTAGCGAAGCCCGGTCGCCGTCTCCCGCACCAGGTAGCTCTCGTAGAAGGTCCACGCGGTGGCGATGCCGCGGTCGTAGAAGTAGCGGTATTCGTTATCGAACGAGACGTCGTGGTCGAACCAGAGTGACCGGAGGTTGGCGAAGTAGCCCACCTCGTCCGACGCATAGAGGCGCGGCGTGATGGCGGGCAGGGCGAGGACGAACAGCAGGACCGGCACGACCCACTGCCGGCTGTGGCCCAAGACGGACCGGCTGCGGCCTGCCGTCGTCATCGGCGGTCAGTATATCTCGCCCACTGAAGCGGCTCCGAACCCTGTGCTACGATGAGATCCACCCTCGCGACCAGCCGATGAAGAAGCAGTTTTCTTCGGTCCCAAAGGTGTTCCTGAGCTTTTCCATGGAGCACAAGCCGCTCGTCGAGTTGTTCCGGGATCAAGCGGTGGGCAGCAGATCTGGGCTGGTTTTTCGGGACTACTCCATTAAGGAGCCCGTTGAAGGCGCGTGGAAAGCTCAAGCAGAACGACTGATCCGGAAATCGAGCGTGACGATCTGCCTGGTCGGCAAAGACACTTGGCGCAGCGAGCCGGTGAATTGGGAAATCCGGAAGAGCGCGGAACTCGGCAAACGCATCATGGCCGTCTACCTGCAATCGCACGCCGTACGAACTCCCCCGGCGCTACTCGAGGCCGGCATAGCCCCCATGCCGTGGGACGTAGAGGCGATTGTGGATAGGCTGTACGATGACCAACGAACAGTCCATTGACAACGAACTGTTCGCCGGCCGCAAGCCAGACGACACTGACTCGGAAGCGTTGCTGGCACAATACAAGCTGTTCGTGCAGACGTCCGAGGCTTTGGCCGCTCGGCGCCAAGGCGTGAATACCTTTTTCCTCTCAGTGAATTCCATCGTGCTCGCAGCCTCTGGCCTGCTTCTGCGCGACGGGTTGCTTAACCACCTGGAGTCATTCGCACTGATCTGCCTGAGTCTCGGTGGTAGCGTGCTGTGTTTCGCTTGGTGGCGACTGATTGTCTCGTACCGCCAATTGAGCACAGGCAAGTTCGCTGTCATTCACGCGCTTGAGCGACGGCTGCCGGCACGGTTGTTCGCGGCGGAGTGGATCGCCCTCGGCTGCGGCAAGGATCCCAACAAGTATCGGCCTTTCACCCGAACAGAAACTGGTACGCCATGGGTATTCGTCGCGCTCCACCTGGCCTTTGTATGTGCTGGCCTCTATGTACTCAAGGTATAGGTCAATGAGCACACACCGGATCCACGTTTTCATCAGCCACTCATGGGCGTACTCAACCCACTACGACAAATTGACTGAATGGATATTCGGTACCAAGTGGCGCGTCGGCCAAGCGTCACTGGTTTTCCTAGACTACTCGGTTCCGAAGGATGATCCAATTCACAACGCGCCCACGCAGAAGGCACTCAAGGACGCCATCTACAGAAAGATCGCGCGCTGCCACGTGGTGGTCATTCCGACCGGAATGTATGCGAACTACAGCAAGTGGATCCAGAAGGAAATCGATGGAGCCCAAGACCGAGGTAAGCCCATACTGGCCGTGAATCCGTGGGGACAACAGAGAGCCTCGTCGGTCGTGGCGAGTGCCGCAGACAAGGCGGTTGGATGGAACAGCAAGTCGGTCGTCCAGGGGATATGGCAGCTCTACCGGGGCTGACCGTCGACAAGACAGGGTTCTGAACTGCGATGCTCGCCAACGTCCGCCGGGTCTTTTCGCACCTGGCGGTTTACGGATTGGGCGAGATCCTCCTCTTCGGCATCGGCTTTCTGCTGGTCCCGGTCTACACGCGCGTCCTGACGCCGGCAGAGTACGGCGTACTCGGCCTGCTTCTGCTGCTCCGCGCTTTTCTGCGACCGCTAAACCAGCTTGGGCTGGACGAGTCGTTTCTGCGCTTCTACTACGACTGCGGCGACGATGCGGCGCGCCGGGCGCTGACCGGGACGACGCTGGTCACCATCGGCCTCGCGAGCGGCGGCGTACTTGCCGTGCTGCTCGCCGGCGCGGACACGATCAGCCGCCTGCTGCTTGGCTCGGCCGAGCATGCCTGGACGCTCCGGGTGCTCGCCCTGAACGGCTTCCTGCAGGCGTTCCTGTGCGTCCCCCACGGCCTGCTCCGGATCCGGAACGAGCCGGCACGGTTCGCCCGGTGGACGGTGGGCGGCGGCCTCGGGGCCACGGCGGGACGCCTGCTGCTCGTGGTCGGCTTCCGCATGGGCGTGTTCGGAATCATGCTGGCCGACCTGCTGGTCTCGGTCGTGTTGGTCGCCGGCCTCTCCCGCGTGGTCGAGCGTCCCGTCGGGGGGTTCTCGTGGCAGCGGGCGCGCGAGATGCTGCGCTTCGGCCTGCCGCGCGTGCCGAACGTGCTCCTGCAACAGGTCACGATGATGTCCGACCGGTTCTTCCTGCGGTTGTCTCGTCCACTGTCGGACGTCGGCGTCTACCAATTGGGCGGCACCGTCGCCAACGTCCTGCGCATCTATCCGGAAGCGTTCCGCCGCGCTTGGATGCCGTTCGCGTTCGAGAAGATGGACGAGCCGGACGCGCCGCGGCAGTTCGCCCAGCTCGCGACGGTCGCGTTCGCCGTGCTGGTGTTCGGGACGCTGGGCATCGCGGTTCTCGCCGGACCGGTCGTTCAGATCATGACGCCGCCCGCGTTCCACGGCGCCGCAGCGGTCGTTCCATTCCTGGTGCTGGGCGTCGCCTTCCACGGCGCCGCCGTCTTCCTGACGACGTCGCTAAACGTAGCCAAACGGACGCGCGCCCTGCCCGTCGCCGCCGCTGTTGCGGCCACGGTCACGGTGATAGGCCACGTGACGCTGATCCCGCGGTTCGGCCTGCTCGGCGCGGCTGGCGCCACCGCGGCGGGTCAGGCGGCGCGCGTCATCGTGATGGCGGTGGCGGCACAACGCCTGTTCCACATCCCCTACGAGATGGGCCGGCTGCTACGCACCGCCTTCGTGGGCCTTGTCTTCTACGGCGCCGCCGGCTTTGCGCCCGCGGACGTCTCCGCGGAGGCCCTCCTCGTGCGTGGGGGCCTGCTGGCCCTGTTTCCGCCGGCGTTGCTCATCGCCGGCGTGGTCGACCAGGACGCGCTACGGCGGCTGCGGGCCCGGACGGCTGGACAAAGTGCGCCGCCGCCTTCCGAACCGGGAGAACTGGAGTGACCATCGCACGAACGGTCGAGAAGCGGTTCAAGCAGTTGCGCTCACTCGCCAGCCGCTGGACGAGCCGGTTTCCCGACGAACGCTTCATCTTCATCAGCGGCTTTCACCACTCGGGGACCACGCTCGTTCAGGAGGTGCTGCGCCAGCAGGGCGCCTTCATGTTCGTCGATGAACGCGACGACGGCGAACCGGGCCGGCCGCAGGAAACGCACCTCCGCGAACTCCATCGGCTGCGGCGGGAGGCCTGGCAGGGTGGGCACGCTTGGGCCGCGATGAAGTTCCCGAGCAACACGACGGAGGCCGTCGGGCGGCTGACGCGCGAGCTGCCGCTCCTCGCCCCGCGCTGTGCGCTGGTGCTCTGCTACCGCGATCCGGCGGCTACGGTGCTGTCGCTCGCCGGCCGCCACGGGTGGGATCCCGATCGCGCGTGGCGCGACGCCGCCGCCCAGCAGGCCGTCGCCGATGCCTGGCAGGCCTACACGGACGGGCATCGCGGTCGGGTCGTCAGACTCGCGCTGGAGGACTTCACCGCGGATCCCGAGTCCTACGTCCGGGCCATCCTCGGCCTCCGGATGGATCAAGCTCTTCCTACTGCCATAGGCGACAGAAAACGGGACCAAGGAGAAGAGTTACCAGAACTTCCCGATTCTGCTAGTCATGAGGATCGTCGCCGTATTCAGACACGCCTACCAATTTATCCGGTCGGACGCGACGACTGGCAAGACACGGCGACCGACGCCGCAGTTCTGGAAGTGCTGCACGCGATCCGCGAGCGCTACGGCACCTCGCCCGTCTTCCCGCCGACGAACTAAACTCGGCCGGGCCGGTTGGCCCACAGCCACGCCTCGTGGAGGGCGAGCGCAATCACGACGGCGCTGACCGGAATGAAGGGATAGGCATACCGCTCGAGGAAGTGCGTCCCGACGGCGAGGCCGACCGCCGTCCAAGCGACCGGCAACAGCAGGAAGGCGAGGGTGTACTCACGGCGGCACCAGACCAGGAAGGCGACGAGCCCGGCCCCTGGAAGCCAGAGTCCCCACGTGCCCCGCTGTGCAAACACCGCAGTCAGGACGAGCTGTTTTGGCCAGTTCTCGACGTAGACTTCGGCCGCAACCGCCCGCAGTGTGTCGTCCTGCCGCGCAAGACCAGCGGTGCGCCAGCCTGGATCGAGTTCGTCGGCACGGGCCGCCACCTCCCCTGTACTGTTCCGCACCCGGCGGTAGAAGCCCTCGTCGGCGTCGCGGTCGAACCGGGCGTAGCCGTAGGTGTCGGGCGTCAGCCATCGCATAGCCGGCTCGCGAAGGGCTGACAGTTGCGGCGGCAGGAACCAGGGGAACGCGCCACGCAGTTCCGACCAGGTCATCAGGCCGTACTCCGCGCGATGGGCAAGCACCTTGCCACCACCGCCGGAAATGGCGAACGCGCCGTCGTGCGTCCAGTTGCGGACCATCCACGGCAGCGTCACCGCCCATGCCGCGACGGCCAGCGCGGCAAACGCCGGCGCGGTGGACCGCCGTCGCTCCGGATGCAACCAGACGCCGGCCAACCAGATAAGTGGTACGCCGATGAGCGAGTACTGGTAGATCGCGTTCACCAACACGAGCAACCCGAGCGCAACCCCACTCGCCAAGCCGGTCAGGAGGCGCGGTCGGTTCCACGTGCTGGCCGCCAAAGCGGCATGCGCCAGCAGCAGCAGGCCGGCCAACAGCGTCGGCGTGTCCCGCTGCAGCAGGAGCAGACACAACAGGCCGCCGAGCGCGGCAGGCGTCAGACGCCCGGTGAACAGGAAGACGGCCAGTAGTGTGGCCCCTACAGTCAATCCGCGAACCGCTGCCGTGACGAAGCGTGCCCGCCATCGCACCCCGCTTCCGGCAGCGCATGACGCGTCACGAATGCACGGCCACGTGAGACTCGTAAACTCCGGAGCGGAGGCGAGGATCGCCGCGAGGTACGCGGAGTAGCCTGGAGGTTGCGGCGAGTAGGGCCCCGCGGGGGCGCCGTGCGGACCGTCGGGCTCGATAGGGCCCGGAAACCTGAATTCACCGTGTTGCGCCAGATGGTAAGCCTGCCGGCCGTGCAACTCCGGATCGGCCACCTGCGGCAACCCGTCCGCGTTGCCCGCGCCGCGCGACGCGATGGCGGCTGTCGCGCCCAGCATCAGCGTCAGCAATACCAGCAAGAGCCGGGACCTGCGCTGGGCGAATCGATCCATCATCGCGAGCCGACGGCAGCGTATCCTATTCCTCCAGATGCTGCGCTGGAGCACGATGCACTGGTGGGTGGTCGCAGCCCTGTTTCGGGAGACTTCTGCTTCGGCCTGCCAATGTCATAGGCGTGTTGACATACAACCGGTTACCGTATAGACGAGCTTTCTGGAAGCGACGCGAGGTGAGCTCTACGCCCGCGGTCGCCCTCGATGGGCCGTTGGGGTCCTGTGTGATCGGTGCCTGATGACGAGTAGCGCAGAAGATTCAGTGGAACGGGAGGCGATCTATGTCGTCGTCCCCGCCTACAACGAGGCTGCAATGGTCGGGTCGGTAGTGTTGGCGTTGCGCCAGCGCTACGTCCATGTTGTGGTGGTCGATGACGGTTCTTCGGACGATACCGCCGGGGTTGCTACCCGGGCCGGCGCGATCACGCTACGGCACTCTATCAATCGCGGCCAGGGCGCGGCGCTGCAGACGGGTCTTCGCTACAGTCTCCAGTGTGGCGCGCACTGCATCGTTACATTCGACGCCGATGGCCAACATGACCACCGCGACGTCGAGGCACTGACTCGTCCGATCCTAACGGGCCAGGTAGACGTTGCCCTCGGCTCTCGCTTCGTGGAATCTGGCTCGGCGGAGGGTCTGCCATGGCCCCGGCTTCTGCTGCTGAAGGCGGCCGTGATGTTCACTCGAGTCGTCTCGCGGGCAAGAGTTACGGACGCCCACAACGGTCTTCGGGCGTTCTCGCGGAGGGCGGCGGAACGCATCAACCTTACTGTCGATCGCATGGGGCATGCGAGTGAAATCATCGACCAGGTCAGCGATTCGGGATTGCCCTACATGGAGGTGCCGGTACATATCCGGTATACCGAGTATTCGCGGCTAAAGGGGCAGACCGAGCTGGGCGCTGTTTCCGTTCTCGCCGGATACCTCCTGGGAAGGTTGCGCCGATGAGTGGGTTTCAAATCGCCGGTCTCATGCTCGCGACAGTCATGGTGACTGTCATCCTGGCCGGCATGTTCCGTCAGCGGCAACAGACGCGCGTGCGGCTTGGCCTGATCGTCGTCTGGCTGACCGCGGTGGTCGCTATCCTCTTTCCTGACTTGACGATGAGCGCAGCGAACGCGCTGGGCATCGGTCGTGGGGCCGACCTTCTGCTCTATGTCGCCCTCTTGGCCGCCCTCGTAGCGCTGTTGGTCATCTACCTTAGATTCGCCGCTCTGGAGAGCCAGATCACGGAACTCGTTCGACATGTCGCGATTTCCGAGGCGCGACGCTCTCAACCGAGCGAGCCCGACTCAGGGAGAGAGTAGAGCGTTCGAGTTGTTGTACGTAGTTGGGTCCGGTCCAGCCGGTCTCTCGTCCGCGCGCGCCCTTCTCGCAAGCGGCCACGAAGTGACGATGCTCGACGCGGGCAAGGAGCTGGAACCCGGCGCCGGTGAAATCGTCCGACGCCTGGCTGCCTCTGAACCGGACGGCTGGAACACATCGGACATCGAGCATCTGCGAACCGGATCGATGCCGTCGTCACGGGGGATTCCGCTCAAACGCATCTACGGTTCGGACTTTCCCTATCGACCGGCTGGAATTCACCGTCTGATCGAAGAGTCACCGGAGATCGGAATCCGGCCGTCGTACGCTCGAGGCGGCTTTTCCAACGTCTGGGGCGCTGGCGTGCTGCCATACGCGGAGGATGAGCTGGTTGGTTGGCCCTTTTCTCGGACGGGCTTGGCGCCGCACTTCAGGGCCGTACTTGATGACATGCCGTTGGCGGGGCGCCGTGACGGTCTGGCGGACGCCTTTCCACTCTATACCGACCGGTTGAGCGTCCTTCGTACGAGCCGGCAGGCGGAACGGTTCCTCTCGGACCTCGACCATAACTCCACGGAACTCCGGCAACGCGGGTTCACCTTCGGCCGGTCGCGCCTTGGAGTGCGATCACGGGCCATGGGAGATGTCACGGATTGCGTCCATTGTGGACTCTGCCTCTACGGCTGCCCGTACGGGCTCATCTACAATTCGGCATCGACGCTCCGCTCGTTGATCCTGGAGGCTCCGAAGTTCCGTTACGTACCGGGAGTCATCGTTCACCGAGTAAGGCAGGTAGGTGAAACGGTCATCATCGAGGGTGCGGACCTGCAAGGGAGCCGTCGCTCGTTTGTGGGTTCGCGCGCATTCCTCGCGTGCGGCGCGCTCTCCACGACCCGCATTGTGCTGGAATCACTAGGCGCCTATGGCTCGCCGCTGTCACTCAGAGACAGCCAGTACTTTCTGCTGCCACTTCTGCGATACCGGACGGTCCCGGCCGTGGCATCCGAGAAGCTGCACACGCTTTGCCAGGTCTTTCTGCGCCTTCGGCGGCCCGAGTTGGGGAACCATGCGATTCACTTGTCCGTGTATACGTACAACGACCTCTACCGCGGCGCTCTCGCGGCGCTGTGCGGTTCGGCGGTGGCCAACGCCGACCATCTGACGAATCCGCTCTTCGGTCGTCTTCTCGTCGTTCAGGGACATCTCCCCTCCGATCGATCATCAAGTATCGTGGCGAATCTGTTCGCACAAAGAAACGGGGAAGCTTCCATTCTCCGGCTCTCGTCGCGTGACACGGATCAGACGAGGCGGACGATCGGGATGGTTCAGAGAGAGCTGTTTCGGGTGCGTCGCCTTCTTCGTGCAATCCCTCTCCCGCTGATGACCAGAGTGGGGAAGCCAGGAAGTGGATTCTATGCGGGTGGAGGTTTCCCCATGCGGCAAGATCCCGGTCGTCTCGAAACCGACCCGCTCGGGCGGCCAAAGGGCTTCCAACGGGTACACCTGGTGGATGCCAGTGTGTTTCCGTCAATTGCCGGTACGCCGATCACGTTCACGGTGATGGCGAATGCTCACCGAATCGCCTCCGAGACCGCCCGGCTTCTCGATCCGGCGGTCGGTGGCGAGAAATAGAGGTCGGAATCGAACCGAATGAGGAATGAGTGAGCCGAGTTCCCGGCGCGTGATCGTCACGGGATCGACCGGTTACGTTGGATCCGCTCTGTCGACCAACCTCCGATCCGCCGGGTGGCTGGTATGCGAGGCGCGCCGACCTGGCCGACCGAGCGATGAACCGTCGATTCCGTACAGGCTTGATTCGGCGCTTGATCCGGAGTGGTTTCAAGGAGTGTACGGGTTGGTGCATTGCGCCTACGACTTCACCCTTACCGATCCTGGCGACATCTGGCGGGTGAACGTGGACGGAAGTGTCCGTCTGTTCGAGGTTGCTGCGTCTGCTGGAGTTTCGAAGAGAATCCTGCTGTCGACCATGAGCGCGTTCGAAGGTTGTCGCTCGGACTACGGTCGCGCGAAGCTGGAGATTGAAACACGAACGGCTGCGCTCGGTACAGCGATCATCCGCCCCGGACTCGTATGGGGCGGAGCTGGTGGTGGGTTGTTCGGCGTTCTGGAACGCGTTGCAGGCACCCTGCCCGTCGTGCCGCTGGTTGCCGCGGACAGGCGAGTCCTGTATCCAGCGCATATCGAGGACCTGAGCGAACTTGTCCGGTCGATCCTGTCCGGCGATATCGACCATGGGAAAAGACCGATTATCGCGGCGGCGGGCGAACCGATCTCTCTACGGCAGTTGGTCCGTCATCTGGCAGCCCAAGCTGGACGAAACCCGATGGTTCTTCCCGTTTCCGCCAATGTTGTCGAGTTCAGCCTGAGATGCTGTGAGTGGCTCGGGATGCGACTTCCGTTTCGCAGTGACAGTCTTCGCAGTCTGGTTGGCCTGGACGCCGACCGGATGTTCATCGGGGCGGCTCTGGAAACACAGCGGTTCCGCCCCCTCTTGACCGCCACGTCTGGTTCGACGGGTAGTTCCTGACGTTCACGACGGTTGATGAAAGACGTGGTCGCGGTTGTTTGGCAGTTGCCTCGCTATGGTCGCGTCCCATCGCGACGCACAGCTACAAACAACGTGCCCCTGCTGGTCCTGAGCATTTCGTCGACGGCGTAACCACTGCGCTCCAGTACTTGCGTAACCTCGCGCCACGCAGTGGCTTCTCGATAAGCCACGAACCACACGCGGCGACCACTGAATGTCCGAAGGAATCGCTGCACGAGGTGGCCCTTGGGTTCGGCAATGCGGTCCTCCCTTGGCGGCAGGTGCAGAGTATTGGACCGATCAATTCTCACCTGCGTCCCATTGACTGCCTGGTCGTCGGCGGCGACTTCGAGCGGCCACTGGCCGTAGAATGCGATCAAGAAACTCGCAGCTCTCGTCATGATTACGCCATCGTCCGGCCGCTCGTTCGCGGCAAACGCTTTTACCAAAGGGACGTCGTTCCTCACGTTTTCGCCGTAATCCGAGGTAGGAGACCAAACCAGGGCCGCCGTAACCGCCAGGGCCGCGATGGCGAGTCGGAACAGCCGCGTTGCGGGCAGCGCTGCGGTTACCAGGTGAGCGCCACTAGCCAGGCACAGGATGCCCACCGGAAACGCGAAAATGTCCGTACGACCGGTGCCCAGTGGGTACACCTCGAACGCGCTCGCCAAGAGAAACGCGGCGTAGAAGCCGACGACGATCAGCCCCAGCGTTCGCCAGGAGCGGCGCGCAAACAACCAGAGACATCCCAGCCCGATGAGGGGCAGCCAGAGTTCGGTTTGTCCCATTTCCAGCAGTCGCTGACCGTTCGTGGTGAGGAAGCCCCCAGCCCCGGATAGAGAGTTCAGCGGCATGAAGCCGTCGGCGAAACTTCCGCGAAGCGTCTCGTTGGTGCGACTTCGCAGAAGGAAATAGCAGGCGAGCACCGCGAGATCATAGGTTGCAGTGGCACCCAGAATACGTACCGCTCGCGAACGATCGAGACGCCAGTCACGGATGGCGTGCAGGGCGCCCACATGCATGATCGAAAAGGTGATGAAAACCGACGGCACCGAAAAGAGCGGGGCGATGCCGCCGGCAAGTGCGACCTTGGCGAACCGCCCCGGATCGACACGCGACGTGTCGGCGAAGAGCATCACCGCCGCCAGCAGAAAGAGGGCGGTCACGAGAAAATCGAAGGAATACGCGTGAACGGTCATGCTGTACGTCGCCAACAATGGATTCAGCGCCGCCAGGCCAGCCGCCACCAGGCTCAAGTTGCGGTCCTTGGTCAGGTTCCGTACTGCTAGCGCCATGACCGGAACGGAGGCGATGGCGCAACCCAGGGGCAGGACCTGAAGCGACCATTCCGGATCCGGGAACAACTCGTAGAACCCGCTCCAGATGACGAAGAGCCCCGGCGCCACCGGGATTGGCGCCGTCAACATGCTCCACAGGTCGGAGCGTATGATGGTGGCGTAGACCAAGTCGTCGCCGCTTAGCGATCCGGGGTTCCAGCCGGGCAGGCGGCCAAACATCCCGCCGAGCGTGATGATGGCAACTCCAATGCCAGTCGCCACGCTGGCTACCGGCTGCCAGTAGCCTTCATGGGTAAGGGCGTAAGCCTCAAGATCGGCGCGGAACTTCGAGATGCGGCGCATCGCGAAGGCGGCGCCGAGAAAGGCAGGCGCGATCCAGACGAAGAGCACAAGTCGTTCGAACCACACGGCGCGCCAGGCTGATCTGACGTCGTCCAATGTGGGCCGACCCGGGAATAGATAGTGGGGAGGCAGGGGTCCTTCCGGACCGCCGAAGAAGGAGTCCGGCAACGAATACGCCAAGCGCATATCAGCTCGGCCGCCGTACTGTTCGTATTCAACGACGAGATGGTGGGCGCCTGCCTCCAGCGACAGGGAACGCACCTGGGTACGCATCTCGGCCGGCGCTCTGCGTCGCATTACGAGTTCGCCGTCCACCCAGACATCGAGACGGTCGTCACCACTCCCATGCAGGTTGATTGTGGTCGGCTCCGGCAGGTACCAATACCCCTGCCAACGGACGCTGAAGAAACGCCAGGGGAGATCCGGACTGTCTCCAAGGAAGTCGAGCGTGACGGTGTCGCTGACATTGTCGAGGATGGGTCTTCCCTGGAACCCGACCTGCGAATACACCGTGCGATGAAGGCCGTTACGCTCCAGAACCGGCGCGCTCACCGTGAGGAAGGTCGCGGTGGCGGAGATGGCCGTGGCGGCGTAGCCGACCGCGACAAGAACCCCGTTACGCCGGAGGAACGGGATACGGAGCATGCCCGACAGAGACATCTACTAGATTAGACTCCTATCGCCGCCGTCATCAAATCGCTCCAACGACTCCCAGAGTATTCTGTTCCGAATGTCGCTCTCCGGCACAATGCGCGCCCTTGCGGCGGCGTATCTGGCGATCACGGTGGCGTCGACCGCCGCATGGTTCCTACTCGACCAGCGACTCGAAGAACAGACCGGACTGCGCCGGCAGGTATGGCCGGTCAGCGACTTCCAAGGTGTCCCGTTGATCAACGACATCGGCCCAGCCGGTACGCTGGACTTTCTCGAGGACGATCCACAGGTGCCTCGCGAGTTCTTCAGCGCGCGCTGGCAGGGCTATTGGTACGTGCCGAGCAGCCAGTTCGTCATCCTGCACGTCGAGGCGGACGACTATGCGAACATCTGGTTCAACGACGAGCTCCGGTTCGAAAGAAGCACCGCAGCGGCACGGGGCATCCGACCGGACGCCGGCGTCCACCAACTACGCATCGATTACCAACAGTACGGAGGCGCGGCCCACCTATCGCTGCTTGCACGACGAGGAGATGCATATCCACGACCGTTCCGAACGGACTATCTGTTCCCGGATATACCCACACCCGCCACCCTGCGGTTGGTGGCAGTGGTCGGTTGGTTGCGCGTCGCCGTACCACTTACCTGGATCGCAGGCGCGCTGGCGCTCGTGTTGTTCCGGCGGCGACGCACGCCAACTGCCGACGACGACCGCCGTTTGCTGCACCCGGCAGGCCCATACGACGCGGCAGCATTGACCGCCCTATGCCTCGCGCTATTGATCTACGGCTACGGCAACCTCTCATTGAGCCAGTCGGGCGCCGACAGTCTGGAGAACCTAACCCTCGGCATCAGGCTGGCGCAAGAAAGCGTGTACCAGCAAGCACCCGGCCAGTTCGGTGACCATCGCCGGGAACCGTTCGGACCGTCTCTGGTCGCGGTCGCTGACCTCGCCGCCGGCGCACTCGGCCGCGGTGCCCTGCCCCCGGAGTGCTTAGGCGAATCCGTTTCCCGCGGCGATTCCTGCCAGCGGGCCTACGTCCCCTACCGCGCGTTGAATCTCGTGCTGTTACTCGCCGGCGCCCTCGGCGTCTTCTGGCTCGTTCTGCATCTGACAGGCTTGCGCGTGCTGGCGTACGGTGGGTTCCTGATGACGGCGCAGAGCGCCGCTCTATTGGGCAATGCCGACTCCTTTCTGACGGAGGTGCATGCCGCAGCCCTGATCGTGGCGGTCGCAGCGCTCTCGTGGAAAACGGCAACATCGCGACGCCCCGTCTACGCCTCGCTGCTAGGGCTGGCATTGGCGGGGCTGACGCTGACCAAGGTGGCCTTTGCGTACCTATGGATCCCGATCGGATTGTTGATGGTGGCCTCCGACTGCCGGCAACGGCGCTTCGGTTGGTCGACCGTCGGACTGGTCGCTGTTCTGTTCATCGCCCAGGCGGTCCCCATCGGCGGCTGGATGGTTCGCAACTATCTAACGTCCGGTGATTTCTCCATCAGCGAGGCCCGGTCGGCTGCCGTGCTCCGCCACCGCGCATCGTTCAACACGATGCGTCACGATGAATGGGTCGCAGGCTTTCGCTACTACCTTCCGGCAACAGGACTCGGCCAGGAAACCGCCGATCCAAACAGCGAATCGTACGAACGATTCGACAGCGAGAACGAAGCGGGCTTCTGGCGCACGTCTCGTCGAGACTATCCTCGGCGCCGGGCCGAGCTGTGGACGGACGATAACCCGGCCCTTGCGGGACTGGACGAACTCGGCAAGCGGCGCCGGGTCAACGACGAGATGGCCGACGAAGCCATCGCCCACCTCGTAGCCGATCCTCTCCAGCATCTCAAGGTTGGACTGTTACTTGCGTGGCGTGGCGTCTTTGCGGAGACAGGACTGGGTTTTCTAAGCGATCCGCTGAATCGCCGCCTCACCGACCTCGCCGGCAGGAATGACTGGGTGCGCTGGCGCCACGGCTATGGACCCATCGGCGCCACGCTCATTAATCTCGGCGGCTTCCTCGCGCTAGTCGTCGCCCCGGTGTGGCTCTGGTTGGGGCGCGGACGCTTTGAAGCGATCCTCATCTTTCTGCCAGCGCTCTATGCCCATGGTGCGTACGCCATGGTGACCCGGTTCGTGCCGCGCTTCGCCGAGCCCCAGATCCCGCTACGCGCGGCCGCCACAATGGTGCTGTTGTATCTCGTCTGGACCGCAATCCGTCGGACGCGTTCGGCACACGATACGATCTCCCGCCAATAGCCCGGTTCGCCCCACCTCGAGCAACTTGCCTCTAGCTCATTGCAACTGTAGCCCAATCATGTGGAGTGTTCCGCGACCATCCCGCCGCACTACGATTTCCTCTCCGAAACGCAAGACCACCCAGTTAGGGTCCGGACTGTCAAACGGCATCCACAAATCCGGGCCGAACAGGACCGCGTACTCAAACGCTCGCACCGCCTCCTCCGCTGTTCGCGCACTCGGACCAATACTGAAGTTGACGCCACGTTGTTCGAGATAGCCCGGCGGCGGTGTCCGATCGTGCGCGATGACCCGCTCTGCGTTGGGTGTCGTCACTGGATGCCGCGCCACTGTCCTGTCTGTCAAACCCCGCATATCCACTACTCGAAGATCCGGAACATAGTAGAACGGAATGCCAATAGCTTCGGCGGCCATTAACGCATCATCCGGAATCAAGCCTCGCTCCATCCCTGCGTATTCTTGCCACTCACCGATCCTCTGTTTGGCATACTCCCGGTGCTCAACAAACGGCGCGGCCACACGTTGTCGGCTCATTTCGAGTCGCAGACGGTTGGAAGTCTCGGCAATCGCCGGCATTCCGGGTGGGCCGAAGAGCCACTTCGCGTTGTGTTCGCCAAGCTCTATGTGGACAAGCCGCACCCGGGTGCGTATGGTCGTTGATCCCTCAAAGAGCAGCGCACCCTGCAATGCGCTGCTGTAGAACAGAACTACCGCAAAGACCGCGACGGCCCACGTCACGACATGGGCCGGACGCCGTATTCCGGCGCGTCCCCGGACGGCCATTAAGCGTCGGTGGAGCACCGATCCGAAGTCAACAATCCCGGCGGCCACCGGGATAACCAACACCGGCCAGTAGAAGTCCATTGGACGATACTCGAAGTGATCTCCACCGATCCGAAGAAGATAGGCCATGTGTGGCACGATACAGAGCAACGGCAACGCGTACCGGGCGTCTCGTCGCTCGCGCCACGCCGTTCGTAGCGCCAGAGCCGCCAATGGCAGCCACATGTAAAGCCCCGTCTCGAGTGTCGCGGCCGAAAGGTACCGAAAACCGGATTCGTACCATGGTCGGACGTGCTTCGCATAGTATGTGTTGGGCAGCCAGTCACCGTAGTAACCGTAGCGGAAAAGAAAGTGTGCCGCGACCAATACGATGAAAGGGACAACCAGCCAGCACAGGTCCCGCCCGAGCTCTTTTCCACTCTTCGTGCCAAGACGCGTGGCGGCGAACCAACTGAAGCAACACGCCGCGATCAGCGGACCCTCGGGCCGGGTATACGAAGCAGCCGACAGGCTCAACGACGCCAGGAGCAAACCCCAACGGCTGTCGGCCCGGACAATCAGACAGGCAACAGCCAAGGCGACAAGGAACGTAAACTGCCGTGTCTCCAATCCCCCGCCGGATGTCCAGACGGCGAACGTCGCACTACTGCACAGCAGACCCAGCGCCATCCAGGAGACCAGCCTCCTTTGCTGCAGACCCGGCATGCGCGCCGCCCACCATAGAACCACCATGAGCGTAGCAACCGTCAGGCCCACGGACAGCCAAGGGGCTACATGCTCGGGCCGCAAGTCAAGAACCGCCCAGAGCGCGGCCAACTCCAACACCCAGAGGAAGTTCGTGTAACCCTCTACCCTTTCGCCGGGGTTGAAGACCAAGCCGTGACCATCAATGAGGTTGCGTGCGTATCGAAAACTGATAAAGGCGTCGTCCGTGAGAAACCACGCCTCCATCGCCAACCAGGCCAGCACGGCCAGCCATGGCAGACAGAACAACACGTGGAGAATGAGAGCTCGCCGCGACATGCTATGGGCAGACGCGCGTCGAAACCGCCTCCGCAATGCGATCACCCTCGTCCGCAGGCAGATAGCGGCTCCAGGAAAGTTGATAGACCTCACCATCCGTACCGCGGTTGACGTAAGTCCAGTGGAGTTCACCGTCGGCTGAAAGACTCAGCGCCCTGCCATAGTCTGACTCTTCAACGAAGACGGTATCCTCGTCTATCATTGTCGCGCGACCTTGAGTCTCCGTCCTGACCTGATAGTCCGCTAGTGCGTCCCGCCACGGCGATCTTGTCTTGCCAGTCTCAAAGTCGTAAATGAATACGTCGCTCGCGTCCAGCACCAATTGTACTTCTCCATCGACGTACCCGACGTTGTTGCTGAAGACCGAGATCTCGTGGTTGCTCACGATGTTGACATCGTGCTGGTGTAGCCACGGACCAGTCTGCAACCAAACGACTTCGTCACTTGACGGCCGATACAGCAGCACTACCGAGTGCGTCCGCAGACTTATAAACAGGTCCCCGCGGCGCCAATACGGACCATCCCTCAAGACCGGCTGTATGTCATTCAGGTGTAAAGGGTCGTCGAGAACAGAGTCCATTGCGTAGAACAACGAGTGATATCCGTTCCGACGCAGTACGTCCTCGAACTGTATCAACGAAACGACCTCGCCGGTGCGCGACATCTTGGCGAGTCCCGTGCTGTACCTCTCCCGGGCGGAAGGAGGATTGAGGCCATATGGCACCCATAGGAAACCGTCCGCGTCCGTCTCGACAGAATGGTGGGGGGGGGGAGTACCGACTACCCATCTCACGTTTGAGCAACGATCCACCATCGCCACGTAACTGGCATGCATGGAAACAGTGAGCGAACCGTCCGGCCAGACGTAAGGAATCATGAGTCGCTCGTATACTTCATGCTCCCGCTGGGTGCGGGCACGCGCGGCCATCAGATCGAGAGCGGGCTGCCAGGAATGCACCGTCTCGCCTCGATCCAGATCGATCAGTTCCACAAGCGCTCGATCGGTATCAACATCGTAGCGACTGATGAGAAGGTAGCCATCGGTGCCGGGAGAAGCGTGGAAGGTAAGGCCACTACCTCCAATATCGGATTCGTTAGCCAAGTAAGGGGATTCGATCCTCAATCCCCTAACACGCCTCAGCGTCCATAGCGTATCTCCGGGAATGTTCGCTATGCGGTAGGCCGCTTCACCGAAGACACCAAAGGACCGTCGCTGCTCTGCGTGATTCTTCACTAGAGCGGCGAACAGCACCGTACCAATGACGCAGATCGTTAGCGTCAACAAAACGAGCCACAACTCAAGCTTCAAAAAGAGGAGACGCTCGAAGCGGTGCCTCGGGAAGTGTGACACTTGCCAGCTTGTCCCAAAGAGTGTGCGACAGGTGCCTCAGAGTTGAAGCTCCGGCCGTCTGTCCGACTGCCCCCTCAAACCGGATGGGCCGACGCTAGGAGACGCCGTCTGTGAGTATACACGTCCGGTGCGTCGAAACCGGATAGGTCTTCCTTCAGCGTAAGGTAAACAGCTTGAATTGTCAGAATTGGCGCAAGTAGCGCCGCGTACCGCTTCGGTGCGGGCGCTCGATCCAGTAGCTGGGCATATTGCGATCGGGCCTGCGGTGCAGCGTGTCGCCGCGGACAAGACGCGAAAGCAGGCCGATCGGCGTCACAACGCAGTAGTACATGACGCCCATGATTAGGTGCGAGACGGTCCAGCCGATGGGCAGCGCCGCATACATCCAGCCGACCAGAATGGGGCGGCGAAACGGTGGCACGAGCCAATAGAGTGCGGCGAGCGCGCCGCCGGCCGACCAGATGCCAGCCGCGACGGGCGGGGCGCCGAACTGCCACCGGGCGATCACGCCGACGAGGGCGACGAAGAACGGCAGCAACAGGCCGAACCAGCGTAGGTCGCGCGGCGACGGACGACGGTTGACCCGGAAGTGCGACATGGGCCTCAGTCCATCTCGAACCGGGCGAGGTGCGCCTCGGCCTCGACCTTCGCTCCTTCCGGCTGCCGTTCCTTCAGCAGGACGGACCGGCCAAGGACCAAGGCGTCCATTCCCGTCGCCATGAAACAGCGCCAAGCATCGTCGGGCGTCCGAACGATCGGCTCGCCCCGGACGTTGAAGCTGGTGTTGACCATGACCGGGCAGCCCGTCTTCGCCTCGAACGTCCGCAGCAGGGCGGCGAAGCGTCCGTGACGCTCGGCGTCGACGGTCTGAAGTCGAGCCGAATAGTCGACGTGCGTCACGGCCGGCACGTCGGAGCGAATGGCGCGCAGGCGGTCGAAACCCTGCCGGCCGTCTGCGTCCACCGCCCGCCGGCGCGCCACGGCAACCGGCGCGACGATCGACATGTAGGGCCGGTCGTCGTCCGTACGCACCTCGAAGTAGTCACTGCACCGGTCGCGCAGCACGGCCGGCGCGAAGGGACGGAACGACTCTCGGAACTTGATCTGGACGTTCATGCGCGACTGCATGCCGGGGTCGCGCGGATCGCCGAGAATGCTGCGTGCGCCCAGGGCGCGCGGCCCGAACTCCATACGGCCCTGGAACCAGCCGACCACCTGCCCCGCCGCAATCAGGTCCGCGACCGCCGCGCCGAGCGCCTCATCGGTCACATAGTCGTCGCGCGGCGCGCCCACGCCATCGAGGAACGTCCGGATCGCGTCGTCACTCCAGTGCGGTCCGAGCAGCGATCCCTGCTGCGCGTCGTGCGGTTGAGCGTTGCGCGGATGGTCGAGCAGTTGATGCCAGATGAAGAGCGCCACCCCGAGCGCGCCGCCCGCATCGCCCGCCGCTGGCTGAATCCAGATGTCGTCGAACGGCCCCTCCCGCAGGATCCGGCCATTGCCGACGCAGTTCAATGCGACACCTCCGGCCAGACAGAGGTTTCGCATCTCGGTCTGCGCGTGCACGTGGCGCGCGGTCCGGAGCATCGCTTCCTCGGTCACGGCTTGGACCGACGCCGCGATGTCCATCTCGCGTTGGGTGATCGGCGTCTCCGGCTTCCGCGGGGGACCGCCGAACAGCGCGTGGAACTTCGGCGACGTCATCCGGAGCCCCTCGCAGTAGCGGAAGTACGACAGGTCGAGACGGAACGACCCGTCGTCCTTCAGGTCGATCAGATGCTCCCGAATCAGGCCGGCGTAGTGCGGCTCGCCGTACGGGGCGAGGCCCATCAGCTTGTACTCGCCCGAATTGACGCGGAACCCCGTGAAGTACGTGAACGCCGAATAGAGCAGGCCGAGTGAGTGCGGGAATCGGATCTCGTGGGTCAGCTCGATCCGGTTGCCGCGCCCTGTGCCGTAGGTCGTCGTCGCCCACTCGCCCACACCGTCCATTGTCAGGATCGCTGCCTCGTCGAAGGGCGAAGGGAAGAACGCGCTAGCCGCGTGCGATTCGTGATGCTCGGTGAACACGATCGGCTTGCAGTAGCGCCCGTCCAGGCCCCGCGCAATCTCCCGCGGCAGGCGCAGCTTCTCGCGTGTCCAGGCGGGAGCGAAGCGGACGAATTGCCGGAAGCCGCGGGGTGCGTAGGCGAGATAGGTCTCGAGCAGGCGGTCCAGCTTCAGGAACGGCTTCTCGTAGAAGCCGACGGCGTCGAGGTCTTCCGGGTTGACGCCTGCTTCGTCGAGGCAGTAGCGGATGGCGTTCGACGGGAACGACGCATCGTGCTTCACGCGCGTGAAGCGCTCCTCCTGAGCCGCAGCAACAATCTCGCCGTCCACCACGACCGCCGCCGCCGCGTCGTGATAGAAGGCGGAGATGCCAAGCACCGCGGCCATCAGAAGAGGGTATAGACGAAGGGTGCGGCGACGGTGCCAGACAGCGCGATGAGACCACCCAGGAGCAGGAGAACAATGACAATGGGGCCGAGCCACCACTTCTTGTTGTCACGCATGAACTGCCATAGCTCGACGAGATAGGGGACCTGCTCCGCTTCATCGAGTTGTTGCGCGAAGTCGTCCCGCCGCTCTTGGCCGTTGCCCGTGCGCTCTGTCATCACTTCGTCTCCTCCGTTGCGGTCCCGGCGCGTAACCTCTGAAGTGTTTGTGGGCCGACCTGTTCCACGTACAGTGCATGCCGACTCGAGAACCCCATGGATGCGAGATCATAGACTGTCGACGCGGCTGGAGCGATGTCCTTCCGAACGCCCCACGGCCAGCCGGACAACGACTCCCGTATAGCCATGACTGCGATTCTCCAGATACGCCGCGACCTCTGGGTCGTTGCGGCATCCGGCGATGCCGGCCATCTGCCGCTGGCCGGACTCGGAGCATCCGCGGCCATGCGCCGCTATTGGCGGCACCGTTGTACCATCGCCCCGTGAGACTGGCGACAGGCTGGACGTAGAGCCGGTCGGCGCAACCTCGAACTATGGCCTTTTCTTCGGCAGGCGATAGTAAGCTCTTGCCGGTGCACTGGCTCTCCGACCTGTTTGCCAACTTCGAGCGGCATCCCGCGAGAACGTTCGTCGCCGTCGGCCTGCTCTTCATCCTGGCTTACATGGCGGCACACGTCTGGTTTCCCAAGCCGCCGGGCCGCGTCATCGACGGCGACGCTCTTGGCTACTACGCTTGGCTCCGGTCCGTCGCTTTCGACGGCGATATCGATTTCTCGAACGACTACCGGCTGCTGGACGCGGGCTTTGCCGAGGACTCGCCGGAGCTGACGCCGTTGGCGACGGGGCTTGTTCCCAACAAGTGGCCTCCAGGCTCGGCGATCCTCTGGGCACCGCTGTTTCTGGCCATCGGCGCAGTGGTTGCGTTGCTGAACCTGCTCGGAGCGCAGATCCCGTTCGACGGCCTCTCCCTGCCGTTCAAGATCTCGGCCGGTGTCGCCGGCATCGCCTACGCGGCCGCAGGGGCTTGGCTCTGCTACGACCTAGCGCGCCGCGTCTATCCTGCGGCGTCCGCGTTCTGGGCGACCATCACCCTCTGGTTAGGCGGTTCCCTGCTGTACTATTCGCTCGTCTCGCCGACCTACTCCCACGCGACGTCCCTTTTCGCGGTCGCGTTGTTCACCCACACTTGGTACCGAACCCGCGACCGGGGCAACCTGCGACGGTTTGCCCTGCTGGGCGGACTGGCCGGACTTGCGGGACTGGTCCGTTCGCAGGATCTGATCATCCTGATCATCCCTGGGCTCGAATTACTGCACGGAATCCGCGAACGGCGCTGGTCGCTGGCGTTGGCCTCCGCTCGACTCTTGGTGCTGTGCGTCGCCTGTGCCGCGACGTTCGCGCCGCAGCTATGGGTGTGGCAGACGATTTACGGCACATTGCTACTGAATCCACACACTCCCGGCGGGTCGTCGGGTTACTTTCTGTGGACGCAGCCGGCGATTCTCGAGACACTCTTCTCGACGCGCCAGGGACTCATAGCGTGGAGCCCGATAGTTCTGTTCGCCGCCGTCGGGATCGCTTGGCTGTTTCGGCATGACCGATTGTTGGCTTGGGCTACTGCCGTCACACTGCTGATCGCCCTGTACGTCAACGCCGCGGCAATCCCATGGTGGGCCGGAGCGAGCTTCGGCGGACGCCGTTTCATCAGCTACCTGCCGTTCCTGGTGCTGGGGCTGACGGCTTTCCTCGCCTCGCCGGCCATGGCGTTCCGGCCAGCGCTCGTACGCCTCGCGTCCGTCATCCTGATCGGCAGCAACGTGCTCTTCCTGCTCCAGTACCAGCTTTTCATGCGCGGATTCACCGATATCGTGGGGGAATACCCCGATGGTCTCTGGGCCGTCTTCGTAGAGCGATTCGTTGTGCCGTTCAGGCTTGTTGCTGCCTGGATGACGTCGTGAAGCCTACACTGCTCGTCCTTGCGCCCGTCTGCCTGCTCCAGGTCTACTGGACCCGGCTGGATTTCACGCTCCTGCTCGACAACCTATTGGCCGACGACACCTTTCTCTACCTGCAGATCGTTCGCAATATCGCCGACCGCGGGATGGTCAGCTTCGACGGGATCCACACAACCACGGGCTTTCAGCCCCTGTGGGCGGTCCTGCTCGTTCCGCTGGCCGTCGCCATCGAGGATCGCGTCGAGTTCGTGCGTTGGGTCCTGCTGCTGTCCGTCTTCCTCAACCTCGCCGCCGGTCTCCTGTTGGCGAATGTCGCGTCGATGCTCGGAGGGCGGAGTTCGGGACTTATCACAGCCTGTCTGTGGGCCGGCTATATGCTCGCGGCCCGGCCGGCGATGATTGGGATGGAATCGCCGCTGCTGGCGCTTGTGTTCTCGGGCTTCCTGTTGAACCTCCTCCGGGACCGCATGGCGCCGGCCGCCGTTACGGGCCTGTTCCTCGCCCGCACGGATGCACTGCTGTTCGCTCCGGTCGCCAGTGTGTTTCAGGACAGACAGCGACTACTTCGGACGGCGGCCTGGTCCCTCCTGCTCGTCTCCCCGTACCTGGCGTTTAACCTCGTGACTTCCGGCCAATTGATGCCGATCAGTGGCTCCGTGAAGATATGGTGGGCCGGCCAGGACGTCCACACCGTTCGGGACATCGCCTTCCGGCTCGTCGACGTTGCCAGGGAAATAGCTCACCAAGTCGTCCCCCTCCGAGGGCTGGGCTTGTGGGCAGTTGTGTTTGCGGTTGCGGTCGCGATCCCGGTAGCCATGGAAGTCCCCCGTCTCAGCCTAACCACCCGGCGTTTCTTCATCGCCCTATTCGCTTGCGCGACCCTTCACGTGCTGGCTTGTGTCGTCTTGCTCGGACGACTCGGCACGGTTCGGTGGTACTTCGTGCCCGAGTACATGATCGTGTGTCTGTTCGTCGGTGTGGTCCTCGGGAGGGCGAGACCCCGGCTCGTCGCTGCCGGTGTTGCCGTCCTTCTCTGCTTTCAGATGACTCAATCCCACTGGCGCATCACCGAGCCTCGGCCCGGCCTGCATCGTGCGCGGTATGAACTCGCGGCGGAAATCGGACGGACGCTACCGCCCGACGCCGTGATCGGGGCATGGAACTCTGGCGAGTTAGGTTACTTCACGCCCCAGACCGTCGTGAATCTGGACGGATTGGCAAACGACGCGCGCTACTTCCACTTCCTCCGGGACGGCGGCGACGTGCGAGACTATCTGAAAGAGGAGGGAGTCGAGTACATCGCTGACTACAACGGCCGCGATTCGTCGATGCCTGTGGACTATGACTGGGACCCTAACGAGACCTTTCGTGGACTCTGGCCCCTGGCGGAATTGGACATTGTCCTGCAACGAAGCGGGCTGCGCCGAGGCGAGCTGATGGTCTTCAGGGCAACGGCACCAGTCGAACCCTGATGGCGACTGAGGTTTGACATCTCAGGTAAGGGCAGACTAACGTGACGATCCGTCGGTCACAAACGCAATAAGGTTCCTGAAGTGCCGGGAAGAGTCTCCAGAGCGCCAGGCACGACACCGACCGCGATCGCTCGATTAGCTCTAGTCCTTGCCGGCACGCTGCTAGGGCTTTGCGTGGGTGAGATTGGCTTGAGACTCTTTGTGCCTCGCTACTCGGAACTGGCGACTGCTGTTTTCGATGAGGATGCTTTCCGATTGAGAAGGCGACCACCCAACACACGGACCGAGAGAGTCCATCCGGACAGCGGTAAGAGCCATGCCGTGATCTACAACGCCCTGGGTATGCGTCAGCACCGACCGATGTCCGTAGAACCCGAAGACGGCGAGATTCGAATCGGCCTATTCGGGGATTCTTTTACGGAGAACATTCGACTACCAGTCGCCTATTCGTTTTCGGAAGTGCTGGACTATCTGCTCCACCAGCAAAGTGACCGAATCACCGTGCTCAACTTCGGCGTGGACGGCTATGGTCTAGATCAGTCCTACCTTTACTATCTTCACTCGCCGCCCGCCCAGCACCTGGAACATGTCGTGTACTTCTTCTTTGGAAACGACATCAGGAACCTCTACGAGACCCAACTCTATGGTTTGGACGACGACGGCAGGCTCATGAGCCTCGGGATTCCCTCGAGACCGTGGTGGATGCCTATCGTTTCGAGACTGGCTCTGACCTACTTGGTGATCGATACAAGCTACTGGATGCAAGGAAGAACCGAAGGATATGAGCCCTGGTCATACCAGGCGACGAGGCAGGTGGCGGAAACGGAAAGGGCCTGGACGGAGCGATTCTCCAACGAAACCGCAACCCGGATAAACGTCGATTTCGACGCTGGTACGGAAACGGAAGAGTTGGATCACTACTGGGAACTGGCGCGAGTGATTCTGGCAGAGTGGGCGCGGGAAGCCACTGTACGTCAGGACGACTTTCGCGTTGCGCTAATTCCGTATCCTTCGGAGAGCCGCGTTGCGGATCGTTTCGCTCCACACCGGGTCTTGAATCTCTTCGAGGAATTCCAAGTCTATGGTCTCCCAAGTACGCGGTGGACGTTCGCCAACAATCCGCACTGGAACGAACTGGGAAACCTCTTGGCCGCTGTCCACCTGTACCGCGAATTGGCCCCGACGCTGCCGGGCACACCGATGACGCATCGGGAGATTCTTCGTTCGGTGCACGCCTATTATCGCGCTTTCCGTGGTTGGCGGCCTCCCATGTTGACGGAGCCCTGGGACGTTCCGGCGACGGAACTCGAGAGCGTACGGCGTCGTTATCTGGCGTTGGAATAGGCGACAAGCGATCAGCGAACTGGTTCGGGTGACCGCTCAACCGTAGCCCGATAGACCTGAATCCCCAGTTCGCGCGTGTCCTGCGAGCCGATGGACATACTCGCCGGAACGAACGGGCGGTCCACGGCAATCTGAACATCCACACGGCTGCGTTCCCCCAGCATGCCGACCGGCAGCAGGACATTGGTTTGCTGTTGACCGGCGGCGTCGGGCACGAAGGACTGCGCCACCTGATCGCCGACGGTGATGGTGACCGTTCTGGGAGCATCCGGGAACAGATCGGCGCGGGCGTCGTAGTCGAGGTGAAGGACGGCGGGAGTTCGCGGGTTCTGGAAGGACAACATCGCCGTTGGCCCCGACCACCGCCAAGCTGATCCGTTGTCGGTCTCCCGGTCGTACCAGCCATCAACGAAGTCGACCAACACCATCCGCGCCTTGTCCTCCGTCGTGACCAGCCAGCCGTCGTATTCCGCGTAGGCGTCCACCGCCGTCGCGATCCGAGACTCGCCACCGGGCTCAAGGAATGGAAACCCCCACTCGGAGACGCCCCATGCGATGGACACGCAGGCGGCGCCACCGCCCACCCCACAGAGGAACGTCCGTCGCGATAGTCCGCGTGGATCCGACGTGGTCATGCCGCCCCGGTGAGCGCATCAGCCAGTCGCAGCGAGAGCGCGACAATCGTCAGCGTCGGGTTCGCGTAGCCGCCGGTGGAGAAAACGGACGAGCCGGCGACGAACAAGTTGTCGTAACCGTGGACCCGGCAGTCCGCGTCGACGACGGAATCCGACGCGCTGGTGCCCATGCGGGTCGTTCCCATAATGTGGCCACCGCCCTCCGGTGACCGGTACAGACGCTCGTTGTGGATGCGCACACGTCCCTTCGCCGACGCGATCAACGATTCAGCGAGGAGCCGTAGCGTCTTTTCCACGTTCAGGAAGTCACCCGCGCCGATCACGCACCGGACGGCAGGCCGGTACAAGCCGGCGACGTCACGTTCCCCGGTCAGAGACACACTGTTGCTCGCGGACGGCGTCATTTCGGACCGCACGTTGCAGCGGTACCAATAGAAGGTCTTCCCGTGTTGGCTCGCCAGGTATTCGGCCATCGAATGGTGAGTCGTCCTGCCGCTAAACCCGATGGCGCATCCCAGCAACCCGTGCCGCCTCGTGTGCTGCTCATCAGGCACCAGAGCATGGGCTGCCTCCAACGGCGGCCACCACTGGTCAGCGTCCTCGTCGAACACCATCTCGGCGACTCGGAAATAGTGTGGATGCTCCATCAAGTACTTGCCGGCATGACCACTCTCGTTGCCGACCGGAACCGCTCCGTCCGAGCGCGGCTGCAGCAGCAACTGCGCGTTAGCTATACTGCCGCCCGCAACAACCACGTGCTGCCGGGGGTCGATCTCCAGCCGCTCGGAGACGCCCGACGCATGGTGGAAACACTCGACGGCTCGGACCGCGGTTCGCGCCTCATTGGCGTCCAAGCGAATCACTGACGTTCCGAGCGCTACGTCGATACTTGAGGACGTGCGAAGCGTCTCGAAGTACTTGCTCCCGAAACGGGTCGGGGTGCCGCCAGACCGGGAGAACGGCCGGTAGGCGAATCCAGGCGTCACTTGGGTTTCTACGTCGAAGATGGCCGGATCGCGGTCCAGGATGGCTGCTGCTCGCGGGTAATACGGCGTCAATGCGGACCTGGCAATCGGCCACCGAACGCCGACGGCGGGATTATCGAAGTCCAGGTCCCTGGGCGTGGCGCACGATCCCGACCAGATCCTCGAGGTGCCGCCTAGCACCCGGACGGAGTGGCGATTCCACCAGCCGTCCCGGAAGTGTCCGTGGTTGATGGCGTTCGGCATGTCCTCCCGCGCTTCGGTCGCCGTGCCGGATTCGAGCAGAAGGACGGTCCGGTTGGCCCTGGCGAGTTCCAGCGCCAGCGTGATGCCGGCTGGGCCGGCGCCGACCACGTAGCAGTCGTAGCTGCGGCTGAGCAGACCGTCAGTCAGGAACATGCAGTGCGAACATCATAGCTGTTCGCCCACGGGCGCCGACGAACGACTTGGCGAGCTGTGTTACGGAGAGAGAAGCAGGTTCACGCCGGCTCGAATGGATTCAACACCTCGACGCTCAAGGTGCGAAAGTCGGCGGCGTTGCGAGTGACGACCGTCAGTCTGTGCACCACGGCAGTTGCCGCGATCATTGCGTCCTCCATCAGCGTCGCGGGTTGACGGTGCTTGCGGCGAGCCCATTCGCGAAAGGCAGCTTCATCCATCGGCAGGACGCGATAAGAAGCAACGACCCGATCGAGCCATGCTTCCAGCTCTTCCGCCTTCGCGGGATCCTGTGCGCGCGTGAGTTCGATGCCGGCCTGGATCTCTCCGACTGTGACCGCGGACAGGAACAACTGCTCAGGACGCACGTCAGCAATCCACAACAGGACGCCTTTGTGCGGTCCCAGGCGGCGCAACTCGGAAACGACGTTCGTGTCGAGTAGATACACGGAACCTCAATCGAACGCCGGCGGTGTGCGCCGCCCATACCGCCTGCGCGGCGGTGTGAGCGCGTCGGTGCGGGCATCCGGACTCAGCAGTAGCTCCTTGAGGTCCGGCTTCGCGAGTTGCTCCAATCGCCGCCACTGATCAATAGGCACGATGACTGCGGTCTCCACACCCCGCTTGGTGACGATCTGGGGACCATCCGTAAGGCTCGTCTCAAGGAGCTCGCTAAACCGCGCCTTAGCGTCCTGCACCTGCCAGTTATTGCTCATTCTCCAGGCTCCACAGGCAATCCAAGCCCTATACTGACTAGATATAAGACTAGTCAGAATGATCGGTGAGGGTCAAGCCGGGGAAGACGTCAGAGCCGCTGAGCTGCCCTCCTCGTGGCCGGCGAGCCGCTGACCCAGACCTTGACGATGCGATTGGGCGAGCGGTACCCTCGCGCCGATGACCATACAGCTCAACGGCGAGCCGCATGAGGTGCCCAAGCCGTTAAGCGTCAGCCGGCTCCTCGAAACGCTCGACATCGACCCGCGACGCGTGGCGGTGGAGCACAACCGGCTGGTCGTCAAGAAGGCGGCCTATCAATCGACGGTCGTCTCGGAGGGCGACGAGGTCGAGGTGGTCAACTTCGTCGGCGGCGGTTAGCCGATGGATACACCCCTCACAATCGCCGGGCGCACGTTCCGCTCGCGTCTGATCGTCGGCACCGGTAAGTACCCCACGGCGGAGGTGATGGTCGCGGCCCACGACGCGTCAGGCGCCGAAATGGTGACAGTGGCGGTCCGGCGTGTGCAGTTGCCAGGGCGCCCGGTCGACGAGTCACAGCAGGCGATCATCGAGTACATCGACACGGACCGCTACATGCTGCTGCCCAACACGGCGGGCTGCTACACGGCGGACGACGCGATCCGCACGGCGCGGCTCGGCCGCGAGGCGGGACTCTCGGAGTGGGTGAAGCTGGAGGTGATCGGCGACGAGCGGACGCTCTTCCCCGACAATGCCGCGCTGGTGGAAGCGACCGCGGTCCTCGTGAAGGAGGGCTTCATTGTCCTCCCCTACACGAACGACGATCCGGTCACCTGCCGCAAGCTGGAGGACGCGGGCGCGGCTGCGGTGATGCCCCTGGGTGCACCGATCGGCTCCGGCCTCGGGATCCAGAACCCGAACAACATCCGGATCATCCGGGAGTTCGCGTCGGTGCCTG
This sequence comes from Acidobacteriota bacterium, assembly GCA_009838525.1. Lineage (NCBI taxonomy): Bacteria > Pseudomonadati > Acidobacteriota > Acidobacteriota bacterium. Next base: position 103,982 of record VXRJ01000014.1, read on the forward strand.
TAATCGTCGACGCCGGGGTCGGCACCGCCTCGGACGCCACCCTGGCCATGGAACTGGGCGTCGACGGCGTCCTGATGAACACGGGCATCGCCGGCGCCGAGGATCCTGTCGCGATGGCGACGGCGATGAAGCTGGCCGTCGATGCGGGACGCCTCGCTTGGTGCGCCGGCCGGATCCCGCGCAAGCTCTACGCCACGGCCAGCAGTCCTCTCGAAGGCGTTATCGGGACCTGAGTAGTGTCCCGGACGACCGTTCGCGAGGCGCTCGCCGTCATCGGCGCGTTCGGCGCCGTAGCGATCGTGGCCACGCGCCCGTTGATTCTGGGCCTAGGCGACTCTCTGCCGGTCAGCCTAGGCGGCGGGCCGCTGCTCAACACACTGCTCCTCGCCTGGGACGCCGACCGGCTGCTGCATGGCTTGCAGGGGTGGTGGGATCTGCCAATCTTCTATCCCTACACGAACGCGCTCGGATTCTCCGAGAATCTGCTGGGTATCGCCGTCTTCACGGCGCCCCTTCAGTGGCTGACCGGGGACCCGGTCGTCGTTTACAACCTCGCCTACATCGCGTCGTACGTCCTCGCTGGCGGCGGAATGTACCTGCTGGCGCGGTCGTTGACGGGAGACCGCCTGGCCGCCGGCGTGGCCGGCCTGTTGTTCGTCTTCGTGCCGTTCCGCGGTCAGGAAGCGGGGCACCTCCAGTCGCTGGTGTACGGTTGGATGCCGATCGGACTGTGGGCGCTCCATCGCTACTTCGCCACCGGCCGACGCACCGCCCTCGCCGGCTTCGCCGCCGCTTTCGTGCTCGCGGGCCTGTCCAACGGGCACTTCTTCTTTTTCTTCGCGCCGGTCGTCGTGATCGTAGCGGGCCTCGAGGTGATCTTCCGGGTGCGGTCACGTCCGCGCATGCTGATCGATCTGCCGGTAGCCGCGGCGCTTATGCTCGCCGCCGTCCTGCCGGTCATGTCGGGATACCTGGCCACGCGAGATCTGTACGGCACACAACGGTCGCGCCAGGAAGTCATCTCCTACGCGGCGAACACAGTGGCGTGGCTGGATCCCGGCACCTGCCTTGCAATGCTTGCGGTGTGCGGACTGCTGGCGGCCACACTCCGTAGAGGCCCTGACCGGGACGCCACACGCAGCGACCGCCGCATCGCCTTCATGTACGCGCTGGTCGCCGTGGCAGGCGTCGCTCTTGCACTCGGCCCGGAACCGACCGTCAACGGCGTGCGGCTGATGGCGTCCGGGCCGTACGACTGGCTGCGTGGCGTCGTCCCCGGCCTGGAGGGCCTGCGTGTTCCCCGGCGCGCGATCATCATCACGCTGCTCGCCCTCACGGTGCTCGCGGCCTTCGGCGTACGGTACCTGACGGAACGTCTGCCGCGCCGCCCCGCACGGGTGTTCGCACTCTTCCTATGCGTCGTCGCCGTCGTGGAGGACGAGAACTACCGCAGGGGGCCGCTCGTGGCGTTCGAAACGCCGCCGTCGCTGCATGCGGCCCAGCAGTGGTTGCGCACACGTCCGCCCGGTGCGGTTCTGAGTCTGCCGGCAATCGGATTGCGCCAAGGTGACTACGAGGGCGACCTTCGCGCCATGTACGGAACGCTGACCCACGGGCATCCGGTCATGAACGGAGCCAGCGGGTTCTTCCCTCCGTTGTACTGGTTCTTCTATTCGAGTGGAGCGCTGGAGAGCTTTGAGGACTACGACTACGCCGACGTGCTGCGCGGCCTACGAGCCCTCGGCGTGCGCTACGTGCTCGTGTACACGGACGCAGATCTTGCGGACGTGGAGAAAAGCCGCGCCACCCTGGGCGCCGTCCGCAACCAGCCGGAACAGATTGTGACCCACCGTGACTTCGGCGGAGTGACCGTATTCGAGCTAACGCCGTGGGACGACCGGCCTCCCGCCCCCGCGCCGGAGCGGCCTCCAATCTCTCGCGGCGGAGTCTCCGCCACAACGTCGCACAACCCGGGCGAGCTCGTGTACGCGTTCGACGGCGATCTCGGAACGCGCTGGCTCAGCGGCCAACGGCAGACAGGCAACGAGGAGATCATCATCTACCTGGACCAACCCACCGACGTGTCGCACCTCAGGGTGACGGCTGGCCGGTCGAGCCACGGCGACTACCCCAGACACCTGGTTATCGACTCGACCGCGGACGGTCGGACATGGAAGACGCTTCACAGCGGGCGCAGCTTCGAGCGGCTGCTGCACGGCGCTGTGGCGGTCGACGGGATTTCCTTCATGGATTTCCCCCTGCCGCCCAACACGTCGCGCCTCATCCGGCTGCGCCAGACCGGCAGCACGCCGAGGTTCTACTGGTCGTTTCACGAACTGGAGCTGTGGGCGCGGGATTGATGACCGCAATCCAGTTAACTCGGCGTGGTCAACGTTCAACGGCCACCCGATAGACCTGAATGCCGAGTTCGCGAGTGTCCTGCGAGTCCGGGCGGAGGTCCGCCGGAACGAATGGCCGGTCAACGGCGATCCGAACCTCGATCCGGTCTGTTTCTCCTAGCAGCGTTACGGGCAGCGACACCGTCATGTGCTGTCGGCCGGTGGCATCCAGCACCAATGAACGGGCGACCTGATCGCCCACGGTGATCGTGAGCGTCCGGGGCGAACCCTCAAACAGGTCCGTACGGGGGTTGTACTCGAGGTCCAGCGCGACGTCGGTCCGTGGATTCGGAAACGCCAACGTGGCGACCTGTTGCGTCCAGCGCCACGACGATTCACCCGCCCATTCCCGGGCGTACCAACCATCCGTGAACTCGACCAGGACGAGACTCCCCTTCTCCTCCGCCGTTACCAGCCAGCCATCGTGTTCGGCCGGAGGGTCGAACGTCGCCGAGACGGGAAAGTCGTCGCCAGCGCCCAGGAACGGCAGTCCCGCGTTCCGAAACGCCCACAGGATGGAGGCCGAAGCGGCGCCGCCCCCCATCGCCAGGAGGAGTGTCCGTCGCGAGAAGCCGCGCGTTCCGGCTGCCATGGTCAGGCTGCCGCAGCCAGTGTGTCGGCCAGACGCAGCGTAAGCGCGAGCATCGTCAACGTCGGATTCGCGTAGCCGACGGTCGGAAACACGGACGCTCCTGCCACGAACAGGTTGTCGTAGCCGTGAACGCGGCAGTTCGAATCGACCACGGAGTCGGAGCGGCTGATACCCATGCGGGTGGTTCCCATGATGTGACCGCCGCCGGTCGGCCGCTGGTACAGGCGTTCGTTGTCGATGCGTACCCGGCCCTTCCCCGACGCGATCAGCGATTCGCCGAGCAGGCGGAGCGTCCTCTCCACGTTGAGGAAGTCGCCGGCTCCTATCACGCAGCGCGCAGCAGGCCGGTACAGACCGGCAGGGCCGCGCTCGCCGGTCAGGAAGACCTCGTTACCGGGCGAGGGCGCCATCTCCGACCGCACGGTGCAGCCGTAGTGATGGAACGGCTTTCCGTACTCGCGGACCAGATGCTCTGCCATCGGATGTTCCGTAGTCCGGCTGTGGCACTCCATGCTGCACTCGAGCAGCCCATGCCGCCGCATGAGCTGATCGTCCGGCACGAGCGTGGCGGCCCGGTTTCCGAAATCGGCTGGCGCCGGATACCCGTTCAGGTCTTCGTCAAGCACCACCTCGGCCGCCCTGACGAAATGTGGATGTTCCATCAGGAACTTGCCCGCCAGGCCGCTCTCGTTACCCACCGGGGTCGCGCCATCCGCACGCGGCTGCAGAAGCAATTGCGCGTTGCTGATGCCGCCACCCGCGAGCACGACGCTCTGGGCGGGATCAAGGTCCAATTGCATCGTGGCGTCCGTAGCGTGGCGAAAGCAGGTCACGCGGTTGACCGCGCTGCGCGACGCATTGGCGTCGAGGCCGACCACCGAGGTTCCGACCGCGACGTCAACCTGCGAGGAAGTGCTGAGCGCCTCTTGGTACTTGCTCCCGAAGCGCGTAGGGCTGCCCGTCGAGAACGGCCGATACAGGAATCCCGACGCCAGCGGAGTCTCGGCGTCCAGGATGGCGGGGTGGCGATCCAGGACGGGAGCCGCACGCCGATAGTACGGAACCAGATCGGATCTGGCGATCGGCCACCGAACCCCGGCCGCCGGGTTGTCGAAGTCCACATCCCTCAGCGTCGTGCACCAGCCGTACCAGACGTGCGACGTGCCGCCCACGGCGCGGATGGAGTGCTGATCCCACCAACGGTTCCGGAAGTGCCCGTAGTTGACGACATCCGGCATGTCGCGCCGCCACTCCGTCACGGTTCCGGACTCGAACACCAGGACGGTCCGGTTCGCCTTGGCGAGCTCCAGGGCGAGCGTGATGCCAGCCGGGCCGGCGCCGATCACGTAGCAGTCGTAGCGCCGGTCGCGCAGCCCTTCGGTGAGGAACATGGGGGCAGGAACAGCATAGCCCGAAGCAACACGGTGGGGACCGTCCTCCGCCGAGGACGATTCGCGTCTCTCCGCCAGAACAAGTCCTATCGGGGCCGCTGTTGGAAAAACCGCTTGTTCCCGGCCGCGGAGCACTTGGCACGGATCTTGCTTCCGAGCAACGTAGCGCGTGCAGCCATGAATCCACTGTTGCGCACGCGCGGAAAGGACACGTCAAGATGGACACTCGACTGAATCCGTACCGAATCGCTCTGCCACTGATGGCCCTCGCGGTGATGGCGCTATCGGTGTCACCGGCCGCCGCCGACGGGCCGAAGCACGATCTGTTCCAACGAGTTCAGGAGCAGGTGCTCCGCTACTCGTTCTTCACGGTGTTCGACAACATCGACGTCGAGATCGCCGACGAGGGGCACGTCGTACTCTCGGGCCACGTCACCGGGGAACACAAGGTGAGGGCGATCGAGAAACGCGTTGACGCGCTCGATGGCGTGACGGCGGTGACCAACGAGATCGCCGTGCTCCCGGCATCGGTCTTCGATGACAAGTTGCGCTATGTCATTGCCCGGGCGATCTATGGCAACCCCACGTTCTGGCACTACGGCGCCAGGGCGAATCCGCCGATCCACATCGTGGTCAACCGTGGGCATGTGACCCTCACCGGGGTCGTCGACAGCGAGACCGACCGGCATCTGGCGCGGGTGCTCGCCGGGCAGTTCAACGCCTTCTCGGTCACCAACGAGCTTCGGCTGCCGCACGAGGTGACGGCGGAACTCGAAGCGCTCGGCTAGATGGAGAGTTCACACATTGACCCGTGCTCGGAGGATCGAGATGAAGCTACTGCAAATCGTCGTCATCGCCTTCGCCGCCATGGGCGCCATCGGCTGCAACAGCCCAACCGCCCCGACGGGAGAAGCTGGAGAAGCTCATGGCCCCGAGGGACTAGGCGGGGAGTCGGGCGAATCCGGCACGCAGTTCGCGCTGACGGACACGGCAACGGAGACGCGAAACGGGGTCGACCTGGTGGTCAACTACGACAGCGCGCGTGAAGTGTTCACCGGCACGGTCAGCAACACGACGGCGGCAACGGTTACGCAGGTCCGCGTCGAGGTCCATCTCTCGAACGGGATGGAGCTCGGTCCGACGCCGCGAACAGATGTGGCGGCCGGGCAGACGATCTCCATCGAACTCGATGCTCGTGGGCAGACCTTCTCCTGGTTCAGCGTCCACGTTGAAATCGGCTCCAGTGCGGCCTAGAAGGCAAGGTCCGCGCCGCGCTGGACGTTGCACTTGCATCATCCGACGCGGCGCGGCTCACGTCTCCGGGGCGCTTAGTCTGGGGGCCGCGGTGGCGCAGGATCGTCCAGTCCGCCGCGCCGGCCGGCGCGGCCCTCAAGAAACCCCTCGATGCTAGCCACCCGCTGGGCAATCTCGGAGAGATCGTTGCGGACGTTGGCGATGGCGGCTCGGTTTTCCCTGATGGCCGCGTCCGTGAAGCTCCACAACGTGAGTTGCATACCGCCAAGCATCAGTGTCGCAGTGATGATCGTACCGATGATCCAGTTCCGGTCGCTCATGTCGCCCGTCGCTCTCCCCCAGTCTACCGAATCGCGGCATCCAGGCAACGCAGATCCCGGTAATTCGGGACGTTCTACCCAACGCAAGATCCGTGCCGGATCGCGGGGCCGGGCCAGCGGGAGCCTCCACGGAATCCCCGGCCGGTCAGCACTAGCTACAGTAACCCATATTTATAAATATGGTAGTATGGGCACCTCAATGAAAACCACGATCGAACTGGCCGACGACTTGGCCGTGGACGCGAAGCGCTTCGCCGCTCGCCATGGTGTGACGCTCCGCTCGGTAATCGAGGAGGGCATTCGAATGAAACTCCGCACCGAGCGGACGCGGGCCGCCTTTCGGTTGCGCGACGCAGCCGTCGACGGATCGGGCCTGCAACCCGAGTTCCGCGACGCCGACTGGCCGGCGGTGCGAGAAGCCATCTACGAGGGTCGGGGCGCTTGACGGCGATCGATACCAACATCCTGATCTACGCGCATCGGACGGACTCCGAGTGGCACGATCGCGCGTCCGATTGCCTTCGCGCGCTGGCGGAAGGACGGGCAGATTGGGCGATCCCGTGGCCCTGCCTGCATGAGTTCGTCGCGACGGTGACGCATCCCCGCATCTTCAATCCGCCGTCGACGGTCGAGCAGGCGCTCGATCAGGTCGAGGCCTGGATGGAGTCACCGTCACTCACGTTGCTCGGAGAACCGCACGACCATTGGACGATCCTCCGTCAGCAACTGTTGGACGGGCACGTACGGGGGCCGGGCGTTCACGATGCCCGCGTGGCTGCGATCTGCATCGGACACGGCGTGCGCGAACTGCTCACGGCCGACCGTGACTTTGACCGCTTCCCGTCGCTCCGTCGCCGGAATCCGCTGGTTGCGCCGTCTTGACGTCCCTGACGGGCGTTAACCGCGGGAGGTGAGCCGTTCGATATCGGCGTCGACCATCATCCGGATGAGCCCGTCGAAGTCGACGGTCGGCTCCCAGTCGAGGTCGGACTTCGCCTTGGCGGGATCGCCGATCAGGTGATCCACCTCGGCGGGGCGCAGGAGGGCGGGGTCGGTTCGGACATGCTCCCGCCAGTCGAGCCCGGCGTGTCCGAAGGCGATCTCCACGAGGTCGCGGACGGAGTGGCTGATGCCGGTGGCGATAACGTAGTCCTCGGCGCGATCCTGCTGCAGCATCAGCCACATCGCGCGGACGTAGTCGCCGGCGAAGCCCCAGTCGCGGCAGGCGTCGAGGTTGCCGAGGCTGAGCGAGTCCGCCAAGCCCGCCTTGATGCGGGCCACGCCGTGGGTCACCTTGCGCGTGACGAACTCGAGGCCGCGGCGGGGGGACTCGTGGTTGAAGAGGATGCCGGAGACGGCGAACAGGTCGTAGCTCTCGCGGTAGTTGACGGTGATGTAGTGCGCGAAGACCTTGGAGACGCCGTAGGGGCTGCGCGGATAGAAGGGCGTCTGCTCGTTCTGCGGCGTCTCGCGCACCTTGCCGAACATCTCGCTGGAAGACGCTTGGTAGAGCTTGATGGAGGTGTCCACTTGCCGGATCGCCTCCAGCATGCGGGTGACGCCCTGTGCGTTGTACTCGCCGGTCAGCATCGGCTGGTCCCACGACGCGGGGACGAACGACATCGCGGCGAGGTTGTAGATTTCGTGCGGCTGGACGTCGTTGATGACCCGGATCATCGAGAGCTGATCGAGCAAGTCGGCGGGCCGGAGCGTGATGCGATCGAGGAGGTGCTCGATGCGCCAGTGGTTCGGGGCGCTCAGGCGGCGCGTGATGCCGACCACCTCGTAGCCGTGGTCGAGCAGCAGTTCCGCCAGGTACGACCCGTCCTGCCCCGTGATTCCGGTGATGATTGCCCGCTTAGACACGTCTGGGGACCCGACATCCGACGAGACGCACCCGCCGGAGTGGGTGAGAGTATCGCCCATCGCCGCATGATGGGCCAAGCTACAGTGATCGCGTCAGGCCAACCGCGACACAGATCGACGAGTCGTGCCTCCTGTCCGATGTGCCAGTGACGGGCCGTATGCGGAGACTGACAGTTGACGACCGGTCCCACATACGCTCGGCGAGCAGGCCTCCAGATCACGCTCGTCCACCTGCCCAATTGTCAGCCGGCACCAGAATTGCGCGCGCACGCTGACTTTGGCCACTCTGTGACCTTCCCATGAGTGCACTGGTTGAGTCTGGCGCACGCGGAGTTCAATAGGGCCCGTCCTCGCGTAGTCGATCGATCAACTCGTTGGTTACAGGCTTGCCGCGCTTCGGTAGCGGCCGGAATCCGTAGAAGGCCTCGTCGTCCGGCGCACGCTCTCGCGGCGGAGCGTCTGCCGGCTTCTTGCGGACGGGTCTAGTGGTCATTACTCCACTAGAGTATGGCCGTCGCGGACCCATGGAAAGCGCAACCATCGACGTGGCGATCATCGGCGGCGGCGCCGTCGGTCTGGCCGCTGCCTGCGCGGTGGCCAAACGGGGTCACGGCGCCTGCGTCCTGGAGAGCCTTCCGCGCTTCGGCCTCGAGGCAAGCACGCACAACAGCGGCGTTATTCACGCCGGCCTCTACTACCCCGCCGGGTCGCTGAAGGCGGAGTTGTGCGTCGAGGGACGCGAGCGGTTGTACGCGTTCTGCGCCGAGGAAGGCGTGCCGGCAGAGCGGTGCGGCAAGCTGGTGGTGGCGGCCGACGCATCGGAGGCGCCGCGGCTGGAGGCGCTGGCGGAGCGGGCGCGCAGGAACGGCGTGGAGGACGTCGAATTGGTCGACCGGGAGTTCGTGCGGCGGCGCGAGCCGCAGGTCGAGGCGGTGGCGGCGCTCTGGTCACCGTCCACCGGGATCATCGAGGCGGAGGCGCTGGTGCGCGCGCTGGCGCGCGTCGCCGGGCAGCGCGATGTCGCGCTGCTGCCCGGGTCCGGCGTGGAGGAGTCGGCGTCCGACGATGACGCGATCACGATCCGGACTCCGCGCGAGGCGATTCGCGCGCGAGCCGTCGTGAACGCGGCCGGCCTGTACGCCGACGAGGTATCGGCGCGGCTGGGCGGCGAGCCGTTCACGATCTACCCGGTGCGGGGCGACTACGCGGAACTGGTCCCGTCGGCGCGGTCGCTCGTGCGCCACCTGGTCTACCCGCTGCCGTTCCCGAGCGGGCACGGCCTCGGCGTGCATCTGACCCGCACCACCTGGGGAAGCGTCACGCTCGGGCCGACCGCTCGTTACCAGGCGCGGAAGGACGACTACGAATCGGATCGGGAGGGCCTTGAGACGTTCCACGAGGCGGCGCGGCGGATGCTCCCGGCGCTCCGGCTGGATCAACTCCGACCGGGTGGCAGCGGCATCCGGGCGCGTGGCGCGCCGGCCGATCATGCCTTCTCCGACTTCCGGATCCACCGCGACGCCAAGGTCCCGAGGCTGGTGCACGCCGCCGCTATCGACTCGCCGGGGCTCACGGCGTGCCTTGCCATCGCGGAGCGGGTGGCCGATCTTATCGACGACGTCCTGCGGTCGTAGTCTTGCGGGTCAGCGCCACCGTTCTTCAGAAAACTGGCGGCTACAGCCAGAGAACGGGAGCTGGGTAACGGGCGATCGCCGAATCCGGTGTCACGATCGTCAGGCCGCGCAGGATCGCCTGCGAGATCAGGCCCCGGTCGAAGGGATCCCGATGCAGCGGCGGCAGCAGGCTGTCGTGCGCGGCATCCCGTTCGTCGAATGGCAGCGGTTCGATCTGCAAGCGCACCCGGCGACTGCTGACGAACGACTCGGGCGGCTCCGGCAGCGGCAACCGACCAAGGCGGTACTTGATCGTGATCTCCAAGGCCGAGAGCGCGCTGAGGTACACGGTGTTCGACGGAGCGCGGCACGCCGTGCGGGCACGCAACGGCAGCCGCGGGTCGTCGGCCACCAGATACAGGAACGCGCAGGTATCGAGCAGGAGCGTCATGACAACTCCGCCGACCACCGCTGCGGACTCGGCCAGGGAACGCCGGTTCGCTGCTCAACCCACTGCTGGTCGCGCGGGCCATAGCCGCCAAGCCACCGCGTGATCCGAGACGCGGCCTTGTCGGTTCGCCGAAATCTCGTGCGGGTCAGACGGCCGTCCAGCGGCGGAATCTCGTTCGTGCTTTGCGCCAGCGCACCCGTCTCGCACAGCCGTGCGACGACACCCGCCAGGATGGTCGCGTCCGCCGGGAGTCGCCCGACAAACAGCACTGCCGGGTCGTCGTCGGACTCCAGTATCCGCGCGCGAGGTGCACCGGTGGCGTCGCGCCCCGGAGGAACACTCAGCAACTGCAATGTGCTGTCCGGCGCCATGCCGTGAATGGCGGCTTCAACCTCTTCCTCGTGAATGTCGCGGTTGCCCCAGAAGCGCGGCCAGCCGCGCCATCCCTCCACGAGCTCGATCTCCAGCACGTCTCCGCGCCCGCTCCACCTAACGGCCTCGGCGCTCATCAGCGTGGAAGGATGGTCCGCACCGACCGGAGCGAGTTCGTAGATGCACTGCAGCGCGAATCCCGAACGATCCGGCCACGACAGGATGTCGTCCAGTCGCTCGGTGGGCGGGAGCCACAGCAGGTTAGGTAGCTTCCCGGGGTCTCGCGCCACGGAGATCTGTTGAACATCCAGCTCAAGGGAGTGCCGGTCTCCCCACCCCGCGCGATTCAGCAAGAAGGAGGTCAGTCGACTGGTCATCGAGCGGCATTTCTCCCCTCGCCGGCCATCAGGAGCTTCTCGGCTGCAACGACCAGCGCCGCCTGGTCTACGGAGTGCGGCGACTGAAGGCTCGTGATCACTTCTTGCAAGGTTGACGGTTGCGAGGCGTACGAAGGACGGCGTTTCAACTCGAAGAACGCCTTCAACCGTTGGACCGACTCCTGCTCCAATGCCTCGCCCGCAGCCGGGCCGGATTCCTCGCTCCACGCGTCGGGACCGCGTCCCTCGAAGGCCTGCAGTAGATCCTCCGGAAGCGGCTCGAAGAAACTGTCAGGAACCACCAGGTCGGGATCAGTTCCAATAGGGCGAGATTCCGTGAGCGACACCGGAAGCCGTCGTATTTCCGCGACCGGAACGTTGCGCCGGCAAAGGACGATGGTCTCTCCGCGTTCGACACGGTCAAGGTACAGGGAAAGACGCGCCTTGGCGTCAGCGATATTCACTCGAATCATATAGTCATATTGTAGTCAGAAATATGACTATGTTCAATGAGCCCTTGGGCGCAGAAGGTTGACGAATTCCTCTCGACTCAGCCCTGCGTCGCGAATCAAGGCCCTCAGGAGTCCTCGCCCCAACTCCCGATGCTTTGGAACGGTGAGCCTCCGGCCGGTCGGTCCGACCAGAATCATGTGGCTGCCTTCCGTGCGGTCGAGTTCGAAACCGACCTGGGCAACCACCTTGAGGAACTGGTCTCCCGAGATAACAGGCAGCCGTGCCAACTTAGGCCTGCACCTCGATCACCTGAAAGTCCGACGACTCGGGCCGTCCGGCACCATGCTCGCGCATGCTCGCCACGTACCCCCGGACGGCCTCTCGGACGTTGTCGAGTGCTTCGACCTTCGTCCGCCCCTGACTATGGCAGCCTGGTAGCGTAGGACAACTCGCCACAACCCAGCCGTCTTCGTCTGCCTCGAACACGACCAGCAGCCGCAACACTTCGCTCTCTCTGTCAGCAGCTTCTGACTCCGCCAACGGTGCTGCAACATGACCCCTCCTAGCCGGAAGCGTCACGGTCTCCGATTGCACTTGATCCACGGGATGCTCCTCGATGTTGAACCCTAATCGGGTGAGAATCCTGTGTGCGTCCTGCGCCGTGAAGCCTACGGGAGGCAACCCAGTGACCAGCCGGACGACCTGCTTGATCGGGTACTGCCGTTCATGCAGTGCGACGAAGTACTTGTTGCGACCATCAGCCGGCAACGGTGGCTCGTTGCGCGTCGCGTTCAGAGCATCGGCCGCAGTGATCGAAAACGAGTTGCCGCGGATCGTGAATTTCATTCTTTCACCTCTTTCTATTACTTTCTATTTATAGCCGGCGGCGAGATTCTCGTCAACCAGTCTTGGGCGGACCGAGACGACCGGCGCCATGAATCGAGATGCCGGCCTGGAGGCCGGCGCACCAACCTAGAGGCGAGACCGTGCGTAGCGCGCGACGGCATCCTGCCAGGTCGGCATGGCGATGCCGGTCGCGGCGAGCTTCTCCGAGTCGAGCGCGCAGTACTTGGGGCGGGGCGCCTTGAGCGCCATCTCTTCCAGCGTGGTGGGCCGGATGTCGGGCACTGTGACGTTGAGCTGCCGCGCGAGTTCCCCGGCGACCTCCATCCACGTGGCGTGGCCGGTCGAGGCGCAGTGGTAGAGGCCGGGCGCCGGCATTCTTCCGAGCAGGGCGATGGTGGCGGCGGCGACATCCTCGACGTAGCTGGGCGAGACGACGCGGTCGGTGAAGGCGTGGACCTCGCGGCCGGCAAGGAACGCGTCGGCCATCCGGTCGATGGTGCCGCCGTGGGCGCCGCCGAAGAGACTCTCGACGCGGAGCACGTAGCTGTTCGGACCCTCCGCGAACCACTCGCCGAGCAGCTTGGACGCGGCATAGACGGCCGCCGGGTTGGGGTCGTCGGTCTCGACGTAGGGCTCGCCCTTCGTGCCGTCGAAGACGAAGTCGGTGCTGTAGTGGACGAGGTTCGCACCCACCTCGACCGCGGCCTTCTTGATCGCCCGGACGCCGAACGCGTTCACCGCCAACGCCGTCTCCGCATTGTCCTCGGCGCCGTCGACATCGGTGTAGGCGGCGGCGTTGAGGATGGCGTCGGGCCGGAGCCTCCCGATGGTCTCGCGCACGGCGGCCTCGTCGGCGACGTCGAGCGCGGCGCGCGGCAGCGCGACGACCGCCTTTTCGCCGTAGGCGGCGGCGGCGATCCGCACGAGGGCCGGACCCAGCCGGCCCGCCGCTCCGGTAACGACCACCTTCATCGCGAACGCTCCTTGAGGGCCGCCCGCGTCTCGCGATCGATCTGGCGGCGGCGGATGGTTTCGCGCTTGTCGTGCGCCTTCTTGCCCTTGGCGACGCCGAGCGCCACCTTCACCAGGCCGCGCTTGAAGTACATGCGGACCGGAACCAGCGTGAAGCCGCGCTCCACCGCCTTGCCGGTCAGCTTGTGGATCTCCCGCTTGGTCAGCAGCAGCTTGCGGCGGCGCAACGGCTCGTGCTCGCTGTAGCCGCGATGGCTGTAGGGACTGACGTGCAGGCCGTGCAGGAAGATCTCCCCCGCCTCGATCCGTCCGTAGCTGTCGCGCAGGTTGACGCGCCCCTCGCGGATCGCCTTCACCTCGGTGCCGAGCAGGACGATGCCCGCCTCGTAGACATCCGAAATATGGTAATCGTGTCGCGCCTTGCGGTTGTCGGCGATAAGCCGTTCGCCCGCGGCGGGCGCCACCGTTGCAGTCGCCATCGGTCGATCTCTCTGTTCAGCTTACGCCGACGCAGGGGCGCCTGCGGAGGTGTTGACGAGATTGACGGCAAGCCGCACGGCGGCGAGCAGGCCCGACGGGTCGGCCATTCCCTTCCCGGCGATGTCGAAGCCGGTGCCGTGGTCGACCGAGGTGCGGACGATCGGGAGGCCGAGGGTGACGTTCACCGCTTCGCCGAACGCGATCAGCTTGATCGGGATGAGTCCCTGATCGTGGTAGCAGGCGATCACGGCGTCGAACTCACCGTCGACGGCGCGGCGAAAGACCGCGTCGCCGGGGATCGGGCCGGTGACGTCGATGCCGGAGGCGCGGCAGCGTTCGACGGCCGGAGCAAGCGTCCGCTGCTCCTCGTCGCCGATCAGGCCGCCCTCGCCCGCGTGCGGGTTGAGTCCGGCGAGGGCGAGGCGCGGGCGCGCGACGCCGAATCGCGGAAGCTCCGCGTGGGCCAGGCGGATCGTCGTATCGATGCGCTCCGGGGTGAGAAGCGCGGGAACCTCGGCGAGCGGCACGTGCACGGTGGCGAGCACGACGTTCAGCCGGTCGGCGTGAAACATCATGCGGACGTCGCGGGCGTCGGTGAGATGGGCGAGCAGGTCGGTGTGGCCGCGCCATCTCAGGCCGGCCGCGGCCCAGGCCGCCTTGTTGATGGGGGCGGTGCCGATGGCGTCGACCCGGCCCGCCCGCGCGTCGCGCACGGCGGCCACGACCGAGTCGTAGGCGGTGCGGCCCGCTTCGGCAGACACGGCGCCGGGGCTGAACCGCCGGCGGGCCTCCGCGGCGTCCGGGCCGTACAGCACGGGAGTGCAGAGGGCGCGGATCGCCGGATCGGCCTCCACCAGGCTCGCGATTTCCGGTCCGATGCCGGCGGGGTCGCCGGTCGTGATGGCGACGCGGGGTGACGGCCCCGAGGCCGGCGGAGCATCCGGAGATGCCGGCCTGGAGGCCGGCGCACCAACTGGGACGCGAGCCGGCGCACCGTCAGCCACTGCCGCAACCGCCACTGCAATTGCCGCATCCGCCGCCGGACGACCCGCATCCGCCACCGCCACCGCAACCGCCCGCGGCCCGCGAACAGGAGCTCTCGTGGGCGCAACCGGCGTACTGCTCGCCGGCCGCGTTCGGCAGCTCGTAGCGGAGGCAGCACTTGAGGCGGCCGCAGACGCCCGAGAGGCGAGACGGATTGAGGTTGAGGCTCTGCTGCTTCGCCATCTTGATCGAGATGGGCTCGAAGCGGGGCAGCCACGTGGTGCAGCAGAGCGGCCGGCCGCAGACTCCGTAGCCGCCCAACAGCTTCGCCTCGTCGCGCACGCCGATCTGGCGCATCTCGATTCGGCAATGGAACTCGGTGGCGAGGGCGCGGATCAGGTCGCGGAAGTCGACGCGGCTGTCGGAGGTGAAATAGAACGTCAGGTGCGGCTCGTCCACCTGCAGCTCGGTCCGGACCAGCTTCATCGGCAGGCGGTGCTCCCGGATCTTGAGGGCACAGAACTGGTGCGCGGTGCGCTCCCGGTGCTGATGCCGGAAGCGGGCCGTGATGTCGCTCTCGGTGGCGCGGCGGATCACCCGGTCGCCGCCCCCGGCGGCGGCGCGGGGGGCGGCGGCGGAGCCGGGGGGCGCCGAAAGTTGCGGCAACTGCGGGATGGTGCGCACCCCGGGGGCATAGGCTACCGGGGCGGCGTGCGTACCCACCACGTCGTCGCCGGCCTGGAGCGGCGGCTCGAAAGCCACGCCTTCGAGCAGGAAGCGATGCACGCGGCCCACCGGCTCGAACTTGACGCTGACGAACGGCGGCGTCGCGCGCGGCGGCGTGTCGCGCGGCGTCTGGTCAGCCTGCGGTGTCTCGTCGGCCATCCCTGCCCTCAGTCTGTCACAAGCGGCACGCCACCCAATCGGCCACGGTCTTCGGGCTGACGTTGCGGTCCAGGGCGTCTATCGCTTCGTTCACGGCTCGGAAGGCGCGCAGGCCGCGCTTGCCGCCGTAGGTCGTCGACAAGGTGGCGACGCGGTCGCCGAGATCGGCGTTGGCGAGCGGCGCGTCGGCCTCGGCCGCCGCGACCTCCGCGTCACGCAGGAGCGTGGCAAGCAGGCGGAGGCGGCGGCGCACTTCGGCGCGGTCGGCGGTCGGAGCCCGTCTGGATCCCGATCCGGCCGTGAACGCCTTGGCGCCCTCCAGCCGTCCGGGGACGTCACGGGCCGAGGCGACGGACTCCAACAGGCGGATCGCCAGGTCGCGCGACGCGGCCAGCTCGCCCGACGCCGAGCGGAGGGCGCGCCCGACGCTCCCGCCGGCCGACGCGGCCGACGCGCGGGCCAGGCGCGACTCGATTCCGTGCCGCGACGTCAGGAGATCGACAATCACGGGCACGGTCAGCAACCCGAAGCGCAACTGCGGGCAGCGCGACCGGACCGTATCGAGGAGCAGGCCGGGACGCTCGGCGACCAGGATGAACTGCGACGACTCGGGGGGCTCCTCCAGGGTCTTGAGCAGCGCGTTCTGGGCCTGCGGCGCCATCGCGTCCGCGTCGTCGATCACGACGATCCGGCGGCGCGCCTCGAAGGGCCGATAGACCGCCTGCCCCACCACCTCGCGGATCTGATCGACGGTGATGGCGCCCGACGCGCTGTCGGGCGGTTCCACGACGACCACGTCGGGAAAGATGCCGCGGCCGATCCGGCGGCAGACCGCACAGACGCCGCAGGCGTCGACGGCGAAGTCGCCGTCCCCGGTGCGGGGCTCGAGGCAGTTCACCGCCTCGGCGATGGCCACGGCGGCTAGGCGCTTCCCGACCCCTTCGGGGCCGCTCAGCAGGACGCTGGGCGGGAACGTGTCGCGGGCGACGGCACGCGCAATGCGGGTGGTAACCCCCCGATGACCAGCGATGTCGCGGAAGGGCACGGTTTCCGCAATCTATCATGCCGGCCTGGAGGCCGGCGCACCGGGTTGCTTATGCCGGCCTGGAGGCCGGCGCACCAGGTTGCTTATGCCGGCCTGGAGGCCGGCGCACCGGCCGGCGCACCGGTTCTCATGCTGGGTGGCGAAGGAGCCAGCTCGTGGCGTCCATCAGCGTGTCGACGACGGCGTCCGCCTCGAGGTCGGGTCGCGGCATCTGCTCCTGGGTGCGGCCGTAGCCGGTGCGGACGAGGATGGCGCGCGCGCCGACATTGCGGGCCAGCCGAACCTCTCCCCACTTGTCGCCGATGACCACGGAGCGCGCGACGTCGAGATCCAGGTCGCGCGCCGCCTGCTCGATCATTCCCGGCTTCGGCTTGCGGCAATGACACACGCACCGGTAGGCCTCGACCGGCGCGTTCGGGTCGTGCGGGCAGTAGTAGTGGCCGTCGAGCTGCTCGCCGATCGCGCGCAGCCGGCTGTCGATCAGCTCGCGCACGGTTTCGACGATCGCCTCGTCCTGCATGCCGCGCGCGATGCCGACCTGGTTGGTCACGATGACGACCGCGTAGCCGGCGCGCCGCATCAGGCGGATGGCGTCGAGCGCCCAGGGGTACAGCTCGAAGCGGTCGACCCGTTCCAGGTAACCGACATCTTCGTTCAACGTGCCGTCCCGATCGAGAAAAACCGCCGGTTTCATTCGTGACCTCCGTTGCCGGCCCGCCGGATTGCCCATGCCGGCCTGGAGGCCGGCGCACCGGCGGGGCGCCCGTGTTACCTTGGGATTTCCGTTCTGCTACACTCGTTCCACATGAAGAAAACGCTGCCGTTTGCGTCGCTCGTCGGCCTGCTGCTGCTCGTGTTCGAGCGGCCCGCCGCCGCCTATCTCGACCCGGGCAGCGGGAGCATGCTGCTCCAGGTGCTGCTGGGTGGTTTCGCCGCGGTCGGCGTGGCGATCAAATTGTACTGGCACCGGTTCAGCGCCCTCTTCAGCCGCAGGCAGCAGGATCCCGACAAGCGGTAGCCGCCGTGGACCCGGCTGCCCCTCCACTGGTTGAACCGGGCTCCTTCCGCGACCCCGACACGCGCGTCTTCCATCAGGACGGCGCGATACTGCGCGGCCTGAGCGAGCGTGCGCTGGCCGACTGGACGCAGTTGGCCGCCACGGATTTCTTTGCCCGCTTCTCGGAGGCGGGCCACCTGATTCCGACCCGTCTGCTGGACACCTCCGGGGAGACGCTCCCGGCGCCGCCGGCGGCTGACGCGTGGGCCGCCATCCTGGAGCACGAGCGCGTGCCGGTGATCTCGTACCCCTACGAGTGGTCGTTCGGCATGCTGCGCGACGCCGCGCTGCTGCAGCTCGACCTGACCCTCGCCGCCCTCGACGAGCAGATGACGCTGAAGGACGCCACGCCGTTCAACGTGCAGTGGGTGGGCGCCCGCCCCACGTTCATCGACGTTGGATCGTTCACCGCGTATGCGCCGGGCGATCCGTGGGCCGGCTACCGGCAGTTCTGCGAGACGTTCCTCTATCCATTGTTCCTCCAGGCCTACCGCAACGTGCCGTTCCATCCCTGGCTGCGGGGCCGCCTGGAAGGGATCACGGCCGAGGAATGCCGCGCGTGCTTCTCGCTGCGCGACTGGCTGCGGCCCGGGGTGCTGGCGCATGTCGTCCTTCAGGCGAAGGCGCAGGCACGCTACGAACGGACCGACGACGACGTCCGGGGCGAGCTGCGCGACGCCGGTTTCGGCGCCGCGCTGATCCGGAACAACGTCGCGCGGCTGCGTCGCACGGTGGAACGCCTGGCGTGGGCGCCGTCCGGATCCACCTGGTCCGGCTACCAGGACGAGCTCAGCTACGACGACGCGGAGGTCGAACGGAAACAGGCATTCGTCGGACGCGTCGCGGCGGCGCGGCGGCGGGCGCTCGCGTGGGACATCGGCTGCAACACGGGCGTTTATTCGCGCATCGCGGCGGAGCACGCCGACTACGTGCTCGCCCTCGACGCCGACCACCTGGTGATCGACCGGCTGTACGCCGCACTGAAGGAGGACGACGGCCACCGGAACATCCTTCCGCTCATAGCGGACGTGGCCGATCCGTCGCCCGGCCTCGGATGGCGCGGCACGGAGCGCCGGCCGCTGGCGGACCGCGCGCGGCCGGACCTCATCCTCTGCCTCGCGTTGATGCACCACGTGGTCATCGGCAGGAACGTGCCGCTCGACGACTTCGTCGCGTGGCTCGCAGACTTCGGCGCGGAAGTCGTCCTGGAGTTCGTCCACCGCGACGATCCCATGGTGGAACGGCTGCTGCGCAACCGGGGCGACCAGACCGTCGTCTATTCGGCCGAGGCGGTTAGCGCAGCCCTCGCGCGCCGCTTCGATGTCGCGACCAACGAGACGGTCGCGGCCGGACGGCGGACGCTCTATCACTGCCGGCCGAGGGCCGGCGCCGGCGCGTGACGGCCGTGCCCGCGCCAGAGGTGGATGCGAACCAGGGCTGAACGCGACCCGGGGCTGCTGGTCGCCACGCTGCACGTCGCCGGCCTCTGGGCGGTGGCGGTAGCGCAACCGCTCTACGACGTCGTCGGCCGAAGCCCGGAGTTCTTTGTCGCGCACGACGCACGGCCGGTGGACCTGGTCGCACTGGTCTTCGCCCTCGGCCTGACCGGTCCGGTCGCGTGCATTCTGCCCATCGCCGCCGCCCGCCGCCTTGGCCCGCGGTGGCGCGCGATCACTCTCGGCGTCGTGATCGGGACGCTGAGCGGGGCCATTGCCCTCGCCGCGATCCGCGCGTGGGGCGACTGGAGCGGCGCGCAGACGCTCGCCGTCGCCACGGTGGTGGCCGCCGCCGCGGGATGCGCTTACGTCTGGGCCGCACCGGTCCGGATGTTCGCCACGTTCCTGTCGGCGGCGGCGCTCGTCGTCCCGGCGGCCTTCCTGTTCAACCCGGCGATGACCTCGCTGCTGGCGCCTCCCGACGCCGGGCGCGGCGCGCTAGAGGGTGTCACGTTCGAGACAACGCCGCCGGTCGTCGTGGTGGTGTTCGATCAACTGCCGCTCGCCTCGCTTCTCGACCGGGACAGCGCCATCGACCGGACGCTCTATCCCCATTTCGCGGCGCTGGCGGACGAGGCGACGTGGTTCCCGAACGCGAGCACGGTCAGCCCCACCACCAGCCTCGCGGTACCCGCCATCCTGACCGGCCGCTACCCGCGGCACGGAACGCTGCCGACGTTGGACGACCACCCCGGCAATCTCTTCACGCTGCTCGGGTCGCGCTATCGCCTGGAGGTGATCGAGCCCCTGACCAGTCTTTGCCCGGCAACGCTCTGCCCCGTCGAACGTCCCGGCGTCCTGGCGTGGCTCGGCGCCGTGCTGCGCGATCTGCGGATTGTGTGGCTTCAGGTGGTCCTGCCGGACGATCTGACCGGGTCGCTCCCCCCGGTGACGCAGACGTGGGCCGACTTCGCGACGCTGGATCCGCCGACGTTCGGGGAGGTCTGGCGTGAACAGCGGCGAGACGACCGCCGCCGGGTCGTGGACCGGTTCGTCGCCGGGCTCGCCGGCGGCACCCGCGGCCAGCCGACGCTCCACTTCCTGCACGTGCTGCTGCCCCACGAGCCCTGGCAGTACCTGCCGACCGGCCAGCGCTTCACCTTCCGTCCCCACGTCCCCGGCCTGTCGAGGAACAGCAACTGGACTCGCGACCCCCGACCGGTCGCCCGCAACTATCAGCGCCACCTGCTGCAGGTGGGCTACGTCGACAAGATCCTGGGCGACATCGTCGCGCGGCTGCGGGACACGGGAACCTGGGACGACGCGCTCGTTGTCGTCACCGCCGATCACGGCGCCAGTTTTCGCCCCGGCTTCGCGCTGCGCCGGCCGGAAGACGGCACGATGGCGGACGTCGCTTCGGTGCCGCTGCTGGTCAAGCTGCCGGGGCAACGGACCGGCAGCGTGAACCGGGCGAACGTCGAGACCATCGACATCCTCCCGACCATCGCCGGCGCCGTCGGGGCGCGGCTGCCCTGGGAAGCGGACGGCGCCGACATCCTGGCCGCGCGGCCGCCGGCGAGGCCCGTGAAGCAGATTCACCTGTTCGACGCCGAGCGGGTCGAGGAAGCACCGGCCGACCTTTCCGCGGAGCTTGCGGACACCGTGGCGCGCAAGTTCGCCATCTTCGAAAACGGCAGTCCATTCGATCCGTTGCGCGTCGGCATGGAGTACGGCCGGCTGGTGGGCGAGCCGGCCGCCGCCTACACCTCGGGGCGGCGCGCGCCGTTCGAGGCGACGCTTGATGCCCAGGGTCTGCTGGGCGATGTCCGCCCGGACGCCGATTTCGTGCCGGCGCAGCTCGCCGGCGTCGTTGTCGCGCCGGACACGGAGGCATCGACCGACCCGCCGCCGCTCGCCGTCGCCGTCAACGGCGTTGTCGCCGCCGTGACGCGGCCCTACACGTTTCGGGTAAGCGGACGTTCCGGCATGTGGGAGTCGATTGTCGAGCCCCGGTTGTTCACGCCCGGCGCCAACACGATCGAGCTGTTCGCGATTCGCGAGGACGACACCGGAGGGATTGCGCTGGACGCCGCCTACCGGTCCGATCCCTCCGCCTCCCCCGACAACCTCATCCTCGAAGAGATGGCGGAGGCCTCCGGCGTCGCCACGTCCGGTTTCTACCTCCAGGAGTGGGCTCGCAACCGTCCCGTCCGCTGGACGGACGGCCACGGACGGATCACGGCGCCGATCGACCCGCGGTCGCCGCCGGCCGCGCTCGGCGTCGAGGTGAGCATGACGGGGGGCCGCACCCCGAAGGCCCTGCAGATCGACGTCAACGGATGCAGGCTGTACCGCGGGATCGCGGAGCCGGGATGGTCGGCCACGTTCCCGTTCGACCGATGCCCGATCCGCGGGAACACCATCGAGATCGATCTCGTGAGCGGTACGCATGTCCCGGTCAGGGGTGACAGCCGGACGCTGGGGCTGGCGTTCGCGGTGGTGGAGCTGCTGGAGGAGTAGGACTCCCCGGCGGGGCCCAATCCAGCGAGCCCAACGCAGCGGGGCCAACCCTTCGGCGGCCGGACGTATAATCGGGGGCGGGCGATCGCCGCGGGCGGTTAGCTCAGGGGTAGAGCACCGGTTTTACACGCCGGCTGTCACAGGTTCAAATCCTGTACCGCCCACCATCCACGCCACTCCCGCACGACGGCCGGACGCGGGCCTTCGTATCGGCAACCGCCGCCCGAATGCGCTATGATCATTTGTTCCGACCTGTGCGGGGTCGTAGTTCAGCTGGTTAGAACGCCGGCCTGTCACGCCGGAGGTCGCGAGTTCGAGTCTCGTCGGCCCCGCCACTTTCCTCAACCTGATGGCCCAAATCGTCTTCGTGTTGGCGACTGGCGCGTGTTCTTCACACGACGGGACGAAGGCGTGATCGAGATCGACACCATTCTCCATCGGCGCGAGGCGTACCGACGCCCTTGATCGCACCGACAGGCGTGTCAAGCGGCAGGAGGTAGATCAGGAGCCGCGTTCCAGCTCTCGCTTGATTTGATCCAGGGTGAACGTGCGGCCGGCTGCGTGATCCGCACGCCCCTCTTCGATGGCGTGGATCGCGCTCTCACTCAGCTCCTCGTCGCTTCGTCCCGCCCGCGATCGTTGGCGCACGTCAATAGGCTGACGGACCCGAGAAGTCGGTCGCGCTTTCAACTCCGGCATCCTCTAGTCTCCCGATACCCAATGATAACCGTTGTCGACCCGTCACGGTGCAGTAAACCACGCCTTCACGGCCATGACGGCAACCGTGCCGAGGAGGCCGGCGACGGCGTGGTGTTCCCGGTTGTCGATGGCGTGGCGCAGGCTGAAGCGGCGGCCGGCGGCGCCCGGCGTCAGCTCGCCTGCAACATAGCGAGTGTAGGTGTCGCCGAACGCGTCCCGCAGAGTCGCCGTCTCGAGGCGGATCGCCGCCGCGGTCATCGCGCCGACGTAGCCCAGCACGACGACGGCGACCACCCAGTTGGCGGCGATGACGGAGAATCCGACACCCAGGAGCCCGGACCCGACGTAGAGGGGATGCTGCATCCAGCGGTACGGCCCGGACGTGGTCACCTCGCGTCCCTTCATGAGGTGTCCCGCCGCCCATAGGCGCAACGCCTCGCCGGCCAGCGCGATCGCGGTGCCGGCTATGAGCGTCGTCCAGGTCGGCGTCGCCAGGGCGAACGCGACCACCGCCACCGCGAAGCCGGTGACGACGCGGCGCCGGGCCAGGTGAAAGAGACGCCGCAGCCCGTGGTCGCGGTCGAGATCAAGCATCGGTCCTCGGATCGGCGCCCCCGAGGCGGCGGTCGATCGCGGCGCACACCTGCGCCACCTCCAGGCGATCGAGACACCACGACGGCGCCGTGCAGTGGCGCGCCATCCTTCCCTCCGGGCCGGACCGGGCGCGCTGCCGGTAGCAGTCGCACTCCGCCGCGACGACGACGTCCGCCTCCGCCCACGGCCCGTTGCGGGCTGGATCGCTCGGTCCGTACAGGCCGACGACGGGCACGCCGAGCGCGGCGGCCAGATGGAGCGGCCCGGTATCGCCGGACACGACCAGCGCCGCGCCCTGCAGGAGCGCGGCCAACTCCGCGAGGCTCGACTCGGGCGCGAGCGTCGCCGCGCCGTCCGACGCGTCGACTGCCGCGACGGCAGACGATTCCCCGTCGCCCGGTCCCCAGACGACGACGGCCGGCAAGCCGTGCGCGTCCCGGAGGTGGGTGGCGATGGCGGCGAACCGCTCCGGCGGCCATCGCTTCGTCGGCCACGCCGCATTGGGATTGAGGACGGCGTACCGCCCGGTCGGCGCGTCCAGATCGCCCCGCAGCTCGTCGACGAGCGGGGATGGCGGCGCCTCCAGCGGGAACGACCAGGCGACGGCGCTCGGTTCCGACTCCCCCACCGCGGCCAGGATGCCCAGGTTGCGATCGATCACATGCCGGGGATTTCCGGGGTGAATCGTCTCGTCGTAGCCCCAGCCCGCCCACCGCTCGCGCAGGAACGGCGCCGCGAACCCGACCCGGCGCGTGGCGCCGCTCAGCCATACCGCCGCCGCCGACTTGGCGAGCCCCTGCAGATCGAGGGCGACGTCGTAGCCGCCGTCCCGAAGCTCGCGCCGGAACGCGAGCCACGCGGCGACCGCCGGACGGCTGCGTGACGCCAGGACGATGGGCCGGTCGATCACCGGAGTCAGCTCGAGCAGTTCGGCGTAGCGCTCGTCCACGGCCCAGTCGACGGTCGCGTCGGGGAACTTGCGGCGGAGAGCCGCAGCCACCGGCAGCGTGTGGATGATGTCGCCGACCGCGCCCAGCCGGACGATCAGCAGGCGCATCGAGAATGCGTCACTCCGGGTCGCCCACGGCGCCCTGGCCGGCCGCGCCGGCGGCAGGCCGCGCAGCATCCAGGCTCGCGGCGGCGGCGCGGATCCGGTCGAGCAGGTCGCGCGTCGAATGATCCTTCGGGTCGCCGACGATCGCCGTCCGACCGCCCGACGCCGCGACCACGTCGCGCTCGGGGACCGTCGCCGCCGTGTAGTCGGTGCCCTTGCAATGGACGTCGGGGCGGATTCGTTCGATCACCGGCGCCACCGTCGGGCCGGAGAAGAGGACGACGTAGTCGACCATCGCCAGCGCGGCGATGAGCTCGGCGCGTTCTTCCTCCGGATGGAGCGGCCGGCCGTCGCCCTTGAGGGCGCGCACCGAGTCGTCGTCGTTGACGGCGACCACCAGCCGGTCCGCTTCCCGCGCGGCGCCAGCCAGGTAACGGACATGCCCGACGTGCAGGAGGTCGAAGCAGCCGTTTGCGAGCGCGACGGTCCGGCCGGCGGCACGCTCGGCCGCCACGACCGCTTCCAGTTCATCCGCGCTCACCACCCTGCCCATCTCAATCGGCGCGGATGGCGGCGATCAGCTCGTCGCCCGTCACCGTGGCCGTGCCGCGCTTCATGACGACCAGGCCGGCCGCGTAGTTGGCCAGCCGCGCCCCCTCGTAGAGCGAGGCCCCGGCGGCGAGGGCGAGGGTCAGGGTGGCTATGACGGTATCGCCGGCGCCGGTGACGTCGGTCACCTCGTCGGTGCCGTGGATCGGGACGTGATCGGTCCGCTGCCCCCGGACGAAAAGCGCCATCCCGCGGCTGCCGCGCGTCACGACGACCCCCCGCGTGGCGCTCCTCTGGAGAATCGAGCGGCCCGCCCGCTCCAGCGCCTCTTCGTCATCGCCGATCGGAAAACCGGCCATGCGTTCCGCCTCCGACTCGTTCGGCGTGCAGGCGGTGGCGCCGCGGAAGGCGGCGAGGTTGTGGCGCGAATCGATCAGGACGGGGGTGGAGCGACGCCGGACGCTGCCGCCGACCGCGCCGGTGATCTTCTGAAAAAGGGCCGGCGTGACGAGGCCGGATCCGTAGTCCGAGACGAGCACGGCGTCGCAGTCCGCGACGGCGGCGAGCGCCGCCTCTTCGAGCGCGGCGGCGGCGGCGGCCGCGTCGCGCAGGTCGGCGGGGTGATCGATCCGGACCACCTGCTGCCGCGCCGTGTGCGGGCTCCCCGCGAGGATGCGGGTCTTGACCGGGGCGCGATACCCGGCGGGTCGGACCACGTGCGCGCGGTCGACGTGAGGGCCGAGCGCGCGGAACAGCCGGCGGTCGCGGTCGCCGCGGCCCACGAGGCCGACCAGGCGCGCCTCGCCCCCGAGGGCGCCGGCGTTGCAGGCGGCGTTCGCGGCGCCGCCGGGAACGATCGTGTCGCCCGCGTAGTCGAGAATCAGCACCGGGGACTCGCGGGAGATGCGCGACGGGTCGCCGTAGAGAAAACGATCGCAGATCACGTCCCCGACAACGGCGACGCGGCGGCCGGTGAACCGCTCGGCGAGTTCGATCAGGCGGGAGGAGAGATCCGCATCGGAACGGAGCGGTTGGACGCCTGTTACTGGACTCACGGAGATCCGATCAAGTGCGTGATGCGGTAGCGCATCGCATTATTGCAGACCCACGCCCTGTGGGAGTGCCATCGCGGACTGCTAGACCGGCACAGCATCGGCGCTTTCTGCCACCTGCACAATCGCATCGAGCTTCTCGCGGATTTCGGTGTCGACTTCACTCTCTGGAACATGCCGGACAAGTTCGTGGAAGTTCTTCTTGGCCATCAGATTCGGCAGGCGGAGCCGCTCGAAATAGGCCTTGAAGAGCGGTGTCAGGAAATCGTCGCTCGCTTTGATGTCCGCACTCCAGGGTGAACCCTTACCCAAGGCCTTCAACGCCGATTCGATCTCGTCAATGGCGGCTCGCATCGCCTCCAGCCGTCGGCCGGCTTCTGCTGCGGTGAAGAGGGGACCGTTTGCATCCTCCGGCGCCGAGGCCGTCGCGTACGCTTCCAGTGTCGCTCGCGTGCAGACATAGTTCTCGATTTCCCGGCGTCTCCACATCAGACACTCGACAGGAGCCATGTCTCGCGGTTCGGCGTCGCGTCGATCGAAGAGAGCTACGCCGCGCAGTCCCGAGAGCGCCTCGCGCAGGCCGTGATAGTGGTTCTGTACGGCGGCGGGTCGGTTCCCCACGTAGTGCACGAAGGGCCGCTCCAACTCTTCCACTGCACGCCCATGCCCGAGTCTCTCTGCAAAGGCCTGCAGAAACGAAAGGTCCGTAGAACCCTCAAGATAAAGCACCCAGCCGGTCTGCTCGGCTTGGTAGTACTGATCGAATCCGATGTCGCGAAGCGCTTTAAGGAGCTGGCTGCCCCGATCGTCGACGCGGTGTGGAGCGCCCACGAAGGCTACGACGACATCCCGTTCGGCGGCTTCGTTGAGCAAGACTTCCGAGTGACTGGCGGCAATTACCTGACCCCCGCTCCGGGCCGCAACGTCGGTGAGCAGTCGGTAGATCTGCCGCTGCCGGAGAATCTCCAAGTGCGCATCGGGCTCGTCGAGCAGCAGGACCGCGCCGGGATTCGCATACAGATAGGCCAGCAGGAGGAGCGTCTGCTGCAGGCCGCTGCCGGATGAAGACAGGTCGAGCCGGACACCCCGTTCGCGGTAGGTCATCGCGATCTCGCCCCGTTCTGCGACGTAGCGAGGCGGATCGAGCTCGGACCCGAACAGATTCTGGACCTGCTCCACCAGTTCATTCCAGCGTTCCGGCTGCCCTTCGTGGATCTGGAAGCAGAGATTGCGCAGGACCTCGGCAGTGCGACCCTCGCCAATCCGCACGTTCACCGCGCCCTGATCCAGTCTTGTCTCGGTGGCGGCCAGCCCAGACATCGGTGGCAGAAACGCGATCTCCACCGTTCCCGCTTCGTCGGGTACCGGCAAGCGATCAGGCGCCTTGCCCTCCGAGCGGCGAAGGAGCCGACAGTAGAAGGACTCCTCATTCGCGTAGTCGAATTCGAGCCCGCAGGTCCACACCTTGTCGTTCGTGACGCCCTCGACGACTAGATCGATGCGGATGTTGCTTGTGGTCTGCCGGCCATCGACCTTTCGAACGTCGCGCACGTGCATTGAGCGCCACAACAGATTCGCGTCCGGGATCGGAATCGCCACGAGATCCCGGCGGTTCACGGTGACACCGGGACGCTTCTCCGGAGTGGTTCTTCCCGAACGCTTCTCGTTCCAGCGCTTCAGGCCAATGTCCCATAAGGCCAGCGCCTGCATCGCCGACGTCTTGCCGGAGTTGTTCGGGCCGATGAACACCACCGGGCTGCCGAGCTCGATCTCGACTTCCCCGAAACGTTTGAAGTTACGTACCGTGAGTTTGGTGAGCATCAGCAGGCTGGATCACGGCGCACGCGGTGACACTCGGTCCGGCGGCCACGTCACGGCCGGAGTGTAGCGCAGCACGGCGCCAGCCGCACCGCGAGTGACGTACTATGGGGTCCGTGCCGGTGCCGGTCTGGAGACCGGCGAACCATCGTGCCGGCCTGGAGGCCGGCGCACCGGCCAGCGCACGGCATGTATTCGGTCTATACCGCGCTGCTCGTCCTGTACGCGCTGTTCCGGCTGCCGCCGATGGTCTACGCGGCGTGGCGGCGAGGCAAGCGGACGGGTGACGTCGGCCAGCGCTTCGGTCGACTGCCGGCATCGGTGAACCCGGACGGGAGGCCCGCCATCTGGATCCACGCGGTGTCGGTGGGCGAGACGCTGGCGGCGCGGCCACTGGCGCGCGCGTTCCGCTGCGCCTACCCGTCGCACCGGCTGATTCTCTCCACGACGACGGTGACCGGCCAGGCCGTGGCCCAACGCTTCGCGGGGGACGGCGAGGTGGATGCGGTGATCTACGCGCCGTTCGACCTGCCCGGCGCGGTCACGCGGGCCCTCGACCGAATCGCCCCGGCGCTGCTGGTGCTGATCGATACCGAGCTGTGGCCGACCCTGCTGCGCGCCTGCCGGCGGCGGGGCGTCCGGACGCTGGTGGCGAACGGACGGATTTCCGACCGGTCCTACCGTCGCTACCGCCGCGTGCGCGGCTTCATGCGGCACGTCCTGGCCGACGTCGACCGCATCTGCGCGCAGACCGACGACTGGCGCGGCCGGTTCATCGACATCGGCGCCGACCCCCAGCGGGTGACGGTCACCGGCAACCTCAAGTTCGACGCAGCGGGCGCCCCGGCCAACCGGGCCGACGCGCCGGGCGGCGCCGGTGATCCCCTCCTGGCCACGTTCGCCTTCGCCCGTGACCGACCGGTGGTGATGGCGGCCAGCACCCTGGCCGGCGAGGAGGAGCCGGTCCTTCGCGCCTTCGCGGCCATCCGCGAGACGTCGCCCGACGCGCTGCTGATCGTGGCGCCGCGGCATCCCGAGCGCTTCGACGATGCGCACGCCCTCGCCGAACAGGCCGGGTTCGCGGTCGCGCGGCGCAGCGGGCTGGCAACGGGCGCGGACCCCGGCACAAGCGTCATCGTCCTCGACACGATGGGCGAGTTGCCGCGGCTCTTCCCGACGGCGTCGGTCGTCTTCGTCGGCGGCAGCTTGGTCCCGGCCGGCGGTCACAACGTGCTGGAGCCGGCGGCGGCGGGTCGTGCCATTGTGGTGGGACCGCACATGGAGAACTTCCCGCAGGTGGCGCGGCAGTTGCTCGCGGCAGGCGGCCTGCTGCAGGCGCGCGACGCGGCTGAACTGGCAGCCATGTTGGCTGAGCTCGTGCGGGACGACGCGCGACGCGAGACCCTCGGGGCGGCAGCCCGGCAGGTGGTCGAGGCGAACCGGGGCGCGACGGACCGGACGCTGGCGGCGGCGGCGGAGCTGCTGGCATGCTGAGCGCGGTCTACGGCGCGATCGCGGCGCGACGCCGGTCCTTCTACCAGTCGCATCCCGACGCGTTGCGGCGGCTCGCGCGGCCCGTGGTCAGCATCGGCGCCCTCGCGGCCGGCGGGCGCGGCAAGACGCCGGTAGCCGCGCTCGTGGCCAGGCTGCTGCGTGACGCGGGCGAGCGTCCGGCCATTCTGAGCCGGGGCTACGGCCGGCGGACGACGGCCGACGGCGTGGTCGTCGTCCGGGCCGGGGCGCGCGATCCGGCGCCAGTCGACCTCGCCGGCGACGAGCCGCGCATGCTGGCGGAACAGGTGGATGCGACGGTTCTCGTGAGCGAGGACCGCTTCGTCGCCGGACGCCTCGCGGAAACCCGTTTCGGCGCCACCGTCCACATCCTCGACGACGGGTTCCAGCATCTGCATCTCGCGCGCACCGTGGACCTGCTGCTGATCGACCCGGCGGATCCGGACCGGCGAACGCTGCCCTTCGGGCCATTGCGCGAGCGGCCCGACACCGCCCGGCTGGCCGACGCGCTGATCGTCGACTCGCCGGACGAGGAGGCGGCGGCTTCCGTCGCCGAACGGCTCGGCGCCGGCAACTGGTTCCGCCTTGCGCGGTCCAACGCGCCGCCCCGAGTGGTGGCGGCGGGCGACGGCTCCGCCCCGACCCCGGAATCGGTTCCGGCGCCCGGTGCGCGGGTCGTCGCCGCCGCCGGCATCGCCGCGCCGGAACGCTTCACGGCGACGCTGCGCGACGCCGGGTACGACGTTGCCGAGACGGTCGCATTCGCCGATCACCACCGCTTCACGCCGGGCGACATACAGAAGCTGGCCGCGCGCGCGCAGGCGGCGGGTGCGGACGCCGTCCTGACGACGGAGAAGGACGCGGTCCGGCTGGCGCCGATGGCGCCGTTTCCGGTCACCCTGGCCGCCGTGCCGCTCAGGGTCGCGGTGGATCCGGCGGAACGGTTCCGCGAGTGGCTGCTCGCGCGCGTCGCGGCCGGAGGCGGCGAATGAACGTGCGGTTTCGGCACCGCGTCGAGTACGCCATCGTGCAGGCGTTCCGGGGCATGGTCCGCATCGCCCCGCGGCGCGTCAGCCTGGCCGTCGGCTCGGCCCTCGGCGCGCTGTTCCACCGGCTCCACGCGTCGCGCCGGGAGGTGGGAGCCGACAACCTGCGCGCCACGTTCCCGGAGATGACCGAGCCGGAGCGCCGCAAGATCCTCAACGCCACGTTCCGCCAGATCGGCCGGCACGTGATCGACTTCCTCAACTTCGACGCGATGTCGCGCGAGCAGATGATGCCGCTGATCGACATGGAGGGGGGCGAGCATGTCGAGCGGGCCCGGGCGGAGGGCCGGGGCGTCATGTACTTCGCGGGACACTACGGCAGCTGGGAGCTGCAGATCATCGTGCACGCCTTGCACTACTCGCCGATCACGATGATCGCCCGCAAGCTCGACAACCCGCTCCTGGAGCGGCTGATCGAACAGATTCGGACGCGCGTCGGCACCCGCGTGCTGCCGCGCCAGGGGGCGACGCGCGGTCTGCTGCGGGCGTTGCGCGAGGGAGAGTCCGTCGGCATGATGATCGATCAGCACATTTCCGACCGGAGCGCCATCCGGATCGACTTTCTCGGGCGGCCGGCCGCCACCACCACCGCCATCGCCTCGTTCGCGCTCCGGTTCGACGCGCCGATCATCCCGGTCTTCGCGCTGCCCAAGGCCGACGGCCGGTACCGCATGGTCTACGAACCGCCGATAGAGCCCCCCGACGACGACGATCCCGACCCGATCCGCACGTGCACGCGCCGGTGCACGGAGCGCCTGGAGGCGCGCATCCGGGCGGAGCCGCACCTCTGGCTCTGGATGCACAGGCGCTGGCGCTGATGGAGCGCACCGCGCCCCACTGCCCGCGGTCCGCCGTCGGTCCGGTCTGGTAGAATCTTCCCATCCTGTTCGCTCGCGGGCGGCGCGCCGGCGCCACGCCGCGGGTACCCCCAGTCAGTGTTACGGAGAGCGCGAGAACACCAGGAGGATTGAGTAGATGGGCACGAAGGTCGGCATCAACGGATTCGGGCGAATCGGACGGAACATCATGCGCGCCGCGATGGAGCAGGCGGACGGGGCCATCGACTTCGTCGCGGTCAACGACATCACCGACCCCGGCACCCTGGCCCATCTCTTCAAGTACGACTCGGTCCTCGGCAATCTCGACACCGACGTCGCGGTCGACGGCGACGGCCTGCGGGTCGGCGACACGCACTTCAAGGTGCTCTCGGAGCGCGATCCGGCCGCCCTGCCCTGGGGTGAGCTGGGCGTCGACGTGGTGGTGGAATCGACCGGCCTGTTCACGAAGCGCGACGACGCCGCGAAGCACCTCGCGGCCGGCGCGAAGAAGGTGATCATCTCGGCCCCCGCGAAGCAGCCCGACCTGACGCTGGTGCTCGGCGTCAACGACGACGCCTACGACCCGGCGCGGCACGCGATCATCTCGAACGCGTCGTGCACGACCAACTGCCTCGCGCCGGTCGCCAAGGTGCTGCACGAAGCGTTCGGCCTGCGCCGCGGCTGGATGACGACGATCCACTCGTATACGAACGATCAGAAGCTGCTCGACTTGCCGCACAAGGACCTGCGCCGCGCCCGGGCGGCCGGCGTGTCGATGATCCCGACGACGACCGGGGCCGCCGTCGCGGTCGGCGAAGTGCTGCCGGATCTGAAAGGCAAGCTGGACGGGATCGCGATGCGCGTCCCGACGCCGAACGTTTCCGTCGTCGACCTGGTGGCCGACGTCGAGCGGCCGGCGAGCGCCGAGGACGTGAACGCGGCGTTCGAGGCGGCGGCCGACGGACCCCTCAGCGGCATCCTGGAGCTGTCGAAGGCCCCGCTCGTCTCCGTCGACTTCAAGGGCGACTCGCATTCGTCCATCGTCGACGCGTCGTACACGAAGGTGATGGAGGGCGACTTCATCAAGGTGCTGTCGTGGTACGACAACGAGTGGGGCTATTCGTCGCGCTGCGTCGACCTGGTGAAGCTGCTCGCGGCAAAGGGCGTCGGTTAGGCGGGCGGGCGGCTGGCGCCAGTGGCGAAGCGCTCCATTCGCGACCTCGCGCTCGACGGGCGGCGCCTGTTCGTCCGCGTCGACTTCAACGTGCCCCTCGACGGCGGCCGGGTGGCCGACGACACCCGGATCCGCGCGGCGCTGCCGACCATCGAGTACGCCCTCGGCCAGGGCGCCTCGCTCGTGCTGGCATCGCACCTCGGCCGGCCGAAGGGGAGGGTCGCACCCGAGCTGAGCCTCCGGCCGGTCGCCGCCCGGCTGGCCGAGCTGCTGGACCGGCCGGTCGCATTCGCGGAGGACTGCGTCGGCGAGGCGGCCGAACACGCCGTCGCCGGGGCGGGAGCGGGCGGCGTGACGCTGCTCGAGAACCTCCGCTTCCACCCGGAGGAAGAAGCGAACGATGCGGCGTTCGCGGCAGCGCTCGCTCGGCTGGCCGACGGCTACGTGAACGACGCGTTCGGCTCGGCGCACCGCGCGCACGCGTCAACCGCCGGCATCGTGGCGCACGCGTCGGACGCGGCGGCGGGCTTGCTGCTCGCGCGCGAGCTCGACTACCTCGGTTCCCTGCTGGCCGCGCCGGAGCGGCCGTTCGTCGCCATCCTGGGCGGCGCCAAGGTCTCGGGCAAGCTGGAAGTGATCGAGAACCTGCTGCCCCGGGTCGACGCGCTGCTGATCGGCGGCGCCATGGCCTACACCTTCTTTCTGGCCCGCGGCCTGCCGACCGGGCGGTCGCTGGTGGAACCGCGCCTCGTGAGCGAGACGCGCCGGATCGAGGCGGCCGCGGCCGAGCGCGGCGTGCGCCTGGAGCTGCCGGTCGACCATGTCGTCTCCGGAAGCCTGGAGGCGTCGGCCGCGCACGAGTGCCTCGGCGTGGACGATATCGCCATCAGCGACCGGATGGGCGTCGACATCGGGCCGGCCACGCGCGAGACCTACGCGGACATCATCGCGTCCGCCCGGACGGTCATGTGGAACGGTCCGATGGGCGTCTTCGAGGTGGAGCCGTTCAGCCGCGGCACGGTCGCCGTCGCCCGCGCCGTCGCCGACTGCGGCGGGACGACGGTGATCGGCGGCGGCGATTCAGTCGCCGCGGCCGCCCACGCCGGAGTCAGCGACCGTCTTTCCCACATCTCCACCGGCGGCGGCGCCTCGCTCGAGTTCCTCGGGGGGCGGACGCTGCCGGGTGTTGCCGCGCTGCCGGACGCCTGACGCCCGAGACCCGGGTCCTCGTCCCCCCCGGTCCGCCGGCCCGACGATCAACCCAGCCGCGCGAGCCGCTCCTCGCACTCGGCGACCCCCGCGTCGATCCCGCTGGCGCGGTAGAGATCCCGCGCCTGCCGCCAGAGAGCCCGGGCCGCGTCGGCCTCCCCGAGCGCTTCCTTCAGGATTGCCATCGGCCGCACCGTATTCGCGTACTCCAGTGGGGGTGGGCCCGTGTCGGTCCCGTCGTACAGCGACAGCGCCTCCGCGTAGCACGCGTGTGACTCCCGGAGCCGCCCGGCCCGGCGGTATTCATCTCCGAGATGACGCAGCGCGGTCGCCAGACGCGCCGGAGCGTCACCTTCCCTGGCAAGTGCGACCGCTTCCTCGCAGCAGGCGCGCGCCGCCTCGTGGCGGCCGGCGTCCGACTCGACATGACCGAGTTTCCCCAGGGCAACGACCAGCCCCGGGGCGTCGCCGGTCTCGCGGCAGATGGCGACCGCCTCAACGAGATGGGCGCGAACCTGATCGATCACCTTCGGGTCGGCCTCCGGACGCGAGGCCCCCGCCAGGGCCTCGCGCCGCAGAGCCCACGCCTTGCCGATGAGCGCGGCAGCCTCGCGGGCAGAACCCATGGGGTCTAGAATAGCGGCCACACGCCTATGCGAACACCGGTCCTGGCCGCCAACTGGAAGATGCACAAGACGATCGCCGAGGCGGTCGCCTTCACCGAGACGTTCCTGCCGCTGGTGGCGGACGCCGACCATGCGGAGATCGTCTTGGCGCCCCCCTTCACGGCCCTCGCCGCGGTCGCCGCCGCCTGTCACGGGTCGAACGTCGCGACGGCCGGACAGGACGTCCACTGGGAGGCTCAGGGCGCCTTCACCGGGGAGGTGAGCCTCGCCATGCTGGCCGAGGCCGGCGCGAGCCATGTGATTGTCGGTCACTCCGAGCGCCGGCAGCTTTTCGGCGAGACCGACGAGACCGTCAACCGGAAAGCGCGGGCGGCGCTGGCGGGCGGACTGGCGCCCATCGTCTGCGTCGGCGAGACGCTCGATCAGCGCGAAGCGGACGAGACCGAAGCGGTGCTGGATCGGCAGGTCGCAGGCAGTCTGGCCGGGTTCGACGCGGCGCAGGTCGGGACCGTCATCGTCGCCTACGAGCCGGTCTGGGCCATCGGCACCGGCCGGACCGCGACGCCGGACCAGGCCCAGGCGGCGCATGCGCACATCCGGAGCCGCCTCGCCGGTCTCGCGGGCGACGACGCGGCGGCGAGCTGCCGGCTGCTCTACGGCGGCAGCGTCAAGCCGGGGAACGCGGCCGAGCTGGCCGCCCGGCCCGACGTCGACGGCGCCCTCGTCGGCGGCGCCAGCCTCGACCCGGCCAGCTTCGCCCGGATCGTCGTGGCCACCAGGTAGCACTGATATACTGTCCGGATGCTGAGCACGCTGCTCTCGGCCGTGTACGTCGTCTGTTGCCTCCTGCTGCTCGTCGTCGTCCTGCTGCAGCAGGGAAAGGGCGGCGACATCGCCGCGGCGTTCGGGGGAGGCGGGTCTCAGGCGGCGTTCGGGGCGCGCTCCGGCGCGACGATCCTGACCCGCGCGACCACCATTCTCGGCGCCCTGTTCATGCTGGGGGCATTCATCCTCGCGATCGTCGGCCAGCGCGGGCCGAGTTCGGTCGTCGGTGGAATCGACGGAGCGCCCGTCGGGACCGAGACGGTGGCCGAGGCGCCGCTTGCGGCGGACGAAGAGGACGCTGCGGCGTCCGGGGAAGGCGCCGCCGAAACGCCTCCGGCGCAGCAGTAGGGCCGCCGGACAACGTGATTGCGGCGCGCCGCCGGGCGCGCGGCAGAGGAGCCACCGCGGAAGTGGCGGAACGGCAGACGCGCCAGCTTGAGGGGCTGGTGAGCCAATGGCTCGTGGGGGTTCAAATCCCCCCTTCCGCACCATTCTGTCACCCTTCTCCCCGGAGAAGGCCTTCTTTCCGGGGAAGGGAATGCGCCTGACCCCCTGGTGGACCGGCGCATTCCCGGCCGGGGCAATCCTGGCCGCCGTAGCGCTCGGCCCCGGCACGTGCGCAGTCGAGCAGGCCTGCGCCGTTGCACAGGCCGGCACTGCCGTAACGGCTGGCGCCACTACCCAGGACGACGATGATGACGACCCCAGCCTTGGTCCGCCCGCGGTCTATACCGAGCTGCGCGAGGCGGCGCCCGAGCCGGCCGGACGCATAGCCGCCGGCACCCGGTTGCAGGTCGATCGGTTCGAGTTGGAGTTCGACGGCGGCGACCTGTTCCTGCTTCCCCCGATCGGCGGCCGCGACACCGTCGCCATCTACCAGGGTCGCGGGACGTTCCATGCCTACCCGCCGGACGGCGTCGAGCTACAGCAGCTCCAGAAGCTGATCGAGGCCGATCGCATCGAGGAGGAATTCGAGCGGTTCATCGTCTGGTTCACGGGAGACCTGGGTGAACGGCTGCGAGCCCTGGCCGACGCCGGGGCGCCGGACGGCAACGTGGGCCGCGCCGCCGACCTGCTGGAGGACCGGCGCGAAAAGCTGCGCGAGGACCGTCTCCTCAATCCCGACGCGCGTGTCGCGGCGGACCTCTGGCGGGCCTCGGTCGAGCCGCCGCTGCCGGACGCCGAACGCGACTTCGTCTTCTTTGAGATCGACGGACGCGAGCACGACTGGTTCACGGTCGAGGTCGAGCCGCTGGACCCGGAAGAAGTCGGCGTCACGCGCTACGACGGGGGCCACCGGATGGTCGATGTCTGGATGGGCGCGCACGCCGTCGCCGACTTCGACGCGGCGGCCGTCGCGTCCACCATCGGACGCTTTCCGCGCGATCCGGAAGCGGACGGCCCCTTCGATCCGGACGCCGAGCGGGATGACGACGACGACTGGACGGCGCCCGACTACGGGCTGTCGCCGCGGGTCCTCGAACCGGACGATGAGCCGTGGCAGGCGCGGGTGTCGATCTCGCGCACCGATGTCGACCTGGCCATCGAGAGGAACGGCGACGCCGAGGCGAGCGTCGCGCTGGTCGTGGAACCGCTCGTCGATCTGGCCACGCTCCGGGTGCTGGTGTCGCCGCTCGCCGAGGTGACCGACGTCCGCTGGCGGACCACGCTGCCGGACGGCGTCGATGACGTGAACGCGGTGGCGCTGCTCGACGATCCGCCCGAGCCCGACGAACCGGCCCCGCTTCTCGGCGAGTCCATCCACTTCATCCAGGAAAAGCACGACCGGCGCCTGAGCCCCGACCTGTACGAGCCGCGCCTCGTCATCCTGCTCCCGCGCGCCGTCGCCGCCGGCGAGCGGTTCATCCTGGAAATCGCCTACGAGGGAGAGCTGATCGAGCGGCTGCGCGACGCGAGCGGCTACTACCTGAAGGACAGCGTCTACTGGATCCCGCGCCATCCGGACAACCGGCGGCGCAGTTTCCACCTGACGTTCCGCACGCCGGAGCGTTACCGGATCGCCAGTGGCGGCCTCCTGACGGAGGAGCGGGTGGAGGACGACACGCGGATCATGCGGTGGATCACCGCGCAATCGGTCCGCAACACGATGTCCTTTCACATGGGGCGGTTCGAGATCGACGAAGTGCCGGCCGACGCGCTGGCCGAGGAAGGCATCGACCTGCCGTCCATCGCGGTCTATGCGGACCGTCATCACGTCGGCTTCGCGCCGGGCAACCGGGAGAAGACCATCGAGGACCTGATCGGGTCGATCCGGACCTACACCGACTATTTCGGCCCGTATCCCTTCGAGTCGCTCCTCGTGACGGAGACGCGCGAGTACGGCGCGCAGGCGTTCCCCGGCCTGGTCCTCCTCACGTTCCAGGCGTTCGGCATGCTGCACACCGGCGAGCAGGAGCTGTTCCGCTCACACGAGGTGGCCCACCAGTGGTGGGGCGCGGGGGTCGACTGGGAAGGCTATCGCGATCAATGGATCT
The DNA here is from genome assembly GCA_009838525.1 of Acidobacteriota bacterium. Classification (NCBI taxonomy): domain Bacteria; kingdom Pseudomonadati; phylum Acidobacteriota; species Acidobacteriota bacterium. The sequence goes on from VXRJ01000014.1 coordinate 140,766, forward strand.
CCGAGGGATTCGCGCACTACTCCGCCGCCCTCTACGCGCTGATGGGACTGGAGGACGAGGACCAGTTTCTGGAGATGCTCGACGCGTGGCGGCTCGACGTTCTGGGCATACCGAGCGTCGGCCAGGGGCTCGGCCTCAAGCGCTACGGCTTCCTTCCCCAGGTGATCCAGCGGAGTGACGCCCATGAATCGGGGCCGCTCGTGGCCGGCTTCCGGCTCCGGACCACCGACACGCCGGCCGACTATCGCCTGCTAGTGTACGAGAAGGGGGCGTTTATCCTGCATATGCTCCGGATGCTCCTGATGGACCTGGAGACCGGTGACGACGAGCGGTTCCGCGCGATGATGCGCCGGTTCGTGGCCGATCACATCGGCGGAGTCGCCAGCACGCGGTCGTTCGAGGCCGCCGTGACCGAGGCGTTCGGCGAGCCGATGGACTGGTTCTTCGATCAGTGGGTGTATGGCGTCGACGTTCCCGAATACCGCCCCGACCTCGATGTCGTGGATGCCCGCCGCATCCCGTCGGCCAGCGCCGCCGGCGCGAGTGACGGAGGGCGAAGCGATCCCGCCGCGCGCGAGCTGCTCGATGCCGCCCGGCGGGATGCGCCGTTCGTTCTCCGCGGCACGGTGCGCCAGGAGGAGGTGCCGGCAGGCTTCCGGATGCCGGTCCCGATCCGCGTGACATTCGACGACCGGCCGCCGATTCTCCGGCGCATCTGGATCGATCAGCCGGAAGTGGCGGTGGAGATCCCGCTGCCGGCCGAGCCCGACGAGGTCGAGTTCAATTGGCACCACGGCGTGCTGGCCCGCGTGCGGTAGAACCGCGCACGTGCGGCAGAACCGCGCGCGTGCGGCACAACCTCCGGTGCGCCGGCCTCCAGGCCGGCAGGACCAGGCAGAACCGCACGCGTGCGGCAGAACCCGGACACGGGCCGGCGGTTCCTGCCTTGACAGTCCCGACACCGAGAACGGACAATCTTGGTTGCGCGCCACCCAGCCGTGCAGCCGCGTAGCGGCGCCGGGCGCCAACGGATCGGATTCCGGATCGCTATCGCCACCAAGATGCCCGAGTCATCGGATATCCGTGCCTGGATCGACGCCCACCGCCGGCGACGCCAGAGCAACAAGGTGCTCCATGGGCACCCGTCGCCCATGTTCTGGCTCGACCGCGAAGTCCCGATCTGCGACGTGATGGCGAACCGCCGCACCGCGGCGGAGACGATGCGGAAGAAGATAAACCTGTACGTCGGCACGCCGTACTGCCTGCCGACGCAGCCGGACCGCTGCGGGTTCTGCCTGTTTCCGAGCGAGGTCTACCGCAACCGGCAGCAGCTCGACACGTACCTGAACTACCTCCGCCGCGAGGGAGAACTGTTCCGCCCCTGGCTGGGCGGCGCCGAGCTTGCCAGCATCTACTTCGGCGGCGGGACGTCCAACCTCTACCGGGCGGATCAATACGCCCCGCTGATGGGGATCGTCCGCGAACTGTTCGACATCCCATCCGATATCGAGGTGACCCTCGAAGGGATTCCGCAAACCTTCACCCGCGAGAAGCTGGAGGCGATGCAGGCGGCCGGCATCAACCGGATCAGCATGGGCGTGCAGCAGCTCGACGACGAGCTGATCAAGGCGAGCGGGCGGCGCCAGAACGCCGCGCAGGTCTTCGACACCGTCGATGCCTGCCGCGACCTCGGACTGCCGCTCAGCATCGACCTGATCTTCGGGTGGCCGAACCAGACGGTCGATCACATGCTGAGCGACCTGCGCGCGCTCGTGGCCACGGGCATTACGCACATCACCAACTACGAGCTGAACGTCGCGGGCCGGACCGACTTCTCCCGCAACCGGCGCCACGAGTTGCCGACGACCGAGCAGAACCTCGAGATGTACCGGATCGGGCGCGACTACCTGGTCGCCGAGGGATTCCGCCAGACGACACCCTACGACTTCGAGCGCGCCGGTCCGGTCCCGAGCGCCTATCTGTACGAGGAACTGTTCCGCCAGCCCTTCCGGATGGGCGACGCCAACGGCCACGCCGGCGCCAATGGTCATGGCAACGGCGCCGGCCGCCGCCACCCCGGCGCCAACGGTCATGGCAACGGCGTCGGTCGCGGCCACCCCGGCGAGACGCTGGTCGGTTACGACGCGTGGGGCTGGGGATTCGCGGGGATCTCGTTCTTCTTCGGCGCGCCCGATTCGCCAGGCTGGGCCTACATGAACCACGTCCGGGTGGACGATTACTTCCGCGACCTCGACGCCGGCCGCTTCCCGGTGATGCGCGGCTTCCACTACACGCCCGAGGACCTCCACCTGCACCTGCTGTTCCAGGAGATGCAGGGACTGGAGGTCGACGGCGCCCGGTTCCGGGCCCTCACCGGGCGCGACGTGGTCGCCGACTATCGCGCAATCTGGGGGGAGCTGGCCGAACTCGACTGGGTACGGGTCGAGGACCAGCAGATCCGCATCCTCGGCGACGGCGCGTTCTACCTGCCGCTCATCCAGAACCTCATGGCGCGCGACCGGCTGGAAGAGATGCGCAGGGAGCGCGTCGCCGGCGTGGCCGGCGCGTCCGCGTTCTCGGCCGCGTAAGCCGACGGAATCTCATCGGCGGCACGAAGGCTTCGTCACCGTGGACGCGGTCCCCAGTCAGGCACTCGCGCCGTTGTCGCGCATCTACGAATGGGCGCGAAAACGGGGTATTGAACTGCAGGCCGAACACCTGATGATCGAAGGCGTCCCGGTGCAGTTCCTCCCGGCCTATAGCGCCCTTGTTGACGCCGCACTCTCGACCGCGCAGGTGCACGACTACGACGGCGTGCCCGTCAACGTCGTGGATCCCGAGCACCTCGTCGCCCTGGCCCTGGAGGCCGGCGGAGCCCGGCGACGCGAGCACGCGTGGCAACTCCTGGAAGCGGGTGCGGTCGACCGGGAGCGGCTGCGACGTATTCTCAAGACCCACGCCATCGCAGCGGAGATCCCTAACGATGCCTGACCGCCTCCCGGCGGATGTCGCGGCTCTTCTCCGGCGAAAGCGCGTGTGGCACCGGGCACAGGCCACACGGCCGCTACAGGAGAAGGTGCGCATCCTTCTGGAGTTGCAGCGCCAGGATCTGCCGCTCATTGCCCGCCAGCGTCCACTCCGGCCGTGGGAGCGGCCGTGGGACGTGACGCCCTAGCCTTAGCGGCTAGCACCGAGAGCGGCGACCGTTGTGCGGGACATCGCAGAATGGTCCCGACTATAATACGATTATATAGATAATGGTCGGCATGGAGACTCAGGGCCGCATCTACGACACGCTGCTTGCCAACCACTTCGCGAACAACCGGCAGATGGCCTTCGTCAGCGGGCCGCGCCAAGTCGGCAAGACCACCACCTGCCGGTCCCACGCGGATGCGTACTGCAACTGGGACAACCTCGACGACCGGGCATTGATCCTCGCAGGGCCGGCTCGCCTCGTCGCCGGATTCGGCGTCGAGCGGTTGTCCGAGACTCTCCCGGTGGCGCTGTTCGACGAGCTGCACAAGTTCCCGCGGTGGAAGCCGTTTCTCAAGGGGCTGTACGACACGTACGCCAATCAGCTCCGGATTATCGTCACAGGCAGCAGCCGGCTCGATATCTATCGGCGCGGAGGGGACAGCCTGATGGGGCGCTACTTCGCGTACCGGATGCACCCGTTCACCGTCGCCGAGACTATCCGTCGAGATCTTCCGGATCCGGACCGGATCGTGCGTCCCCCCCAACCGGTCGAACCGGGCGAGTTCGACGCGCTCTGGACGCACGGCGGCTACCCGGAACCGTTCCTCCGGCGTGACTCTCGATTCAGCCGGCGCTGGCAGTCACTGCGCCTGACGCAACTGGTCCGAGAGGATGTCCGGGACCTGACGCGAGTTCAGCAGATCGATCAGATGGAGGTGCTGGTCCGCCAGTTGTCGCGCGGGTCCGGGCGCCAGTTGGTGTATGGCACGCTCGCGTGCGAGACACGGGTCTCGGTGGACACGGTCCGGCGCTGGATAGCCGCGCTGTGCGATTTCCATCTGGGGTTCCTGGTCCGGCCATGGTTCCGCAACGTCTCGCGCTCGCTACGGAAGGAGCCGAAGTGGTACTTGCGGGACTGGGCCCACATCGAGGAGGACGGTCCCCGGTCAGAGACGTTCGTGGCGTGTCACCTGCTGAAGGCGGTCGAGGGCTGGAACGACATGGGACTCGGCCGGTTCGACCTTGCGTACCTGCGCGACAAGGAAAAGCGGGAGGTCGACTTCCTGGTCGCGCGAGACGGAGAGCCCTGGTTCCTCGTGGAGGTAAAGCACCGGGACACGTCCCTGAGCCCGTCGCTCGCGCACTATCAGCGGCAAGTGGGCGCGCCGTTCGCGTTTCAGGTTGTCATGGACGCCGATTACGTTGCGACGGACTGCTTCGCCGCGCCCGGCCCTCCGCTGGTGGTCCCAGCCCGGACTCTACTGCCCCAGCTCGTCTGAGCGGCGTTCGGGTTACGGGTCCGCCAAGGCGACCGCGTCGGCGATGGCAAGCGTCCGTTGCGCCGCCGCGATCACGGGGCGCTCGATCAGCTTGCCGTCCACCAGGAGGACGCCGCCCGACTGCTGCTCGTAGGCGGCGACGATACGCCGCGCCCACGCCACTTCGTCGGCCCCGGGCGAGTAGGCCGCCTGAATGACGGCTACCTGCGTCGGGTGGATGGCCGCCCGGCCAGTGAAGCCGAGCGCCCGGGTCCGACGGCTCTCATCCGCGAGGGCGTCGAGCGCCGGCACGTCCATGAACGGCGTGTCGAGCGCGCTCACACCGGCCATCGCCGCCGCCGCGACGACGCGTGAGCGGGCGTAGAGCAGCGCATCCCACTCGATCCGGCAACCGACGTCCGCCGCGTAGTCGACGGCGCCGAAGAAGAGCGCCGAGACGTCCGGCGTCGCGGCGGCGATCGCCTCCGCCGCCGCCACCCCCCGCGCCGTTTCGATCTGCGCGATGACCGGCAGTCCGGGCGCCGTCTCCGCGAGGACGTCGGCCGCCGCCCGGATCGCGTCGATGCCTCCGCACTTGGGCACCACAAGCGCGTCCGGACGGATCCCCGCGTCCCGCACCGCTTCGAGATCCCGCAACCCGAGCTCGGTAGTCGGGTCGTTGATGCGCAGGCTGACTTCCGCCCGGACCGGAGTGCGCTCGGCGAAGAGGGCGATGGCCTTCTCGCGCGCGTCGTCCTTGGCCGCGAACGAGACGCCGTCCTCCAGGTCTATGCAGACCGCATCGGCACCGGTGGCGAGCGCCTTGGGGTACCGGTCCGGACGGACCGCGGGGACGAACAGGAGACTGCGGCGGACCCGGAACGGCGGCGCCATGGACGAGAACTAGGTAGCAGAATGGCCGGCCGACGTGTGAGCGCCGACCGACGCGCCAGCGCCCGCGGACGCCGAGACCTCGGCGCGCGTCGCCAAGTGGCACGCGAGCGAGCGGGCGGTCGGCGCCTCGTCGAGCGTCCGTAACCACCCGAGCGCCGCCTCCGCCGCCTCGGGCGGGACGGCGCGTTGGGCGCAGGCCAGGAACTTGTCGTCCAGCTCCGCCGGGGACGCCGGATTCTCCGGGTAGCCGCGGGCGCCCCGCACGGCCCGTTCCAGCGTCCGGCCGTCGGTCAGGCGAAGTGTGATCCGCGCCTCGGTAAGCGGCGGCACGTCGCGGCCAAGCCGCTCGTCGGCCCGCATCGTCACCCGCGGGACGAGCCGCACGACGTCGGGCGACTGCATCGCGGCGGTCTCGAACGTGTCGATGTCGACGCGGCCGAACGCCAGCGCGGCGGCAGCGCAGTAGTGGAGCGAGAACTTCCCTTCCAGGCCGGTCGCCGGCCGGTCATGGATGAGCACCGTCGGGACGACGGGATCGACGTCTATCTCCACCGCTTCCACGTCGGCGGGTCCGATTCCCGTCTCGCGGCGCAGATCCAGCAGCGTGTCGATGGTCGGATGGGTTGCCGCGCACGACGGGTAGAGCTTGACCGTGATCCCGCCGTCGACGATCTCCCAGTCGCGGCCCAATCGGTCGAGCCCGCCCGCCAGATCGCGCCCGGCGCTCTGCATCGCCACCAGGAAGCCCTGCGGGCCGTCTATCGCCCGGTCCGACGCGGTGAGGCCCTCGCGCGCGAAGAGCGCCGCCAGCACGCCGTTGCGCGCGGCCAGCCCCGCCTGCAGGGGTTTCACCATCGTGCCGAAGTTTTCCTTCAGCCCCGACGCCTCGGAGGCGGCGATCGCCAGCGCCCGGCCGGTTGCCTCGGCATCGAGTCCGTAGACGCGCGCGGCGGCGGCGGCCGCCCCAATCGTCCCGATCGTCGCCGTGCAGTGCCAGCCCTGCTCGTAGTGCTTCCGGTTCATCGCGCGACCCAGCGCCGCCTCTACCTCGAAGCCGACGACATAAGCGTCGAGCAAGGCCAGGCCCGGCGCGTTCTCCGCCTCGGCGGCGGCAAGGGCCGCCGCGACGAGGGGCGTGCTCGGATGCGCCAGCGTCACCCAGCACATGTCGTCGAAGTCGAGAGCGTGAGCCGCCGTGCCGTTGGCGAGGGCCGCCCACCCGGGACCGGCGGTAGCGCTGGTCCCGAGGATGAACGACGGCCCGGCCACGCTGCCGTCGAGGTGCGCCACCTGATGCACGATGCGGGCCGACGGCTCGACCGATCCGGCCAGGGCGACCCCCACCGTATCCAGCACCGCGTCGCGCGCCGCCGCGCGCGCCTCGGGAGGCGGCTCGGCGGTGGCGATGAACACGGCGAAGCGCGCGATGGCGCCGCGGGCGGCGGCCCTGTCGGACGCGACCGGCTCCGCGGCCGGTCGGGTGGCGGGTGAGGCGGTGGTCGTCGCTGGCATCGGGACGCTCCTGGTCAGTTGCCGTAGAAGCGGGCGATTTCGGTAAGGCGCTCGGAAATCTCGTCGCGCGGAATCCACCGGCCGCGGATCATCACGCCGGCGGGATCGCGGACGTTGGCGATGTCGTCGATCGGATTCTCGTCGAGCAGGATCAGGTCGGCGCGCAGGCCGACCGCGACGGTGCCGAACTCGTCCTCGGCCCCGAAGTACTCCGCAGGGCGGCGTGTGCCGATCTCCAGAACGTCGTACGGCGTCATCCCCACGTCGACGTAGAGCGCCATCTCGTGGTGCATGGCGAAGCCGGGGACGCTGAAGATCTGCGGCGAATCGGTCCCGAGCGCGATGTTGGCCCCGCCGAGGTGGAGCGCGCGGAGGATCCGGCGGCGCAGATCGGCGACCCGCCGGTTCACCTCAATGTCGCTCGCGCCGAGCCGCGTGTCCACCGCCTGGCGCCACCGATCGACCGTCTCCGGCGGCATGTAGCGGACTTCCGGCCGTTCGGGCAGCACGTCGACCGAGCCCCGGTCGTTGTAGAACGCCGTCTCCCAGAGGACCATCGTGGGGACCACCCAGGCCCCCGCATCGACCGTCGCCTGCACCAGTTCCGGAATGCGCGACTCGTCCACCTCGTCTATCAGCGCGCCCACCTCGCGCAGGCCGCGTGCGCCGTCGGGCCGTGTGTCTTCGTCGACGAGCGCCTCGACGTAGTTGTCGAGGTGGTCGATCGACACCTGGCCGGCCTCGAGAGCACGACGGAGTCCCACGAAGTCCGAAACATGACCACCGAACGGGATGCCGACCTCGTTGGCCGCTGCCGCCATCGCGTCGAACGACTCCAGGCTCATCCCTTCGTGGGTCTTGATCAGGTCGTAGCCATCCACCTGGTAGCTGCGGGCCAGGCGATCCGCCTCTTCCGGCGTCTGGACGCTCTGGCCGTTCATCGACACGCTGCCGAGGTAGAGATTCGGCCCCAGCAGCAGGCCCCGCTCGATCGACTGGCGCAGGCCGAACTGGGACGGCTCGCCCTGCATGCCGCGGACCGTGGTGACGCCGTTGGAGAGATAGAGGAACAGGAGGTTGCGGATGTCCTCGTCGCTCTCGCGCGAGCTGGGGAGATGACCATGCATCTCCGCCAGCCCCGGCATCAGGTAGCGCCCATCTCCTTCGACCCGATCGACGCCCTCGGCCAGCTCGATGCGGTCGGCGGCGTCCCGTGCCGCGATGCGCCCGTCGGCAATGACGACCGTCTGGTTCTCGATCACCCGGTCGCGGTCCATCGGCAGGACGTTGACGCCGACGAACGCGACATCCCCCTCGACGACGGTGGCCGGGTCTCCGCCACCGCCACAGGCAACAAGTGCGCCGACGGCCATCGCCGCCGCCGCCAAGCTCCGCATGCCGCGCCGGCCGGTGCGCCGGCCTCCAGGCCGGCTCCGATGCTCCCGCAACTCGATGCTCACTCCTTCACCTCGGGACGCTCGTTCGCGTACGCCGGCACGTGCCCCCGCCGGTAGACCATGAAGGTCCGCTTGTACGTGATCACGACCGTCCCGTCCTGATTGAAGCCGCGCGTCCGGACCGTGACGATCCCGACGTTCGGCCGCGACTTGGACTCGCGCGTCTCCAGCACCTCGCTCTCCGAGTAGATCGTGTCGCCATGGAAGACCGGCGCCGGCAGCCTCACCTCGTCCCACCCGAGGTTGGCCATCGTGTTGACCGACAGGTCCATCGTCGACTGGCCGGTCACGAGCGCCAGCGTGAACGTGGAATCGACCAGCGGCCGGCCGAACTCCGTCTTCTCGGCGTAGGCATAGTCGAAGTGGATCTTGTTCACGTTCTGCGAGAGCAGCGTGAACCAGACGTTGTCCGCTTCGAGCACCGTCCGGCCGAGCGGATGCCGGTAGACATCCCCCACCTTGAAATCCTCGAAAACCCGTCCCGTCCAGCCTTCTTTCACCGCCATGGCACCTTCCAGGAAACGGCGCTCACGCGTCCAAGCCGCAGGCGCCGTAGTCGGGAGGATTGTAAATCAACGGCTCGTTGGCCCGAACGACCGGGCGACGGCCTCAGCCACTGAGGGCCCGCACGACGGCGTCCGGATCGCGGTCGATAACGGTCAGTAAGACACGCGCGGCACGGTCAGGCACGCGACGCCCCTGCTCCCAATCCTGTACCGCACGTGCATCTAGACCAAAGCGATCTGCGAACTTCCGACGGCTCAGCTTCATCCGACGCCGGAGCGCGACAATTCGGACCGCAGTTGGATCGTCCACTATCCGGACCGGCAATTCGACCTCGCCGCGAACATGGGCAAGAACCTCCCCCAGTGCCGCTTCGATCTCTCGCCCCACACTAGTTCGCTCTCTAGTCATCCCTCGGCGCCTCCTTTCTTGATGGCAGCGACAAGTCTTGACAACACCCTCTTGTCAGTAGGCGTCAGATCGTCGCGATCCGCCTTTGCGTAGGCGGTCAACATGTAGACGCTGTCCAGCGTCGCGGAGTAGTAGTAGATGACCCGGATGCCACCCCTCTTGCCTCGGCCGGAACCTGCCCAACGCAACTTGCGAATACCTCCTGTGCCGGGGATGCGCAGTGATCCGTCGGGCTTCGCCGCGATCGTCGACTCCATTTCTTCACGCGCCACATCCGTGATGAGCTTGCGAATCGCGCGCTCGTAGGCCGTCGTGGCGAAGATACGCACGAGCCACAAGTATGCGGCATTGCCGCATAGGAGCGCAAGGCCGCCAAGGGAATCAGACGATGCAGGCTTCGCGCCAAGCGGCAATCGTCTCGGGGGCGTAGCCGAGTTCCGCCAGGATCGCGTCGGTCTGCTCTCCGACGTTCGGGATCGCGTCCATCCGCGGGTCGATGCCGTCGATGGTCGCCGGGGGGATGGTCATCCGGATCGGTCCGGCGGACGACGGTGTCTCGCGCCACCGGTCGCGCGTCTCGAGCTGGGGGTGGGCGGCGAACTGCGCCACCGAGCGCATTCGCGCATTGGCGATGCCGGCCCGCTCCAGCCGTTCGACGATCGCTTCGGCGGTCAGCGTGCGGAACACGTCGTGAATCGCGGCATCGAGCTCGTCGCGGTGCGCCACCCGCTTGGCGTTGGCGTCGAAACGCGGGTCGGCGGCGAGGGCTGGCTGCTCCAGCACCACCTCGCAGAAGCGGACCCATTCCCGTTCGTTCTGGACCGCCAGCAGGAAACCCCCACCGTCTGCCCCCGTGAACGGGCCGTACGGCGCTATGGCGGAATGCCGCGCGCCGCTCCTGCGAGGCGGCGAGCCGCCGCCGAGGGTGTAGTAGAGCGGGAAGCCCATCCATTCCCCCAGGGCCTCCAGCATCGAGACCTCGATGGTCGCCCCTTCCCCGGTCTGCCCGCGACGGAGCAACGCGGTGAGAACGCCCGAGTAGGCGTACATGCCGGCCGCGATGTCGGCGACCGAAATGGCCGACTTCACCACCTCGTCTTCCGTGCCGGTGATGGAAACCAGGCCCGCCTCCGCCTGCACCAGCAGGTCGTAGGCCTTCTTGTCGCGGTACGGGCCCGTTTCGCCGTAGCCGGAGACGTTGCAGACGATGAGACGCGGACGGCGCTCGCGGAGTGTCGCGGCGTCGAGGCCGAGCCGGCCCGCCGCGCCTGGCGCCAGGTTCTGGACGAAGACGTCGGTCCGGTCGATCAGCCGGTCCACCACCTCGCGCGCCTCGGGGCGCTTCAGGTCGAGAGTCAGCGATTCCTTCGAACGGTTCAGCCAGACGAAATGGCTCGACAGCCCCTGCACCGTCGTGTCGTAGCCGCGGGCGAAGTCGCCGACGCCGGGACGCTCCACCTTGATGACGCGCGCCCCCAGGTCAGCGAGCTGGCGGGTGGCGAACGGGGCGGCGACCGCCTGTTCGAGGGTGACCACCGTCAGCCCGTCGAGGGGACGCGCCGCCATCAGAACGATCGGGGCAGCCCGAGAACGTGCTCGGCGATGTACGAGAGGATCAGGTTGGTCGAGATCGGCGCCACCTGGTAGAGACGGGTCTCCCGAAACTTCCGCTCGATGTCGTAGTCCTCGGCGAATCCGAAGCCGCCGAACGTCTGCACCGCGACGTTGGCCGCCTCCCACGACGCATCGGCCGCGAGGAGCTTCGCCATGTTCGCCTCGGCGCCGCACGACTGGCCCGCATCGAACAGCTCGGACGCGCGCTTGCGCATCAAGTCAGCCGCTTCGATGTTGACGTGCGCGTGGGCAATCGGGAACTGGACCCCCTGGTTCTTGCCGGTCGGCCGGTTGAAGACGATCCGCTCGTTGGCGTAGCCCACCGACCGCTCGACGAACCAGCGGCCGTCACCGACGCATTCCGCCGCGATCAGGATCCGCTCCGCGTTCAACCCGTCTATCAGGTAACGGAATCCCCGCCCCTCCTCGCCGATGAGCTGTGACGCGGGCACCTCCAGGTTGTCGAAGAAGACCTCGGTCGTTGCGTGGTTCATCATCGTCCGAAGCGGGCGGATGGTCACGCCGTTGCCCACCGCGGTCCGGAGATCGACGAGAAAGATCGACAGCCCGTCCGTCTTCTTCTTGATCTGCTCAAGCGGCGTCGTGCGGGCGATCAGCAGCATCAGGTCGGAGTATTCGGCGCGCGAGATCCAGACCTTCTGGCCGTTGACGATATAGCGGTCGCCATCGCGCACCGCCATCGTCTTGAGTTGCGTGGTGTCGGTGCCGGTCGTCGGCTCGGTCACGCCGAACGCCTGCAGGCGAAGCTCTCCGGAAGCGATCCTGGGCAGGTACTCGCGTTTCTGCGCCTCCGAGCCGTGCCGCAGCAGCGATCCCATGATGTACATCTGGGCGTGGCAGGCGGCGGCATTCCCACCTGAGTGGTTCACTTCTTCAAGAATGACCGACGCCTCGGCGATCCCGAGGCCGGCCCCGCCGTATTCCTCCGGGATCAGTGCGGCCAGGTAGCCCGCGTCGGTCAGCGTCCGGACGAACTCCTCCGGATAGGCCTCGTCCCGGTCGAGATCCCGCCAGTAGGTGTCGGGGAACCGCCGGCACAGCTCCCCTACCGCGCTTCGCAAATCCTGGTGGAGTTCAACTTCCGCAACCGCCACGATGCCTCCTTTTGGGATTCCCCGGTATTGTTGCTTCCGCCGGACGGCAAACGCAACCCGTACGCCCAGTACCAGAACCGATTCCATCCCGCACGCCTCTGGTATACTGCGTCAACGATGCTCACACGCATTCACGTCGACAATTACAAGTGTCTGACAAACTTTGATCTCCGTCTCTCGGAACTAACCTTGTTGCTGGGCGACAACGGTTCCGGAAAGTCGGCCGTGTTCGAGGTCGTCAACAAACTGCGCGAGTTTCTTAGCGGCGAGAGCCGCGTCGACCGTCTTTTCTCCACCTCCGACATCACTAGTTGGACTACAAAGACCGAACAACGCTTCGAGTTGGAGTTCTCGGACAAGAATGGGGTACTCACATATGAGCTCACCATCGACCAATATACCGAGAAGAAGATCGATCGCGTGAAGGCGGAACGCTTGACCGCCGGTGGCAAGCCACTCTTCTCTTTTGAATTGGGTAAGGTACAACTCTATCGTGACAATCACAGCAAGGGACCGACGTACAGTTACGATTGGACACAGTCCGGCCTCGCATTCGTCGGCGGTCGCCACGACAATAGGCAACTATGCCGGTTCCGCGATACGCTGCGGCGTTTCCAGTCCTTGTCCTTGCGCCCGGCGAGTATCTCTGGCGTTTCCGAGGGTGAAAGCGACGTTCTGGATCACACGGGCGAAAACTTCGCTTCCTGGTACCGAGGCCGGTCGCTAGAGAATCCCGAACACGTGCAACAAGCAGTGTCACGACTCCAGGATGTCCTGCCAGGTTTCGTCGGTTTGAAACTGTCGCAACGCAGTGGCGACCATCGGGAGTTGCTTGCCCAGTTCGCACCGCCCGGCGAGGCCGCCGTCCAATCTTATCGTTTCGACAGGCTATCCGATGGCCAGCGGGCACTCATTGTGCTGTACATGCTGACCTTTGCCGATGAACCTTCTGGAATACCGCGCACGCTCTTTCTGGACGAACCGGACAATTATGTCACTCTGCCGGAGTTGCAGCCGTGGCTCGCCGCGCTGGAGGATGGTTGCGGAGTCGAATTGCCGCAGACGGTGATCATTTCTCACCACCCGGAAGCTATCGACTTCCTCTCCGACAAGGCCGTTTGGCTTGCGCGCGAGCCGGAAAGTCAGACCCGCATTGTAGACGTCGCCAATGATACGGGGCTTCGCCTTTCCGAACTGCATGCGCGAGGCTGGGCGCCGTGAGGCGCGCGACAATTATCCTGCTGTGTGAGGATAAACAGCAGGATGTTCTGATCAGGAGGGTAATCGGCAAACTGAGGCGCCGGGATGTTCCCCGGACAGTACCTATGCCATGCGGTCGGGGCTCGGGAGAACAATTCGTGCGCGAGCAGTTTCCGAGCGAATTGAGAGAGCAGCGGAGGAGGGCTGCTTCATCCGTGCTCGTTGTTGTCGTTGACGGGGACACAGTCGGAATCGAAAGACGCCGCAGGCAACTGAACGACGCGTGCGACGCCGCCGGCGTCGATCCACCGACGACCACTGACCGAGTTCTCATTGCCATCCCCACGCGCAACATCGAGACCTGGTTGTCCTATCTCGGTGGGAAAGACGTAACGGAAACGGACGTCTACCCGCGGTTGTCGAGGCCGGGCGATTGTCGGCCACATGTCGACGCCCTGGTGCAAATGTGCCGCACCAACCAGTTGCGGCCGACGGCGCCGCCCTCACTCGAGGCCGCATGCACCGGCTATCGGAACGCCTTCCGAGCAAGGTGATTGACGCCGCAACGGTCCGGCCGTTCCTGAAGTGGGCCGGCGGCAAGCGCCAACTGCTGCCGGTACTGCGGCGCTTCTATCCGGCCCGTTTCCGTGGCTACCACGAGCCATTCCTGGGAAGCGGCGCGGTCTTCTTCGACCTCGTGAACCAGGGTCGCCTGCCGGCGGAGCGAGTGCGTCTGACCGACATGAACGCCGACCTGATCGGCTGTTGCCTGCGTCTGCGCAACCAAACGAATGAAGTGGTGGCGGCCCTCCGGCGGCTGGACGACGCACGGCGACGCGATCCGGACGCGCACTATTACCGAGTGCGCGACGAGCAGTTCAATCCGGCCCGCGCCGCGATTCTGAACGGTGCCCGGCCCCGCCCCGACCGCTACACGCCGGAGCTGGCGGCGATGCTCATCTACCTGAACCGGACCGGCTACAACGGCCTCTTCCGGTTGAACGCCAAGGGCGCGTTCAACGTGCCGCGCGGCCGATTCGTCAACCCGCGTGTCTGCGACGAGGACAACCTGCGGGCGGTGGCGTCGGCGTTCGAGGCCGTGCACGCCACCATCGACTACGCACCCTACGACGCGTTGGTACAGCACGCGCAAGCGGAGGACTTCATCTATCTCGATCCGCCCTACGCACCCCTCAGCCGAACGGCGCATTTCACGTCGTATACGGCTGGCGGCTTCTCGAGCGCCGATCAGCGCCGTCTGCAGCAGGTGGTGCTGGAGCTCGCTGATCGCGGATGCTTCGTGCTGCTCAGCAACTCGACGGCGGCAGAGATCGGACGGCTCTATGACGGCAACCGCGATGCGGCGCGCGCCGGCATCCGGGCGCACCGCGTGCCGGCGCGGCGCGCGATCAACTCGAACACTACCGGGCGTAGCGGCGTGATGGAGTACGTCATCACCAACATCGCGGCGTGACGACGATGGCGATCACGCTGGGATCCGAACGGGCGCTCCGCGACGGCGTGCTGGACGGTGCGCGTGTGGGCGTGGTGTCGAACCCGGCGTCGGTGGACCGGCAGTTCCGCCACGTTGCGGATCGCGTCGCCGCCCTGCCGGGCGTCACGCTCGCGGCGCTCTTCGGGCCTCAGCACGGCTTCCATGCCACGGCACAGGACAACATGGTGGAGACCGGCCACGCGCGGCATCCGCGCCTGGGCGTGCCGGTCTACTCCCTCTACAGCGACACGCGCGAGCCGACCGCCACGATGCTGAAAGGACTCGATCTGCTGGTGATCGACCTGCAGGACGTCGGGACGCGCGTCTATACGTACATTTGGACGATGGCGAACTGCCTGCGCGCCGCGGCACGCGCCGGCGTCGGTGTCGTCGTCTGCGACCGGCCGAATCCCATCGGCGGCGAGGCCGTCGAAGGACCGGTGCTCGACCCGGCGTTCGCGTCGTTCGTGGGCCAGTTGCCCATCCCGCTCCGGCACGGCATGACGATCGGCGAGCTGGCGCGGCTGTTCAACGAGGAGTTCGGCATCGGCGCCGACCTGCAGGTGGTCGCGATGGAAGGCTGGTCGCGCGCGATGTGCCACGATGAAGCCGGCGCGCCGTGGGTGATCCCGTCGCCCAACGTGCCGACCCTCGACAGCGCGATCGTCTACCCGGGCATGGTGCTGCTCGAGGGCACGATGCTGTCGGAGGGGCGCGGCACCACCCGGCCGTTCGAGTTGGCGGGCGCTCCCGGCGTCGAACCGGACGCGCTCGCCGCCCGCCTGAACGGGCTCGGCCTGCCCGGCGTGCACGCCCGCCCCGCGACGTTCGAGCCGACGTTCCAGAAACATGCCGGCGCCGTCTGCGGCGGCTGCCAGCTCCACGTCACCGATCGCCGCGCGTTCCGGCCGGTCATGACGGCGGTCGCCCTCATCGCCGCCTGCCGTGACGCGCTGGGAGAAGCATTCCGCTGGCGTGAGCCGCCCTACGAATACGAGGCGCAGAAGATGCCGATCGACATCCTCGCCGGCACCGACGCGCTCCGTCGTGACATCGAGCGGGGCCGCCCCCTGGAAGCGATGGCCGCCGACCGGGACGCCGCCGTCGCCGCGTTCGCTCCCATTCGAGAGCGCTATCTGCTGTACTAGGAGGGATGGATGATCGCGGACGGAGAACCATGAACGCGGACGGAGGAGGTCGGATGGACGCGAACGAACGGCAGGTCCTGGTGGCGCGGTACAAAGCGGGGTACCAAGTGGTGGCCAATGCGCTCGAAGGCGCCACCGACGCGGAACTGGATGCGCATCCGGCGCCCGGCAAGTGGTCGGCGCGGCAGATTGTCCATCATCTGGCCGACAGCGAGATGACCAGCGCGATCCGGCTGCGGCTGATGCTTGCTCATGATCGGCCCGCGATCGGCGCTTACGATCAGGACGAGTTCGCCCGCCGGCTCCACTACGACCGGCCGCTCGCCACGTCCCTGGCGGCGTTTCGCGCGGCGCGCGACGCGACGGCGGAACTGCTCGACCGGCTGAACGAAGAGGACTGGATCCGGCTCGGCGTTCACCCCGAACACGACAGTTACGGAGTCGAGGAGTGGCTCCGCATCTACGCGGCACACGCGCACGACCACGCCGATCAGATCCGGCGCGCCCGGGCCGTCGCGGGCACCGGCTGACGCCGCCGCAACATCACGTCGTTCCCCAGCCCCTATGGCCCGATCCACCGCGTTCACTGTCGATCTGACGATACGGATCGTCGCCGCGCCGACGCGGGTGCTCTCGGCCTTCTTTGACGCGAGAGCGCTTTCCGCGTGGTGGAACACCATCGGGTCCGTCACGGCACCGCGACCGATGGGAGTCTACGCGGTCGAGTGGGACTCGACGCCGTTCCAGGACGCCGTGCTCGGCACCCTCGGAGGCGTGCTCTACGGCACGGTCATGGAGTTCCAGCACGGTCGCGAGTTCTTCCTCGCGGACGTGTACTGGCTGCCGCCGGAAGGCGATCCGATCGGACCGATGGCGCTGGAGGTGACGTGCGGCGTGGACGGACCGGCAACGCAGTTGCGGGTGCGGCAGCATGCGCTCGGCGACGGGCAGCGGTGGCAGCACTATGGCGTCCTCATGCAGACGGGCTGGGAATCGTCGCTCGAGTCCCTGAAGCGCTATATGGAGGACGGCGCCATGCCCCGCCTGCCCCCGCGCGGAGTCCCGCCGCCCCGGCGCTAGGGGCTCGTGGTGAAACCCCGCGTGGCACCGAAAGCGGCGAGGCGCACGGCATGGCGACGCGACAGATAGTCATTGTCGGCGGGGGCGTTATTGGCTCGTCCATCGCCTGGCACCTCCGGACCAGCGGGCGCGGCGTCGACGTCACGGTCATCGAACGGGATCCCGCCTATCGCCGCGCGTCGTCGTTTCTGGCGATGGGGGGCGTCCGGCAGCAGTTCAGCTCCGCCGCCAACATCCGCCTCGCACAACGCAGCATCGGCTTCTACCGGCGGTTCGACGAGACGATGGGCGCGCCCGGCGCGCGGCCCCGGGCGTGGCTCCGGCAGCGTGGCTATCTCTTTCTCGTGAACGACGCAATGGTCGAGCGGTTCGAACGCCGCTATGCGACGCAGCGGTCGCTCGGCGCGAACGTCGAGCGGCTGAGCGTCGAGGCGATCCGCGCCCATGCGCCGGACCTGCGGCTCGATGACATCCGCTTCGGCCTGTTCGGCCCCGACGACGGCTACGCCAACCCGCGCGAAGTGCTGGCCGGGTTCCGGCGGGCGGCGGAAGCGGCGGGCGCAACCTACGTAACCGGGTCGGTGACCGGGGTGGCGGTTGCGGGCGGGCGCGTCCGGGATGTCACGCTGGACGACGTCAACGCCGTTCCTGCCGATGCGCTCGTCAACGCGGCGGGGCCGTTCGCCGCGCGGCTTGCCGCGATGGCGGGCGTCGATCTGCCGGTGGCGCCGGTTCGACAGCACCTGTTCCGGTGCGCCCTTCCCCACCGCTGGCCGTACCGCTTTCCGGTCGTGATCGACCCGACCGGCGTCCACTGGCGGCACGACGACCCGGCCGCGCCGGACGGGCAGGATCGAATCATCGTCGCGAAGACAAGACTGGACGAGCCGGCCGGCGAGAACTTCGACTGCGACCTGTCACGCTGGGAAGACGATTTCCGGCCGCCCCTGGTGCGGCGGCTCCCGGCGCTCGGCGCGGTCGAGCTGATCGAGGGGTGGGCCGGACTGTACGAGATGACGCCGGATCACAACCCGCTCATCGGCGCGCATCCGGCTATCGCCGGCTTCTACCTCGCGAACGGTTTCAGCGGCCATGGCCTTATGATGGCGCCCGCGGTCGGTGCGGCGATGGCCGAGCTGCTGACGACCGGCGCGTCGACGCGCATCGACATCGCACCGTTCGACCCGACACGGTTCGCCCGGGGCGAGACGTTTCACGACGACGCCATGATCTGACAATGCAGTTCAGGACGATAGCGGACATCGGCGCCGAGCTTCGCGCCGGCCGGACAACGGCCGCCACGTTGGTGGATGACTGCCTCGCCGCCATCGCCGCCCGGAACGACGAATTGAACGCGTTCGTCCTGGTGCGCGACGCGGAGGCCCGCGCGGAGGCGCGTGGTGCGGACGAAGGACTGGCCGACGGCGAGGACCGCGGCCCGCTGCACGGCATTCCGATCGCGCTCAAGGATCTGATCGACCTCAAGGGCACGCCTACCACCGCCGCGTCACGGCCGCTGTTAGCCAACGTGGCTCGCGCCGACGCGCCCATCGTGACGCGCCTCTGTGACGCCGACGCGGTAATCGTCGGCAAGTGCAATCTCCACGAGCTCGCCTTCGGCACGACCGGCGAGGAATCGGCTTTCGGCATGACCCGCAATCCGTTCGCCCGGGACCGGAGCGCCGGCGGGTCGAGCAGCGGCTCCGCCGTCGCGGTGGCGACCGGGATGGCTGTCGCCGCGATCGGGACGGACACGGGCGGTTCCATACGGATTCCCGCCTCCGCCTGCGGCGTGGTCGGCCTGAAGCCGACCCATGGCGAGGTGAGTCTGGAAGGTGTCGTGCCGCTCGCGCCATCGCTCGACCACGCGGGACCGATCGCCCGGACGGTCGAGGACGCCGCAACCATCTTCCGCATCATCCGGGACGACGACGTGGGGGACGACATCCCGGAGCCGCCCGCGCGGCCCCGCCTCGGGATCCCGCGCCGCTATTTCTTCGACCTGGTTGAGCCGGCGGTGGAGGCCGCGTTCGACGCAGCCGTCGCTCGCCTGGAATCCGGCGGCGTGGCGGTCCGCGGGACCGACATCGCGGGGGCCGAGGAGACGACGTCCGTGTATGCCCGGACCCAGCGTTCCGAAGCGTTCCGGTGTCACGCCAAACTGCTCGAACGGCACGCCGCCGACATCTCGCCGGGCGTCCGCGAACGGCTCGAGTCCGGCCGCAGCGTAGCGGACGACGACTACGGCCGAGCCCAGGAGCGGCGGAAGGTGCTCGCGGCGGCGGTAGATGCGGCGCTGGCCGGCTGCGATGCGCTGCTGCTGCCGACGCTCCCGATCCTACCGCCGCCCATCGGCGCAGAGACGGTCGAACTGGACGGCCGCGATGAACCGGTCCGCCCGCTCATGCTTCGGCTGACCCAGCTCTTCGACGTCACGGGCCACCCGGCGCTATCGACTCCGTGCGGCGACGCGGATGGCGTGCCGGTCGGCCTGCAACTGGTCGGTCGCCGTGGCGAGACGGACCGGCTGCTGGCCCTCGCGGCCGCGTGGGAGCGTGTGATTCGGGAGTAAGGGCGCGCGGGTTCGGTCTACCGGCCCGGTCCGCCGGTCCGGTGCGCCGGTCTCCAGACCGGCATTCTCTTGTCTATTGCCGGCGTGCCAATGGGTAGACGCCGGCGCACCAGCCTAGCCGCCTGACAGCTCGCCGTAGCTGCCGCCGGGCGTCGGCTCGGTATCAACCGGAAGGCCGGCATCGGCCCAGCCCTCGTTGAGCACCTGCCCGGTGTACCGGTCGCGCGCGCCGCCGAAGCCTCCCAGGACGTTGCAGACGTTCGTGTAACCGGCGCTCACCAGAATCTGCGCCGCCTGCGAAGAGCGGCCACCCATCTGGCAGCCGACCAGCAACTTGGCGTCCTTCGCGTAGTTCGCCTGCATCACGTCGAGAAACTGCACGTTCGGCTGCATCATGCCGGTAGCGGGGTCCCGGTGCAGCAGCGGCACGTTGTGCGCGCCGGCCGGGTGGCCCGCATCGTACTCGGGGATCGACCGTACATCGACGTACGTATAGTCCTCGCTCGCGCGCAACGCCTGCGCCTGTCTCACATCCACTTGTGTCACGCTCATGCGCGGAATAGTAGCATCCGCATTCGTGATTGCCCCGTTTTTTCACCGCTGGGAACACTCACTGGTGGCGCGCACCACGGACCGGGTGGTCCGGCCGTTCGAGTGGGGACTGGACTGGGTGTTCGAGACGGCGCCCCGCGACGATCCGGGCAGCGCGCTTCGCGACTGGGCGGCAGAGCAGACCGCCGCCAGCGAACGGTTCTACGCCGCCCCGGCGGCCCACGACTTCAGCTTCGACGGGTTCAACCTCTCGTTCCCCAGCGCGTTCCGGACGCCGCACCCGGAAAACAACACGGTCCGCGCGCGGTACTTTCCGGCGGCGGCCCGGAAGAACGGCGACCCGCCCAAGCGGGCCGTCGTCATACTGCCGCAGTGGAACGCCGGCTTCGACGCACACATCGCACTGGCCCGGATCATCGCTCGGGTCGGCATCAGCGCGGTCCGGCTCAGTCTTCCGTACCACGACGAGCGCATGCCGCCGGAGCTCCACCGGGCCGACTACATCGTGAGCGCGAACGTCGGGCGGACGGCGCAGGTCTGCCGGCAGGCGGTGCTCGACGCGCGCCGGACCGTCGACTGGCTGGTAGGGCAGGGCTACGAACGGATCGGCATCCTCGGGACCAGCCTCGGGTCGTGCCTCTCGATGCTGACGGCGGCGCACGATCCGCGCATCCGGGTTGCGGCGCTCAACCACATATCGCCGTGGTTCGCCGACGTGGTGTGGGAGGGGCTGTCGACGGCGCATGTGCGGGAGGGGCTCGACGGGTCGATCGACCTGCCGCTGCTGCGCGACTGCTGGCTGCCGATCAGCCCCGCCCCCTACGTGCATCGAATGCGAGGAACCCGAACCCTCCTCGTGTACGCGCGGTACGACCTCTCGTTTCCGGTGCGGCTCTCGCGCCAGCTCGTGGATCAGTTCCGGACCGAGGGCGTCGATCCGGAAGTGTCGGTTCTCCCGTGCGGGCACTACAGCACGGGAATCGCCCCGTTCTCGTGGCTGGACGGATGGGTCCTGGTGCAGTTCCTGCGCCGGGCGCTGTAGCCGGACAGCGACCCGGATCAGCGCGGGCCGCCACATGTAGCATGGCGACTCCTGTCACCCCGCCCGAAGATCAGGGCCGGGTCGCGTCGACGCCGTCCGGAGTCGCGTCCACCGGCTCACCGAGGCCGAGTGCGCCGAGCGAAGGACGGACCTCGGGTGGTCCGACGACGACCACCGCGAGGGCGTCGGGGTCCAGTCGCCGCCGCGCGGCGGCGGTGGCGGCGGCCGCGTCGACCGCCTCGACCCGGGGGACGAACGTCGTGTACTCGTCGTCCGGCAGGTCGAACAGCGCGAGCCGGAGGGCCGCCCGCGCCACCTGCCCCGAGGTTTCGAAGGCGCGCGGAAAGCCGAGCGTAATCGCCGGCTTCGCGACGGCGAGCTCCTCCTCGGTAACCGGGCGAGCATCCCGGATGGCGTGCAACTCGGCAATGATCTCACGAACCGCCTCGGCGGTGACCGCCGCCTCGACCGCCGTCCCGACGTCGAACGGCCCCCGGCCTCGGCGTGCGTCGAAGGACGAATGAACACCGTAGGTATAGCCCTTCGCCTCGCGCAGGTTCATGTTGAGGCGGCTGGTGAACTGCCCGCCCAACACCATGTCCATCACCCGGACCGCGTGGAAGTCGTCCGCCTTCCGGGCAATGCCGAGATGCCCGACCCGGATCTCGGACTGCACCGCCCCCTCGCGCGGGACGAACGTCAGGCGAGCGGCGGGCGGCGCGGGGTCGGCGGGGGGATCTGGCA
>VXRJ01000015.1 GCA_009838525.1 Acidobacteriota bacterium
CCCCCGGACCGTCCGCACCATCCAGCCCACCGACCTCCCCCGGAGTCCCCGGCGAAGGCTCCCCCTTAAGCCAACGGCTTGGCCTACGGCCGCGGTGCTGCCCCGAACCCTGCAGGGACACATGTCCCTCCTTGGGTGACTGTGTGACCGGGACACTTGTCCCCCCACAACAACGGTCCCGGCCGCCGAGCAGCTCGCCGACGGGACCTGTGGGCGGCTCGAGGGGTCCTGGCTCCGTTGAGGCGTCGCGAAAGCCCGGGTCACAAGGATGCGCGACCGGATGCGCGACCGCGACCAGCCTCACACGCCCCACGAAGCGCCCCCGTTCGCTGACTGGGACATACGTCCTCCCCCGGATGAACGGGGTGCGGGGACACATGTCCCACCGCCAGTCAACCACCCAATAGAGCCGCCGAACCTCTCGTACGCCGGGATGCGTTTGCTTGCCGCGCCGGCGCTCAACGCCCCGATCCGAGGCGGGCACAACCGAAAAGGAGGGAAGCGCGACCGCGAATGGGGGGATGCGCGACCGGTCGCGCTTGAGCGCGACCCCAAGGGGGTGGATGCGCGACCGGGTTGGAAGGACCCCTCGGTATGTTCGATAGCAACACAACCCTTTCCCGTCCCCTATCGGACACAGATTGCGAGCCGGGACAAGACCGGGTGACAACCAAGGAGAACGCGGATGAGAAACCAAACCCACAACCACAGGCCGGGTGTTAGCCATCGACGGTCGGTGGCGGAACGTCCCAGAAGTGGGCGGATGATGAGAATGCCCGAGGTTATGGCGTTGACGGGGTTAAGCCGGACGACGATCTGGCGTCGGTTGCGGGACGGGTCGTTTCCCCCAGCTGTCCGCCTTGGCGGGGAACGCACCCGAGCGGTGGGCTGGCGAGAACAAGACATCTACGACTGGATCGACAGCCTATCCCCAGCAGCGTGACCGCCCCACCCAACACAGTACCCGGAGCCGTGTGACGCTCGGGCTGCTTGAACGACGGATCCGCCCCGCCGGCGTCCCGGCTGCGCCGGGTTCGGTGTGAACTCCTCTGGAGGCTGCCAGTTGTCGCCCAATGACTCGGGGATTGCCTGGTGGTGCCAGGTCGCCGGGTGGCCAGTCAAGGAGCACAGGCGTGGAATACACGGCCACCGTTACGATTGGTAGTTGTCGAGGTGTTGGGGCGGACCACGAAGCGTTCTTGGCTGTGGAGCCGGTGTTCACCGGCCCCGAACTCGTCGCGTTCCTAGCCGAACATGGTCAGGCCGACCCTGTGGAGGAAGCCCGCCGCATCGAGGACCGGTGCCTGCGGGCTGGGCGGGTCGTGGCGGTGCGGCCTGACCTGTTCGCCGTGGTGGCCGACGGTATCGACCCGGCCCGGTTCCAGCCGATCCCAGACCTAGTCGCTACCAAGATGGCCCCAGACGCGGTGGTGTCGCACCACGCTGCCCTCGACCACTGGGGGATCTCGTACTCGATGCGGTTCGACGCCGTGTACTCGGCAACCGATCCCGCCCCACCAATCGTCTACGGTGCCATGCGCTACCGGGGTGTTCGATTCCCCCAGCGGCTCATCGATTCCGGTAACCGGCATTTCGGGGTGGTCACCCGAACCTACGCGGACGGCACCGTGCGGGTAACGGGAATGGAACGCACCCTGGTAGATGTCCTGCGGATCCCGACTACGGAGGCAGCTGGGACGATATCTACCAGTCGGTGACCCAGGCGGACCGAATCTACGTTGAGGCGGTGGCCGCCTACTGCCAGCTACGAGACGGCCAGTCGGCGCTGCGAGCAAAGGTGGGGGTCTTCTTGGACCAGCACCGCGACCTGTGGGGAATCACCAGCAGCGACTTGGGCCAGTTCGGCCCCCTCGGCCCGCGGGCGGAGATGTTCGTATTCGACACCTTCCCCCGCAAGCAGACCCACTACGTAGAGGACTGGAACCTGGTCGTACCCGTAAAGGTCGTGGAACGCATTGGGAACTGGTCTACTGACGCCGCCACCATGGCTCCGATGGAAGGCCCACAACGTACGCAAGCACCGAACCGACCGGACACCCGGCGGCACCGCCCGCCCCTAGCCGCACAACCGACACCCCCCGCAGCCCCGGGCCGGGACGCCGTAACCAATCACCTCCCTCAACATCCGGTGCTAGCTGGAACCGACCACCCCCGGCAGGAACTCACCCACCACCCTCAGCAAGCTGACGGCCGTGGTCGCCGCTAGGTACAACATCATCACCCCCTCCACACTCCTGAGCCCACTGGTAGGAGGAACCGCTGCGACCGCGCCGGCCAGAACAAGGCACCCAGCACCCGACCCCGCAGCCAAGGCAAACTGGACCCGCTGGCGGATAGCCGCCGCAACCAGAACATCGTCGGGGGTGGTCTCCACGACTGGTTGGGTAGCCGCTGGATGCTGAGCCCCACCAGCCCCGCAATCACCGCCGCGCCCGCCAGCCCAACCACCACAGGAGTCGCCCTAGCCGCAGCCGCGCCCGCACCCAACAGGGCACCCTCCAACACCCACCACACCGCCAACCCAGAACCCCACCACGCCAAGGCCAAAGTCAGCCCCGCCTCCGTGCGTGTTTGGATGTGTGGTGCTAGACCCGGTGGGGATGGCTCAACGCCCCCTGCCCTGGTCCGTTTTGGGCTGGCCCGTAACGGTTTGGTGGCTTTGGTTGGCGATTGCCTCCCCGCCGGGTTCTTGCGGCCCGTTTGTCGCTTGATAGGAGCTTGATCTGGCTCCCTGCCCCTTTGTGTGGGTGGGTGGCTTTCTCTACGCACGGTTGCGCATTCGGGCTGTTCTACCAGCATGTCAGCTGAGAGGAAGGATAGATCAGCGATGATGGTTGTGGGCGTGGACTCGCATAAGGACAGCCTGGTGTGTGTGGTCGTGGACCAGGCCGGCCGGGCCGCGGGGTCTGAGGTGTTCGCGAACACTGCGGTCGGTCATGAGGCGATGTGGGCATGGGTGCGCCAGCTGGGGTGCGTGGTCCGGGTCGGGATCGAGGGTTCGGGCTCGTATGGCCGTGGGTTGGCCCAAATGCTGGTCACCGCGGGTCATGTGGTGGTTGACGTGCCGCCCCAGATGACAGCCCGAGCCCGGCGCCGGCAGCGGACCCGAACGAAAACCGACCCTGGGGACGCGTTGGGTATCGCTCGTGTCGCGCTCCGCGAAGACGGCTTACCCCAGGTCCAAGCTGTTGGACTAACAGACGATTTACGGGCGTTATGCGCGTATCGTCGTGAACTATCCGACCAACTGGTCAAAGCTTCGGGCCGCCTCCACGCCGAGTTGGCCAAGATCCGGTGCGGCTACCGACACGAACTGCGTACCCGGATCACCCTCAAAAGCTCACTAGACAAAGTCCTCACCCTCCTCGGAGAAGACCACAGCATCCGAGCCGACCTCGCCCGCAGCCGGGTCTCCGCCATGCGAACCCTGATCAACCAAACCCGGGCCCTCGACACCCAAATCCGACACACCCTCCACCAGACCGGAACCACCCTCACCCAAATACGGGGCATCGCAGAACTCGGCGCCGCCGAAATCTTGGCCCAGGTCGGCCACCCCAACAAATACCCCACCAAAGCCAAGTTCGCCATGGCCAACGGAACCGCGCCTGTCCAAGCATCATCAGGACGAGTGGTCCGCCACCGCCTCAACCGAGGAGGCAACCGACAACTCAACCGCACCATCCACACCGCCGCCATAACACAGATACGACAACCCGGAACAGAAGGCCGCCTCTACTACAACCGGCTCCTCGACCGCGGCAAAACCAAAAAAGAAGCCATCCGCTGCCTCAAACGCCGCATTTCAGACCGAATCTGGACCCACCTCCAACACACCACCACCCAAAATTGACATAGGAGCTCGCCACCCATCCGTCAACCTGCGACTCCCCCGTCCTGCGCGCCCTCCATACACAGGGGTTCAGCCCTCCCTCCTCGAGCTTTCGGTCCACCACAACTCGCGCCGACGCCCTCTCTCACGTCACCTGGACGTCGGATCCGCCTCGGACAGCCGTAGGGTTCGATCTTTCACTTGAACCACAGTCTCTCGCACGGCGGCGTAGCGCAGGCCACTCGCTGCGATGAGGACAAGCTGGTTCTGTTTCAACCAGCGGCCAAGGGTGCAGCAGCCGGTACCGCACCGCGTTGACCAACAACTCGTCGGCACGGTCCCGCATATCGGCCAGGTCACGCTCGTAATAGACGCTCCTGGTCCTCGCCCGCCAGTACCGCTCAGCCGAACAGAAATCGAGGAGCCGGTCGTAACGATTAGCGAACCTCAGAACCACATGGGTCCTCACATGGCCACGTATCGTTGCGGTCCGTACCGCGTCGGCGGTTAGACCGAACAGCGTCGCCGCGCCCATCTTCGTGATCAGATCGACCGGCTCATCCGATGTAACGAGCCGGCCCCCAGGGAGTTCGATCATTCCGTACCGTCCATCTGCCCATGTTTAGCTAAAGTAAACAAGCTGGCGGGACTAATGCCGATCTTCGCAGGCCGCCCCCAGAGGAACAGGTCTCCCAGATCGCCCTACAACGCAGGTCGCGGGGTGTCGCCGACTGAGTTAGGCATCGATGTAATCGCCCCATGCCTCCATTACCGGCTTGCGTAGATCGAGGAGGTCGGACCGGTCGTAGGCACCCTCGCGGCGGCCTTCTGAGTGG
>VXRJ01000016.1 GCA_009838525.1 Acidobacteriota bacterium
CCCCCCCTCCCTTTTTTTTACACCACACGCCCACACCCGAGACCAACCCCTCTCATATCCGCGGCAGCGCCCGTTGTGTATAAGCGCCCGGGCCTGGGGGATCCCCCACGGGGCGGGGGGCGAACCGTTGCGATGGAGGCCCTTCCGGAAGGATGGACGAGCGCTCGTCGAGCGCCGCGTCGGCCACTTCCCGCAGCGACGGACCGCACGCCGCCAGGAAGATCACCAGGACCCACGGCAAGGCGATGACGGCAACGGCGTCGGAACGAGCCATGGGAGGGAAACCTCGCGGCACTGTAGCCACCTCCGGCAGCTTGGGTCAAACCACGCGCTGGTCGTATGATGGTCCGGTCCGCGCACTTGCGGAGACACTTCGGGCCGCATGCGAGGAGGGACTCCATGAAGCGATGGATCGTGCCGACCGCATTGCCCGCCGCTCTCCTGCTGGCGCTCCTCGTTGACAGAGGGCAAGCGCAGGAGCAGGAAGAGCGGTTCGTCGAGATCGACACCCTCAACGTCCGCGACACGCTGTACCACCTGGGGGAGGGCGGCGCGAACGGTCTGGCCCTGATCGACGAGATCAACGGCGGGGTCATCCTCGTCGGAACCAAGCTGCCCGGCTGGGGGCAGCCGGTGATAGACGCCGTCTACCAGGTCACCGACCTGCCGGTGACGACGATCATCAACACCCACTCGGATCGGGATCACACCGGCGCAAACAGCGAGTTTCCGGATGTGACCGAGATCATCGCCCACGAGAACACCGCGGCGAACATGGCCCGCATGGACCTGTTCGCGGGGAGCGCGGCGGGCCTGCCGAACACCACCTTCACCGACCGCTTCGGCCTGCTCGAGGACCTCGACCGCGTCGAGCTGTACTACTTCGGGCCCGCCCATAGCGACGGCGACATCGTGGTGGTCTTCCCTCAGAAACGGACCGCGTATCTCGGCGAGCTGTTCCCGGACAAGGCGGCGCCGGTCATCGACACCGCCAACGGCGGGAGCGGCATCGCGTTTCCGGAGACCCTGGCGAAGGTCGTGGAGGCAATCGACGGCGTGGACCGGGTCATCACCGCCCACGCCCCGATCCCGACGACCTACGCGGGGCGCGGCCGGCGCGACCGCGGCGAGCGACGCGCGTGGACGGGATGGCTGACCTGGGACGACCTGCGGGAGTACGCCGACTTCAACCGGGACTTCCTCACCGCCGTGCGCGCGTCCCACGAGGCGGGACGGAGCGTAGACGAAGCGGCAGCGAATCTGGACTTGCCGGAGCGCTACGCGGACTACGGCATGGAGCAGGCGCGGGCAAACGTCGAGGCGATCTACGCGGAACTGGAAGGCCGCTGACCCGGGCGAGGAAGACATCATGACAATGTGGCGTGCGGCGGCGGCGATCGGCGGCCTGTTGGCGCTTGCGGGCGGCGCGGCCGACATCCGCGCGGACGACTGGCCGGAGTTCCGGGGCGAGGGGCGCCTGGGCGAGTGGCGCGAGACCGGTCTGATCGAGTCGTTTCCCGCCGAGGGGCTCAAGGCCCGCTGGCGGGCGCCGATCAAGGCGGGTTTCGCCGGCCCGTCGGTAGCGGACGGCCGGGTGTTCGCGTCCGACTGGGAGCCGACCAACGGCATGCGCGGGACCGAACGCGCCCTGGCCTTCGACGAGGCGACGGGCGAGTTGCTTTGGGTCCAGGAGTGGGACGCAGACTACGCCGGCATCCAGTGGGAAACGGGCCCCGGCGCAACGCCGACGGTCGACGGCGACCGCGTATACGTCCTCGGCCGCACCGGAGTCCTCTCCGCCCTTCGCGTCGACACCGGCGAGTTGCTGTGGCGGAGAAACTACGGCGAGGACTACGCGGTGGATCGGATGCAGTGGGGTTTCGACTGGGGCTTCGCCAGCGCGCCTCTGGTCGACGGCGACCGGCTCATCTGCTTCGTCGGCGGCGAGCCCGACGCGCGCGTGGTGGCCTTCGACAAGATGACCGGCGAGGAAGTCTGGCGGGCCCTGCCGAGCGAGGAGGATCTCGGTGTCGCGCAGCCGATCATCGTCGAGGCGGGCGGTGCAAGGCAGCTTATCGTCTGGAACCCGGAGGAGGTGGCGTCACTCAATCCGGTCACCGGCGAGATCTACTGGCGGCAGCCGTACATCGTCGGCGGGGCAATGACCGTGGCGGTCCCCGTGCAGGTGGGAGCGCAACTGTTCTTCACGACCTTCTACGACGGCCCGATGATGCTGACCCTCAATCAGGACCGGCCCGAGGCCACCGTGGCATGGAAGGGAACCAGCAATAGCGAGATCCGGACGGACGGGCTGCACGCGGTCCTGGCCACCCCGATCATCGACGGCGGCTACATCTACGGCATCTGCAGCTACGGCCAGCTCCGCTGCCTGAACGCCACGACCGGCGAACGCATCTGGGAGACCCAGGAGGCCACCGTCGAGCGGCGGCGCTGGGCGTCCGGCTACATGGTGAGAAACGGCGACCGCGTGCTCATCAACAACGACCGCGGCGAGTTGATCATCGCGCGACTCAGCCCCGAGGGCTACGAGGAGGTGAGCCGCACCAAGCTCATCGCGCCCACCTCCCCGCCGGGCAACCGCCGCGAGCTCCGGTTCGTCAACTGGGTCCACCCCGCCTACGCCAACAAGCACATCTATACGCGCAACGACGAGGAGATCGTGGCCTTCTCGATGGACGCGGCCGACTACGAGTGAGTCCGCGGCGCCGCGACGGCGTCAGGCGCCACCGGAAAACCGAGGGAGGCGGCGTTCCGGCGAATCCGATCGTCAAACGACAGCACCTTCACATCCGGCGCCAGGTTCCTGACTGTCAGCACTGTCGCGAGGTGAATCGCGTCGAGGGCCCGGACCGGCTCACGTGGAAACGACCGCCGCGATCGATGGACGATCTCCGCGTCCATTGCGTAGAGCGTCCAATGCGCCGACGCCGTGTCAAGAATGGCCTGCAGCCGTACCGACTCGCTTGCAGTCAACCGTCCGGTCAAGGAGCCGCGGCGAAACGTCCTATCGCATTCGATCAGGGTCAGGTCGGATGTATGGACCGTATCCGCAGCTACGAGTTGAGACCAGGCTCGATCACCGCGCTCTTCGTCCAGAAGCCAGGCCACGACCGCACTTGTTTCGGCATACAGATTCACCGGTCACCCCGCGTATCGTCGAGCAAGTCCTGCACTATCCGGGTCGGCAGGCGGCGCGAAGGACGCGGGTAGACATCCGGGCGATTCGGGGCGCCGAGGCGAACGCTGCCCCCGCGCGCGCGGCGGCGTAGCTCCGCCTGCGCTTCGTTCTCGGTGGTGTGCGTGGGCGGTCCCAATTCGGCCACTATCCGGCCCCGGTGGGTGACGCCGACGCGCTCTCCCCGCTCCACCATGCGGAGGTAGGCGCTCAAGCGGTTCTTGACATCTCGAACACCGGAGGTCTTCATCGCACCCAATGTAGACACATGAAGCTACAATGTCAACGCGCTACTTCGACGCGGCAAAGCCGACGATGGGCGGATGGGACAGGAAGTCGTCCCAGAACGGATTGCCGCGCTCTGAAGGCCGCAACGAGATATCCACCCATCGGAACTCGGCGAATCCTGCTGCTCGAAACGCCTCCTCGTACGTCTCCGGCTTCAGATAGAAGTTCTGGACCTCGAACTGCCGGCTGTCCGCATTGAATACCGTGAAGTGAACGGTGTCTCCCTCGGACGGCGAGCTCGCGCACGTTCTCTCGAGTCCGTACTTCCTCCACGTGGCGTTCGCGGGAGGTGGATTCGGGACATTGTCATTGAGGCCCACGAACCGCCCGCCCGGGCGCAACGCGTCGTGACAGGCCTTGCAGAACCGCCGAAGTTGCTCACCCGTGCGAGCGTAGCCGAGCGAGTAGATAGCGACGACCACGTCGACCGGCTCAGACGCCGTGTATGCGGCGATGTCCGAAACGCTGTACTCGCAGCCGAGCGGGTCGCGCCGCTCCTCGGCTTGCGCCCGCTGGATCATGTGCGCCGAGACATCCACGCCGATCGCCTTCGATGCGCCAGCCCGCTTGAGCCAACGCGTGTAGAAGCCGTCGCCGCACGCCATGTCCAGCGTCGTGGCGCCGGAGATGTCTCCGACCAGCTCCCGCAGCGTGTGCTGTTCCACGACCTCCCGGAAGGGAAGCCGCATGGAATTCGCATACAGGTCGGCGATGGTTTCGTATTCCGTGATCTGATCCACCGGGCTCCTCCGTGACTTGCGTATCCTCAGCTCCTGCCGGGTACTCTACCGTGCAACAGGGCCGTCCGGTCACCTACGCGGGCGGATTGGCATCACGTCGCACGCATGCTCCGGAACAGCCGGCGATGCCCCTCCACGATCCGCCTCTCGGCTTCCGCATCGACGTCCAGGCTGCCGTTTCCGCGCTCGAACGTACCGCCGAGAAGAATGCCGTCCGCCCGCGGAAACATGTACAGCCCCCTCTGAATCGCGATGTAGTCGACCTCGGGCTGCGGAAACAGGATCGTCAACTGGCCTTTGGCCGGCATGAGCTTGCTGTCGTCGAAGAGCGCGCCGGCCCCGAGGCCCGTGCAGTTGATTACGATCCGCTCCGGCAGGGCCGCCACGGCCTCCTGGCCGCGCAGCTCACCCACGACGACCTTGCCGCCGGCGATATGCACGTCGCGTAACTGGGCGCTCAGGAAGATGGCCGGCTCGATAAGCATCGTGCGGACGCGCTGCGCGTAGGCCGCCGCGAACGGATGCTGGCCCGGCCCTAACTGGGTCGCGCTCGCGAAGACGTCGGGCAGGAGGTCGAACAGCCGGCTCTCCCGCGGTTCGTCCGACAGGTAGTAGTTGTCGATCCAGCGGACGCCGTAGCCGGCGCCCACGAAGTCCTGGAAGTACCGGAAGGCAATCCGGCTCGCCTCGACGAACTGCGTCATGAACGCGGGCGTCACCGCGTCGGGGTCGAAAACCGACGCCGGCGTCCATTGCCCGCCCGCCACGTTGGAGGTGGTGCGCGGCGGCAGATCCCGTGCGTAGATCGTCACCTCCCAGCCTCGGAGCTGCAGGAGGCGGGCGGTCGCCAGACCTACCACGCCGCAGCCGAGCACGGCCGCCCGGCGCTCACCCCCGGCGGTGGCCATCGCGGCCTCGCGCGCCGCGAGCTCGGCGGTTCCCCACGACAGCGTGATACCGCCGCCGCCATGCCCGTAGTTGTGGACGATCAGCTTGTCGCCCATCCGGACGGATTCCAGCCGGAAGCCGGCCGGCCGGTAGGGCCGAAGCCCGACGACCCGCCGGATGATGCGATCCCACGCGACGTCGACCGGCACGAGACCGGTCGCGCCCACACCCGGCCCTGTTACGGGCGGGCGGCGGATCCCGCAGGCGGAAGCGGCAACCGCGCCGAGCGCAGCCTGCCCGCCCAACCGCAGTGCCGCTCGACGGGTCACCATGGCGCGTCCTCAGGCCGACGGCCGGCGTGGCTGCTCGCTACCGTAGACGAACGCTTCCAGCTCGCCGTGGACGCGTTCGATGGTGCCTGCGGACGGCGCCGGCGTGAACGCCGACACGAGCAGCGCGGTCGCGCCGTTGACCAGCAGGGCCCAGATGGCGCCGTGCATTCCCAGCGGATGCGGCACAACCACCAGCGTCACGTACAACGTGGCCAGGCCGGCCGCGATGCCCGCGACGACGCCTGCCCGGGTGAGGGTCCGGCGGGTCGGGAAACAGACGCCGACCACGCCCGGCAGCAACTGCAGGGCGCCGGAACCCGACAGCGTGATGAGCACGACCAGGAAATCGAACGTGCTGACGGTGAGAACGTAGCCGACCGCGAGGAGCAGGACGACGAACACCCGCCCCACCCGCAGGTAGTGCGCCTGACTTGCGCCCGGCCGGACGTAGCGCCGGTAGATGTCGTGCGTGAGGACGGCCATGTTCGAGTGCAGGATGGAATCGAGGGTCGACATCGCGGCAGCGGTGGCGCCGGCCAGGATCGCGCCCGTCAGCCACGGAGAGACGTGCGCGAAAAGCAGCTCGGGAAAGATCCGGTCCGGGACGTCGAGGTCGGGCATCGCCACGGCGCCGCCGAGGCCGACGAACGCAGCCGGAATGTAAAGCGTCATCAGGTAAATCGGCGTCGTCGCGCCGAGCGCCCTCAGGGTCTTCGCGTCTACCGCGGTGTAGTAGCGGATGAGCATGTGCGGCTGCAGGATGATGCCGAACGACAGGGTGACGATCATCCCGATCCACATGCCGGGCGTGAAAAACCCGTTGGGTCCGGGCAGGGTGAGCAGGTCCGGCCGCTGCGCGGCAACCTCCCTCCAGAGCTGGAGCGGTCCGCCGAACAACTCATAGGCGAGCACGAGTGCGCCTATCCAGACGGCGAAGTACATCCAGACGCCCTGCAGAACGTCGGTCCAGTAAACGGCCCGCAGCCCACCTGCGATCAGGTAAAACGCCGCCACTATGAGCAGCAGCAACGTCCCGACCTCGAACGAGACACGCCCGCCGGTGGCCACCGTGATGATGTAGCCAAGCCCCTGCGCCTGAACCTGGATGTACAGGATGGTGAAGACCACGGACACGACCGCGACAACGACCCGGACCGCTTCCGACTCGTAGAAGTCGGCCAGCAGATCGGCCGGCGTAATGTAGCCGAACGCCTTGCCCAGCGCCCAGATGCGCGTGCCGAGGAAATACGTGATGGCGCCCGCCAGCACGGTCCACGCGCCCGCCGCCCAGAAACCGATGCCGTGCGTATAGAAGAATCCGCCCGATCCGAGAAACGCGAAGGCCGAATGGAACGTCGCGACGATGGTCAGGTAGAGGACGATGAAACCGGCCTTCCGGCCGTAGAGCATGAAGTCCTCCACGTCGACGGTCAGGCGCCGGTTCGCGAGCACGCCGAGGAGGAGGGTGAAGCCCAGATAGGCGACGATCAGGGCGGTCGCGACTTCCCAGGCTTCCATCGGGTTCCTTCTCGCGCAATGCCGTCAGGCTAGCCGGCGCCAGGCCCAGATCAGGATGCCGATCAGTGCGACGTACACCGCCAGCAGCGCGGAATACAGGAAGGGCGCCCCGAGAATCCAGGGTTCGGTGCGATTGAGCACCGTATGCGTAACTGGCGGCAGAGCCAGTAGAAACACCGCCAGGAACGCGACAACGGCAATCCAACCATCGCGGGTTCGGGGAATCAGATGCGAGCGCCGGGGCGCACCAATCGGCACGGGCTGCTAATCGGGCGATTCCACGCGAACCGTCACAACGTCCGTCTCGTGATACTGCTGGTGGCGGACGGATGATGCGAGGTGGCGGAGGAGCCGCAGCGAGACTTCCTGCTCGGCCCGGGCGCCGGTTACACGGTCCCCGAGCACGGCGATGCGGTCCTCGATGTTGGACTTGTCGGTTGCGGCAATGAACTCCAGTTCGGCGGCGCGGCCGTCGTTGCGCGCGCTGATCCGCAGACGCCGTTCGGTGGCGGCCTCTCCTTCATCGCTGGGTCGAATCAGCGTGATCAGCGTCTCCTCGCCCACCGCGCGGAGCCGGTCCGTCATTGCCTCATCCCAGCCGCGGCTGGACGCGAACTGCGCCAGGAACTTGTCGATCTTCGGGTAAGCGGCAGTGTTCAGGTCCGTCTGAAGGCGGAGCGGCCGCGGCCTCGACCACTCCAGGAACAGCGTCATGAGGATCGCCGCGAGGCCGCCGGACGTCATGCCGTTACTCAGCAGCCCGCTCCACGCCCCGAGCGCGTCGGCGAAGAGCAGCTCGTTCTGGAAGCCGAGTCCGATCCAGAAGCCAACGCCAGCCACGATGCCCTTGCGGTAGTCGGTACCGTCCTCGACGACCACCCGCATGCCGAGCACGAAGAGCGTGCTCATCAGCACGATGGTGTAGGCCCCGACCACCGGCCCCGGAATAGCGAGGATCAGCGACATGAACTTCGGCAGGAACGCGAGGACGATGAAGACGGCGCCGATGGCGACACCGACGGCGCGCGCCGCGACACCGGTGATGTCGGTGACGGAGACGCTCGACGAGTACGTCGTGTTCGGCACCGTGGCGGCGAGCCCCGACAGGAGATTCCCGACGCCATCGGCGGCGACGGCGCCCTGCACGACGCGGAAGTCGGTCGCCCGCGGCTTGCGCCGGGAGACACGCTGAATCGCGACACTGTCGCCAATCGTCTCGATGGCGCCGATCAACGTCACGAACACGAACGCGGGCAGCAATGACCAGAACGCGACACCGAAGTTGAGATCGAAACCCGGCCAGGCGCCCGCCGGCAGCCCGACCCATTCCGAATCGGCCACCAGCCGGGTGTCGTACAGACCGTAATAGGCCGCGGCCACACAGCCCGACGCAATCCCGATGACGGGCGCCCAGAGCCGCCAGTAGCCGGTGGCACGCAACGTGACCGCCACTGTCACCAGCAGCGTGACGATCACGCTCACCGGAGCCGCACCGGGCGATGAACCCTCCGGCACGTCGTCCAGCATGCCGAACATGATCGGCATGAGGGTCACCGGGATCAGCATGATGACCGTGCCGCACACCGTCGGCGTCAGGACGCGGCGCAGCAGCGACAGCTTCGTCGAAAGGCCGAACTGGAAGAGGGCGGAGAGGGTGACCAGGGTCGCCAGCAGTCCCGGTCCGCCCTCGGCGAGCGCCGTGACGCAGACCGCGATGAACGCGGCCGAGGTCCCCATGAGCAGCACGTGACCGGAGCCGATCCGACCGACACGCACTGCCTGCAGGATGGTGGTGATCCCGCTGATCGCGAGCGCTGCGAACGCTGCCCAGGAGAGGAAGTCCTCACCCGCGCCGGCCGCCCGCACGACGATGGCCGGCGTCAGGACGATCCCGGCGACCGTGAGCATCGCGAACTGAGAGCCCAGTCCCAGCGCGAGTGCCGGCGGAGGCGTTTCCTCGGGTTCGTAGCGAAGCTCCCTGACACGCTCGGCGCTCATCGCGCGGACTCCTCTCCGTAAACCAGCCGTGAAGGTTAGTTTGTACACCATTACACCAGGAAGCCGTGGTGAAGCCCGTGTCGCGCCGGCAGCGGTAGGCGTCCGGCGTCGGCGGTAGGCAAACCGCGCTACAATGACGCCATCCCGCCGCACGGGCAGCAATCCAGATGGCAAAGGTCAAGAGCCGGGTAAGTGGGGGGCAGCCGACGCCAGCCGGGCCACCTACGGGCAAGCACGTCTGCGTCTATCTTGGCGGACACCTAGGGCGGGACGAGCAATTCCGCGATGAGGCCGACGCCCTGGGTCGCATGATGGCCGCCGAGGGAATAGGCCTCGTATACGGCGGTGCGAGCATCGGTCTGATGGGCGTGCTCGCCAACGCCGCCCTCGACGAAGGCGGTTATGTCACCGGCGTGATCCCCCGGCAATTGTCGTACCAGGAGCTTGCTCACGAAGGGCTGAGCCGCATCGTCGAAGTCAACACGATGCACGAACGGAAGCACCTGATGCAGAGTCTCGTCCAGGGATGCCTGGCCCTGCCCGGTGGGTACGGCACGACCGAGGAGATCTTCGAAGCGCTGACGTGGTCCCAGGTTCCGGTCGAAATGCACGAGAAGCCGTGCGTGTTTGCGAACATCAACGGTTACTTCGATCACATGTTCAGTTTCCTCGACCACGCCGTCGAGCAAGGACTACTGCTGCCCCACAATCGCAACCTTGCCATGCAGGCGCCGACCGCCACGGGAGCACTGCAGAAGATCCAGAACGCCTGGGCCGAGGAGGAACAGGCGATTCTCGACGTGATCAAGTCCTACGAGGCGTGACGCCGCCGTCGCCGGCATGCAGTACGCGTTCGCTTCGGACGCCGACCAACGCCTGACGCTGACTGAATTCGTGCGCGAGCTGGAGGGCTGGCGCCGGTACGGCAAGGCAACGACCGTGTCGGAGTACGCCGGCGTGCCCGTCATCGCGAACGAGTTCTGGACGTCCAGGCAGCGGGCCGCGCACTCCCTGCACGAGATCTCCTACCGCGCATGCTTCAAGCCGCAACTGCCACGCTTCTTCATCACGCGCCTGACGAACCCGGATGACGTGGTCTTCGATCCGTTCATGGGACGGGGAACGACGCTGCTGGAAGCCGCGCTGCACGGGCGGCAGCCCCTGGGAAACGACGTCAACCCGCTGTCTCGCCTCCTGCTCGAACCGAGGCTGGACCCACCATCGATAGAGGCCGTCGTCGATCGCCTGAGCGCGCTGTCGCTGGACGACCCGGCGGCGCCTCCCGACGGCTTCGATGTCTTCTTCCACGAGCGTACGCTGAACCAGATTTGCCGTTTGCGGGAGTACCTGCGCGAACGTCGTGCCGGCGGTTCGACCGATGCTGTCGATCGCTGGATCCAGATGGTCGCCATCAACCGGCTGACTGGACATTCCCCGGGGTTTTTCTCCGTCTACACGCTGCCGCCGAACCAGGCAACCACCATCGAACGGCAGCGCAAGACCAACGCGCGCCGCAATCAGCGGCCGGAGTACCGCGATGTCGCCGATCTGATTCGCCGCAAGACGCGTTCGCTCCTGCGCGACGTGCCGCGCCAGGCGCCGGCGGAGCGGAACGGCGGGTTCTTCGAACAACCGGTCGGAGAACCGTTCGCCTACGACGGACCTCCGGTAACGCTCGCCGTCACGTCGCCGCCGTTCCTCGATGTCGTCAACTACCGGTCGGACAACTGGATGCGGTGCTGGTTCGCGGGCGTCGATCCCGAGGAGGTCGAGATCACGCAGACCGGCAATCTGGAGGCATGGCGCTCGCTCGTGCGGGAGACGCTCGAGAACGTAGCCTCGATGGCGTCCCACGACAGCGTCTTCGCGTTCGA
The DNA here is from genome assembly GCA_009838525.1 of Acidobacteriota bacterium. Lineage (NCBI taxonomy): Bacteria > Pseudomonadati > Acidobacteriota > Acidobacteriota bacterium. Next base: position 10,835 of record VXRJ01000016.1, read on the forward strand.
AGTGGGCGAGGTTCGTAGCGGGTCGCTGCTGCTGGATCGTGTGGTCGTGGACGTGGCGCGGGACACGCCCTGGGAACCCGTCTGTGTCGTCGTGAACGAGCAGGCGTTCACCAAGACGTCCAACACCTGGGGCGTCCGCAACAACCGGGCCGGCACCAATTCCAACCGAATCGTCGTCATGCGGCGTGGTTGAGCCGGCGGCTCGTGATGAAACCCCCGCTGCATTCGAGCGGCGATGCATCCCGCCCGACCGTTCGGCTACACTTGGCGAACCGATGGCCGGCCGCGATCGCCGGCCGCTTACCGGCCCCGTCACGGGCCCGCTAGGAGAGCAGAGGATGGCCGAACGCAGACTGGACCGACGTCACCCCGATCCCGGAACGAGCCGGCGGGAGTTCTTCAAGTTTCTGGCCGCCAGCCCCTTGCTGGGCCTGGCTGCGTCGGGTCTGCCGGCAAGCTGGCAGCGCGCCCTTGCCCATGAGGCCGAGCGCGGCGCGGCGCCCGGATCCGCGGCGCTGCAGTGCCGGGCTTGCGGGACGGAGATCATCCCTTCACTGGAACAGCCTCGTTTCGGGGCCGCCCAGGAACCGCAACTGCCTCCCCAGAACGCCATCGAGGATCAGTTGACGGGGCAGATGATCGAGTCGCCGGACGAAGCCATCAACGTCTGGGACTTCGAGCGCGTGGCGCATGCCAACAACCTGCCCCAGCACTGGGACTACCTGCACATGGGAGTCGACGACTACGAAACGAGGCGTGCCAACCGGGAAGGATTCCAGCGCCTGATGCTTCGTCCCCGGCGGCTCGGCGGCGAGGAGTTGCCGGAGCTCGACACCTCGGCCGAGTTCTATGGCCGGCGCTGGGCCTCTCCCCTCTTTCTCTGTCCGGTCGCGAGTCTCGAGGCCTATCACACGCAGGGCGAGAGCGGCGCCGCGCGGGCGGCCGGGGCGAGAGACATCCTGCAGATGCAGTCGCATCAGAGCTCGCAGTCATACGTGGAGATCGCCGAGGCCCGCGGCGAGCCGCACTGGTTCCAGATCTACACGGTGCCCGACTGGAACGTGAACAAGCGGGTCATCGACCGCGTCGCCAGCGCGGGCTGCCCCGCCCTGGTATGGACCATCGACCTGCTGGGCGGCAGCAACCGCGAGTTGCAGCGACGCACGCTGGCGGGCGAGGGTTACGAGTCGGTGCTCTGCCAGAACTGCCACCAGCACCATCCGGACTACCTGCGGCCGATGCGGGCCGGCCTGGAGGGCCCCGAAGGCGAGCGCTATCCCTACACTTGGGACTACATCAAGCGCCTCAAGGACGCGAGCGACATGAAGCTCATCCTGAAGGGCATCATGACCGCCGAGGGCGCCGAGCAGGCGATCGAGCACGGCGCGGACGGGATCTTCGTGTCGAATCACGGCGGCCGGGCGGTGAACAGCATGTGGTCGTCGATCGACTCGTTGCCCGAGGTCGTCGGCGCGGTCCGGGGCCGGGTGCCGGTCTTCATCGACAGCGGCGTCCGTCGGGGCACCGACCTGTTCAAGGCGGTCGCGCTCGGGGCCGACGGGGTGGGGATTGGCCGCCCCTACGTGTGGGGTCTCGGCGCCTTCGGAGAGGACGGCGTCACCAAGGTGATCGACCTGATCCACGCGGAGTTCCGGATTGCCATGCGGCAGACGCGGACGACGTCGGTCGAGCAGATCACGTCCCGCTTCGTCATGGAGGCCAAGAACCCCATCATGATGCGTGACAACAGCTTCGGCTTCGGGTTGTGATGGGACCGATCGGTCCGCGCCCTGCCGCGCAACGAGGAGGACACAGGATGCTCGTCGCACGTCGAACCGGTTTCTTGCTCCGGTCCGTGACCGGCGCTGCGCTTGGTCTGGCACTGCTGGCCGGCTCCGAGGCGGCGGCGCAGTCCACGGTGGAGTTCACCGTCTCCGGCACATCGACGGTCCGGGGATGGACCTGTTCGGTCAGCGGAACGGCAGACGTTGCCTCCGGTTCGTCCGCGCCGGCCCCCGGCTTCGATTCCGGGGTCCAGTCGGCCACGCTGACGGTTCAGGTAGCCGACTTCGAGTGCCCTGACGAAACGATGACCGAGCATCTCCAGGAAGCGATGAAGCCGGAGGAGTTCGCCGAGATCACCTTCGAGCTCGAGAGCTACGAGGCCTCCGGGGCCGGCGCCCAAGCCAGCGGCGCGCTCACCATCCATGACGTGACCACGCCGGTGACCTTCCCGATTTCGCTCACCCCGGCCGCATCGGGTGTCGAGATCGCCGGTGAGGTCACATTGGACATGACGACCTACGGCGTGGAACCGCCTGTCGTCATGCTCGGACTCCTGCGCGTTCGGCCGGAGATACGCATCGAGTTCAGCGGCCTCGTCGTTCCGTAGCGACACCCGACGGCTCAGGGCAGCGTGCCCCGCGTCGGCCTCTTCGATCAATCCAGGTCGAAACGATCCAGGTTCATCACCTTGGTCCACGCCGCCACGAAGTCGCGCACGAATGCCTGCTGCGCGTCGTCGCATGCGTAGACCTCCGCGATGGCGCGGAGCTGCGAGTTCGAACCGAAGACAAGATCGACGGCGGTACCGGTCCACCTGATGTCGCCCGACTCGCTGTCGCGTCCCTCGAATACGCCATCCGACGACGAGGACGGCTGCCACGTCGTGTTCATATCGAGCAGGTTGACGAAGAAGTCATTGCTCAACGTCTCGGGCCGCTCAGTGAAAACGCCGTGTTCGGACTGGCCGACGTTCGCGTTCAGGACGCGCAGGCCGCCGACGAGGGCGGCCATCTCGGGAGCGGTCAGGGTCAGCAACTGCGCCCGATCCACCAACAGCTCTTCGGCGGCACGGCGGTGTCCGTTGCCGGCGTAGTTGCGGAACCCGTCCGCGGTGGGCTCCAGCACGGCAAACGACTCCACGTCCGTCTGTTCCTGCACCGCGTCGGTGCGCCCCGGCGCGAACGGAACCTCCACGTCGCGGCCCGCGTTCCGCGCCGCCGCCTCGACGGCGGCGCACCCGCCCAGAACGATGACGTCCGCGAGCGAGACCAGCTTCCCGCCGGACTGCGCTCCGTTGAAGTCCTTCTGGATTCCCTCCAGGACCCCGAGCACGCTCGCCAACTGGGCCGGCTGGTTCACGTCCCAGTCCTTCTGCGGCGCGAGGCGAATGCGCGCCCCGTTCGCGCCGCCGCGCTTGTCGCTCCCACGGAACGTGGAGGCGGAAGCCCAGGCGGTAGAGACAAGCTGGGAGATGGACAGCCCCGAGTCGAGGATCCGGCCCTTGAGCGAGGCAACGTCGTCCGCGTCAATCAGCTCGTGATGGACAGCGGGCACCGGGTCCTGCCACAGAAGCTGCTCGTCGGGAACCTCCGGGCCGAGGTACCGCGAAACCGGTCCCATGTCACGGTGCGTCAGCTTGTACCACGCCCTGGCGAAGGCGTCCGCGAACTCGTCCGGGTTCTCGTGGAAGCGCTTCGAAATCGGCGCGTAGATCGGGTCCATTCGCAGTGCGAGGTCGGTCGTCAGCATCACCGGGGTGTGCCGCTTCGACGGATCGTGGGCATCCGGCACGGTGTCCGTACCACCCGAGTCCTTCGGAACCCACTGGTTCGCGCCAGCCGGGCTCTTGGTCAGCTCCCACTCGTAGCCGAACAGGGTGTCGAAGAAGCTGTTGTCCCAGGTCACCGGGGTGGGTGTCCACGCGCCCTCCAGCCCACTGGTGATCGCGTCGCCCCCCTTGCCGCTCGCGAAGGTGCTCGTCCAGCCGAGGCCCTGCTCTTCGATGGAGGCCCCCTCGGGCTCGGGGCCGACGTGGGTATCCGGGGCCGCGCCGTGGGTCTTGCCGAACGTGTGCCCACCGGCGATGAGAGCGACCGTCTCTTCGTCGTTCATCGCCATCCGGCCGAACGTCTCGCGAATGTCCCGGCCGGCCGCAACCGGGTCCGGGTTCCCGTTGGGCCCCTCGGGATTCACGTAAATCAGGCCCATCTGCACGGCGCCGAAGGGGTTCGCTAGGTCCCTCTCGCCGCTGTAGCGCTCGTCGGCCAGCCACTCGGTCTCAGGCCCCCAGTAGATGTCCTCCTCGGGTTCCCAGACGTCCTCGCGCCCGCCGGCGAAGCCGAAGGTCTTGAGCCCCATCGACTCCAGGGCGCAGTTGCCCGCGAGGATCATCAGGTCGGCCCACGAGAGCTTCCGGCCGTACTTCTGCTTGATCGGCCAGAGCAGCCGGCGCGCCTTGTCGAGATTAGCGTTGTCCGGCCAACTGTTGAGGGGAGCGAAGCGCTGCGTGCCGGAGGCGCCGCCGCCGCGTCCGTCGTAGATCCGGTACGTGCCGGCGCTGTGCCAGGCCATCCGGATGAACAACGGGCCGTAGTGGCCGTAGTCGGCCGGCCACCACTCCTGCGACGTCGTCATCACCGCCTCGATGTCCTTCTTGACGGTATCCAGATCAAGCGTCTTGAACTCGTCGGCGTAGTTGAACTCCCCGTCCATCGGATCGGACAACGCGGAGTTCTGGTGGAGCACCTTCAGGTTCAGTTGATTCGGCCACCAACGCAGATTCTCCGCGACTCGAGCCGCCGTGTGCCGGTGGCCTACTACCGGGCACTTGCCTTCGCCCGCCGTCTTCTGATCAGCCGTCTCGTGCATGTCGTTCAACCCTTTCTGTTGTTTGCCCTTCCTGTCTTGCTGCCCGCGAGCCGGTTGCGACAGCCGGGACAGTACCCCCAGTAGATGACTTCGGCCTCCACGATCTCGAAGCCGTGATCGTCGTCGGCGGTGAGACAGGGCGCCTCACCGACAGCGCAGTCTATGTCGACCATGTCGCCGCAGGCGCGGCAGACGAGGTGATGGTGATTATCGCCGACCCGATCCTCGTACCGCGCGGGCGACCCCGCGGGTTGAATCCGGCGGGCCAAACCCCTTTCGACCAGCGTTCCCAGCGTGTCGTACACCGCCTGCCGCGAAATCGATCCGATGCTCCCTCGCACATCATCGGCGAGCTCGTCGGCCGTCGCGTGCGGGTGGGTCGCCATGGCCCGGAGCACGGCCAGCCGCTGCGCGGTGACCTGCAATCCGTGCTGCCTCAGGAGCCGCTCAGCGTCCTCGTTCACCACCGGAGGCTAATCCCTGATTCTGGACAAAGTCAAGTATTTGCATGGATCGAATATGATCGGCCTGCCATGCAGGCGGCGGCGCGATTCCCGCGGTCCAACGATTCCCGGCACCGTGCCCGGCTGGCCGGCCTCGTCTTCCTGTCCGGGGCGGCCAGCCTCGTGTACGAGGTGCTATGGCTGAAGGAGCTGAGCCTGCTCTTCGGGAGCACGGCGTACGCCGCCTCCACGACGCTCGCCGTCTTCTTTCTCGGCCTGGCGGTGGGTGGCGCGTTATTCGGGCGCTGGTCGCCGCACCTGCGGTCGCCGCTACGCGCCTATGCCTGGATCGAGCTGGCGGTCGCGGCGGCGGCAGCGCTGTACTTCGTGCTGCTGGAGGTCTACTTCCAGCTCTACGGTCCTGTCTACGACGCCCTCATCGACCGGCCCGCCGCCTTCAACGCGTTCAGGCTAGCGCTGGCAACACTGGTGCTCCTGCCCCCGGCCGCCTTGATGGGCGGCACGTTGCCGGTCCTCGGCCAGCATCTGGTCCGACAGCCGCACGAACTCGGGCGGTACGGATCGTGGCTGTACGCGATCAACACGATTGGCGCGGCTACTGGCGCGTTTCTTGCCGGTTTCGTGCTGCCGCTCGCGCTCGGCTTCGACCGGGCGTATCTGCTGGCCATGGCGGTCAACGTGGCGGTCGCCGGCCTCGCCTGGCGGATGTCGCGCATCGACGAGCGCGAGGCGGCGCCGGATCCGGGGGTGCCGGCCGAACGACACCGGCAGCGGGACCGGCGCAAGAAGGGCGCGCGACGCTCGCCATCGACCGCGTCCGCCGCCGACGCGGCCAGCCCCGCGTGGCTCCTCGCCGCCGTTGCCGGCCTCTCCGGCGCGTTCGCACTCGGACTCGAGGTGCTCTGGACGCGCATGTTCGCTCAGGTTCTACAGAACTCGGTCTACACCTTCTCGACCATTCTCGTCGTGTTCCTGGCCGCGCTGGCGACCGGCTCGGCGATCGCGAACCGCCTTTGCCGCGTACGGGGAGCGGCCCCGGCGCAGGTCCTGTGGATGCTCCTCACGCTGTCCGGCCTCGGCGTCGCCGCCACACCCTTTGTCTTCCATGATCTAACGGCCGGCGTCAGCACGCTGACCACCGGCGACGCCTGGATTTCCTACGTCGTCTCGATCTTCGGCAACACGATGGTGTTGCTGTTCGTGCCGGCAGCCCTGCTCGGCAGCGTCTTCCCCTACCTGCTGCGAGCCGCGGAAGGGTCGCCGGCCGCGCCGGGCGCCATCATCGGCCGTCTCAGCGCACTCAACACGGCCGGCGCCGTCGTCGGCTCACTCGCCGCAGGGTTCGTGCTGCTCGGTGCGATCGGGCTCTGGAACAGCATCCGGCTCATCGCCGCCAGCTACCTGGTCCTTGCGCTGGTTTGCGCCTGGCGCGGCTGGCGGACGCCACGCGCGCGGCTGCTGCCGACAGTGGCCACATTCGGCGCGGTGGCGCTGCTCGGCACCGCGCTCGACGCCTCGCGCCTGACCCTCGTCAACGTCACCACAGAGCGCGGCGAGGAGCTGCTCGCCACCTGGGAGGGACCCGAGGGCATCGTCGCCGTCGTCGAACGTGCCGGGAATCGGCACATCAAGATGAACAACTTCTACACCCTGGGGGGGACCGGCTCCATCGAGCAGGAGCAGAACCAGGCGCTGCTTCCCCTGATGACGCACCCTAGCCCGCGTGCGGTCTTTCTGCTCGGTCTCGGCACCGGCATAACCGCGGGTTCCGCCCTGCGGCATCCGGTCGAGCGGCTCCTGGTCTGCGAGATCGCGTCCGACGTGATCGTGGCCGCCGCGACCTACTTCAACGCACCGAGCGGCGGACTCTTCACCGACCCGCGGGCGTCCGTCCGTGCCTGCGACGCCCGCAACCACCTGCTGGGCACGGCGGAGCGCTACGACGTGATCATCGCCGACCTGTTCGTCCCCTGGCGGGCTGGCGTTGGCAACCTCTACAGCCGCGAGCACTTCGAAGCAGCGCGCGACCGGCTGACCGCCGGTGGGGTTTTCGTCCAGTGGCTGCCGCTGTACCAGGTCTCCCGCCGCGAGTTCGACCTGGTGGCGCGCACCGTGCTGAACGTCTTCGAGCAGGTCACGCTGTGGCGCGGCAGCTTCAGCCCGGAAATCGCGTACGTGGCGTTGGTCGGCGCGACGGAACCGACCGCGCTCGACCCGGCCGTGATCGAGCGCAACGGGCAGCATCTGAGCGGCGGGGCGCCGCTGCCCGACGCCACCGCCCTCGCGGTGACGCTTCCGTTCTACGCGGGAAACCTGTCGGCGGCCGACGGACTGATTCCGCCCGGGCCCCTGAACACCGACGATCGGCCGCTCGTCGAGTACCTGGCCCCGGTGACCCATCGGGAAGAACGCGCCGGCGCGGCCGGATGGTTCAATTCCGCCGACCTGGCGGCCTTTCTCCGGCGCCTGACGGAGTTGGCGCCGCCGGCGCGCGACCCGCACCTGGCGCTGTTGAGCCCCGCGCAACGGGACTTCGTCAGGGCCGGTCTAAGCTACTACGAGGGAGCGGTGGCCCGGCAGCTCGGACGCGATGCCGAGGCCGACGCGCACTTCCTCGACTTCGCCCAGCGCATCCCCATTGAGTTCTATCCACCCCTGGACGAGAGGGACGCGGACACCGATGTCGTCCCGTAGACCCCGCTGAATAGGATGCTCACTGGCAGGCTTGACCTGTCCGGGCGTCATGCCTTCCAATCGCCCCTGTTGGGACGTCCGAGTTCTGTGGAGGGATCAATGAGCAAGCGTCTGGTGCAAGCGGCTCTGGCCGGTCTATTGCTGATTGTCGTTGCGCCGCCAGCGGCCGCGGAGGTCATCCGATGGCAGGTCGATGGCCGGACGCGCGAGGCCATCGTTTACGGGCCCGAGTCGCCGACAGCGGAAGGAGCACCACTGGTCCTGGTGTTTCACGGGTTCGGCGACAACATGCGGAACTTCCAGCGCGCGAATCTTCACGTCGCCTGGCCGGAGGCTATCGTCGTGTACTTTCAGGGACTGCCGACGCGCCGCGGCCTTCCGGGTTGGCAGGGGGAGCCCGGCGCCGCCAACCGCGACCTCAAGCTCGTCGACGTGGCCCTCCGGTCGCTGCGGGAAACGCACAACATCGACGACGACCGCATCTACGCGACCGGCTACTCCAACGGCGGGATGTTCACCTACCTCCTCTGGGCGGAGCGCCCCGGCGTGTTCGCGGCCTACGCCCCCGTGGCGGCCCGCCTCCGCCCTTCGGTGCGCCCTTCGCAACCCAGCCCCGTCTTTCACGTTGCCGGCGCGCGCGATCTGGTGGTGGACTTTGCGGATCAGGAAGCCGCCATCGCGGTCGCCATCGAGGTGAACGGCGTTGACGCGGCGACAGAATGTGGAGCCGGCTGCACGGTGTACGGAGCCGGCACGGCCGCGCCGGTCATGACCTGGATCCATGGGGGCGCTCACGTCTACCCGCGCGGGACCAGCGAGCGGATCGTCTCGTTCTTTCGCGAGCTGTCCCGTTCGCGCTGAGCGCAGCCAAGAGGGCGTGCTAGGATTTTTTGGTGTGGGCCGCTAGCTCAATTGGCAGAGCAGCAGACTCTTAATCTGCGGGTTCGGGGTTCGATTCCCTGGCGGCTCACCACTACCGCAGCGTCTCCGGCGGCGCCGGACACGTCGGCGCCTCATTGAGCACGTCTCTCAGCCACCGCCGAGCCTCCTCGTCGAACTCTCTTTCTCGACGGGATCGCTCGCCTGCGAGCGCCAGCACGCTACTGCAGCAGGTCGAAGAGGTGCGTGTACTTGACGATCAGGCTCTTGCCGCTGCCGGTCGGGATGTAGTCGAGAAGGCCGTCGGTCTGGTTGTAGACGACGAACAGTCCGGTGTTGCCGTCCTGCAGCCAGCCGAAGCGGAGGTTTATCGACCAGAGGTCGGCGCTGTCGTTGTACTGCAGGAACGCCTGGGTGAACACGCGGGGCGAGAAGTTGTAGGCGATGCGGCTCGTCGCGAGGTTGGTGATGACATGCCCGGCCGGCAGATCGATGTCGTTGCGCGTCCAACGGAACTCCACGTTCAGTGCCTCGCCACGGCGGAGTTGCAGGGTCGGGCCGGCCGACCGCAGGGTGCCGCCGAAGAAGCCGCTCCCCAGGAAGCGAAACCCCCACGCGACCGGCGCCGAGCGGTTGGAGTTGTAGAAGAGGTTCGCTTCGTGCCAGGGGTACGAGCCGGGCGCCACGGTGACCCCGGATATCGGGAAGGCTCTGATCACCCCCTCTTCCCGGATGTTCCAGGCCGTGATCAGGGATGAGCTGTCCTCGAACTCGATGACGCTGTCCATGTGGAGGAGCGAGGTCTGGACGAACCGGCTGCCCAGACTCCAGAACCGGTTGAACGTAACGTGAGGCTGCAGCTCCTGAATGCGAAACCGGTTGGGACCGGGGCGCGTCGTGTTGAAGAGGCCGAAGTCCACCTTCCTGAACCCGGTGCGCCGGACGTAACCCACTTCCGGGTTGAAGTTCTCCCCCATCTCCATGTAGCCGGCACGCACCCGCCAGCTCTCGGCGTTGTAGTCGAGGGCCGTGTCCCAGGCGTAATCGCGGCCCCTGAGCCCCGGCGTCTGCGTCCGCGAGGCGAACCCGGAAACCAGCCCGTTCTGTCCGAAGCCCCAGCGTCCGTCGACGGCGAACGTCCGGTTGAAGTTGTCCGCCCCCGCGAGCGCGCCGGTCGCCTGCCGGCTGACGAGAAGCCCCCCGACGCTCGACCGGTTGGGCAGATCGCGCCGCATCCGCGCCACCGTGAAGTTGTTCGCGGGGGCTGACTCCCCCGCCGCCTCGGTCTGCATGTTCAGGAAGCCTACGGTGACCGATTCGGTCACCTTCCCCGACAGCCGGGCGCCGGCTGTAATCGGAATCGCCTCGCCCGCGGCGCCGATGCCGATCCGCCGGCTGAAGAACAATTCGGTCTGACCCGGGTCGTTGAACGCCGCACCGCCGCTGTTGCTCACCGTGAACGCACCGGCGTTCTCCAGGAAGAACGGCCGTTTCTCCGGGAAGAAGAGGTTGAACCGGTCGAGGTTGATCTGCTGATCGTCCACCTCCACCTGCGCGAAGTCGGTGTTGTAGGTGAGGTCGAGAGCCAGCCCCGAGGTCACGCCGTACTTCAGGTCGCCGCCGAAGTCGCCGAGGTTGCTCGTGATGTCGCGTGCGACGGCGGTGTCAGGACGGCGCGCCGTCTCGCCGACGACGTACGGTGTCAATTGCAGAGTGCGCCACAACCCCTCGGGCGCCACGATGCCCGTCACCTGGCCCGCCTGGGAGACGCGGAACAGATCGAACTGCCGCGGAATCGGCGCCCAGTACGCCGTCTCGTTGCGCCGTCGGATGTTGCGCTGGAAGTTCACTCCCCAGGTCTGGGCGGAACCCGCCGGAAAGCGGAGCGTCCGGAACGGGATCGCGAACTCCGCGCTCCAGCCGATCTCGGAGATCGCGGTGCGTACCTGCCAGACGCCATCCCAGTTCTGGTTGAAGCCGCCGCCGGCGCCGCGCGCCTGGCCGCCCTGTCCCGTCCGTCCCATGCCGCTGCCGCCCGCCCCCTCGTTGGCGAGTTGGCCGTCGTATTCCTGTCCAGACGGCGACGTCCCGAAGACGAACCCATTCTGCCGGTCGAAGAAGGTGTCGAAGATTAACTGGAAGCTGTCGCTGTCCATGAGCGACGAGTCGCGGCGGCTGTCGGTCACGATGATCGACGCCGGGTCCCGGTCGTAGCAGACGACGCCGACGTAGATCGTGTCGGCGGTGTAGATCATCCGGACTTCGGTCCGCTCCGACGCGGGCTGCCCTTCATCGGGCTGGTTCTGCACGAAGCCGGTCGCCGGCTCCGCCTCCGCCCACGCGGGGTCGTCCAGCACGGCGCCGTCGAGCACCGGTGCGTTAGCGGCAGCAATGGCGGTCAGCGACCGAGTTCCGCCGATCGACGCGACCTGGATGCCGGCAGTCGCGGGAGCCGGCTCGGCGGGCGCCTGCTCACGGCTGCGCCGCCGCGGGACCAGCTAACACACCGGCGGCGAGGCCGAGTGCAGCTACTCGCCTGGCGCCGGCGCGCCCGCAGGGCCGTGCGAGGACGCGGGCCGCCAGACTGCCGCCGGAGCGCCTTTGTGATGGCCAGCGGCTCATCGCTTCCGTGCTCCGGAGCGCCGGTCAGTCGTGGCCGTCGAGGACGTCGAAGAGGTAGCTGTACTTCAGGATGACGCTGCGCCCGGCGTACTCGGGAAGGTACTGACCGATTCCCTCCGTCTCGTTGTAGACGAGGAAGAGCCCGGTGTTCGCATCCTGCAACCAGCCGAACCGGAAGTTCACGGACCAGAGTTCGGCGCTGTCGTTGTGTTGCACCAGCGTCTGCACGAAGACGCGCGGCGAGAAGTTGTAGCCCAGGCGGATGCTGGTCAGGTTGGTGATGGTGCTGCCGCTATCCAGGTTGATGTCGTTGCGGCTGTAACTGAGGGACAGGTTCAGGATCTCGCCGTAGCGGGCGCGGATCCGCGGCCGTAGCGTCACGATGTTCCCGCCGAAGAAGCCGCCCGCCTCCGCGCGTATACCGGCGCCAAACGGCGCGGACCGGTCGGAGTCGTACGAGTACGAGAATTCGCTCCAGTCGTAGCGGTCGGCCGGGATGCCCAGGCCGGAAACGCTGAACTCCTCGAAGACATGCTCGCTCCGGACGTCCCACGCAAAGCCGGTGGACGAACTGTCCTCGAACTCGCCGGTGAAATGCATATGGAGCAACGATGTCTCCATGATGCCGTCGAAGTTCCAGAAGCGGGAGAAAGTCACGTGCGGCGTCAGCTCCTGGAACTTCAGGAAGCGCTCGGGCCGCGACGTGTTGTTGACCGCCAGGTCGTACTTCCGGAACCCGCGCCGGCGCAAGAAGCCGACCTCCGGGTTGAAGTCCTCGCCATTCTCCTGATAGCCGCTGATGATGCGCCACATCTCCGAGTTGTAGGTGCCGGAGAGGCTCATCGCGTGGTCACGGCCGGTGTACCCGGGCGTCTGCGTCCGGCCGAGGAACCCCTGCACCATGCCGCTCTCGCCGATTCCCCAGCGGCCGTCGAGCGCGTACGTGCGATTGTGGTTCTGCGACCCCGCGAACACGCCCGTGGCCTGGCGGTTGACGAACAACCCGCCGATGCTCGACCGGTTCGGCAGGTCGCGCCGGAGCCGCGCCACCGTGAAATTGTTGGCAGGGTTGACCGTGTCCATCCCCTCGGTTTGCATGTTGAGGAAACCGACGGTCATCGTGTCGGTCACCTTGCCGGACAGACGCGCGCCGGCGGTGATGGGGATCGGCGTGCCGGCCGCGCTGATCCCGATCTTCCGGCTGAAGAAGAGCTCGGTCTGGCCCTGGTTCCGTCCGCTCGCCGAGCTGTTGCTCACCGTGAACGCGCCCGCGTTCTCCAGGAAGAAGGGGCGTTTCTCCGGGAAAAAGAGATTGAAACGGTCCAGATTGATCTGCTGATCGTCAACCTCGACCTGCGCGAAATCGGTGTTGAAGGTACCGTCCAGCGTAAGCCCCGACGTGACGCTGTACTTCAGGTCGCCGCCGAAGTCGCCCACCCCGCTGGGCCCGCTGCCGGGATCGCTATCGCGCGTCGACAATTCCCCGACGACGTAAGGCGTCAACTGGAGGTGGCTCCCCCCCCCGACCGGGGCGAGCAGGCCGGCGAGCTGCCCCGCCATCGAGACGCGGTAGAGGTTGTACTGGCGTGGGAGCGGCGACCAGTACGCGGTCTCGTTGCGGCGACGAATGTTCCGCTGGAAGTTGATGCCCCACGACTGTTCCTCGCGAGCCGGATAGCGGATCGTCGTGAACGGGATGGCGAACTCCGCGCTCCACCCGACATCGGAGATCCCCGTCTGCACCTGCCAGGCGCCGTCCCAGTTGATGTTGAAGCCGCCGGCGCTCCCCCGCGAGAACCCGCCGCCGCCGGAACGCCGGGAGCCGCCACGGGGGCCGCCCTCGTCGATCACCTGGCCGTCGTACTCCTGCCCAGCCGGCGTGGTCCCGAAGATAAAGCCGTTCTGGCGGTCAGAGAAGGTGTCGAAGACGATCTGGAAGCTGTCGGCGTCCGTCATCGACGAGTCGCGACGGCTGTCGCTCATGATGATGGACGCCGGGTCGCTGTCGTAACAGACGACGCCGACGTAGATCACCTCGCCGGTATAGACGATCCGAACCTCGGTACGCTCGGACGCGGGCCGTCCCTCGTCGGGCGCGGTCTGGCGGAAGCCGCCTACCGGCGTCGCGTCCGCCCAGGCAGGGTCGCCCAAGACGTCCCCGTCGAGCGCCGGGGGCTGTTCCACCTCGACCGCGCGAATGATCTTGGCGGTCCCCTGTGCGGCGATTTCGAAGCCCGCGACGGGGCCCGGTTCGGCCGGCGCGCTGCCCGATCCCTGGCTGCCGTTCGGATCCTGGCCGCCGTCGGGCGCCTGGCTACCGTCCGCCTGCCCACCCGTCAACGGACCCTGGGCGGCGACGGCGGGAACTACGGGCAGGCAGACCAGCGCGGCGAGCGAGAAACCAAACGCAATCCACCGGCTGAGTCCGAGTCCGTACCGACCGGCGACGATGTGCATCAGAACGTCAGGTGGTCGACCAAGGTGTGGCGGCTGCTGTCAATACGAAAGGACGCTCCGCGCCGTGCCACGTTTACACACCTCGGACACGACGGTTGCGTAGATCCTAACAGGTATGGCGGAGGCGCGCTCCCAGAACCTCACCCCTTGCCGCCACCCGTGGTCCCGGTCAAGACTACGGTGCGGCGCCGGGTGGCGCCGCCCGATTCAGGAGATTCGATTCGACCTGGGAGAGCAGCGACGATGACTCGATACGCCCCGATCCGAACCGCCCGTCCGCCCCACCGGAACCCGCCGCGCCGCGCCCTGACCGGACTCATCGCCTGTCTGGCGGTGGCGCTGAGCGCCGCCGCCTCGCCGGCCGACGCCGCGTCCTGCGACAGACTGACCGGCCTGTCCCTGGAACGGACCACCATCCGAAGCGCGACGCTGGTGCCGCAGGGGACGCAACTCGATCCGGAGATCGACGGACTCCCGACCGACCTGCCCACGCTGTGCCGCGTCCAGGCGGCGACCGAGCCGGCGATCAACTTCGAGGTGTGGTTGCCGGCGGCGGACTGGAACGGCAAGTTCCATGTGTCGGGCAACGGCGGCATGGCCGGCGTCATCAGCTATGCCGCGATGGCCAATGCGCTCCGCCGCGGCTATGCGGTCGCCAGCACCGACACCGGTCACGTCCGGCCCGGCTCCAGCGGGTTCGACGCCTCCTGGGCGATCGGCCGTCCCGATCTGGTCGAGGACTTCGGCCACCGCGCGGTGCATGTCACGGCGGAGCACGGGAAGGCGATAGTCACCGCTTTCTACGACCGTCCGCCCGCGTACAGCTACTTCGTCGGCTGCTCGAAGGGAGGCCAGCAGGCGCTCATGGAGGCCCAGCGCTACCCGGACGACTTCGACGGGATAGTCGCCGGCAACCCGGCGAACGACTGGACGCGATTCTACGCCGGCGCGCACCTCTGGTACGCCCTCGCGACGCTGCGCGAACCGGAGAGCTATATCCCACCGACGAAACTGCCGCTCCTGGCCCACGCCGTCAACGCGGCGTGCGACGCGCAGGACGGGATCGCCGACGGCGTTCTGGACGATCCGCGCCAGTGCGGGTTCGATCCGGCCGACCTCACGTGCGCCGGAGGCCGTGACGGGAACGACTGCCTGACGCCGGCGCAGGTCGAAGCGGTCAAGGCAATCTGGGCGGGAGGCCGCAACTCGGCCGGCGACGTGATATTCCCGGGCCTCGTGCCGGGCGGCGAGAACGGCCCGGGCGGCGGCTGGGGCACCTGGGTGACGGGGCGAGAACCGTTCACCAGCCTCCACTGGCGGGCCGCGGACGGCTTCTTCAAGTACATGGTGTTCGAGGATCCGGACTGGAACTTCCGCGCGTTCGACTTCGACGCGGACCTGGAGTTCGCCCTCGACAAGGTGGGGCATGCCCTCGACAGCGCCGATCCCGACCTGAGCCGCTTCCGCGACAACGGATCGAAGCTGATCGTCTACCACGGCTGGAGCGATCCCGACATCTCGCCGATGGGATCGGTCAACTATTACGAGTCGGTTGTCGAGGCGGCCGACGGCGGGCGGGGGCCGGCGCTCGACGCGACGCGGGACTACTTCCGCCTCTTCATGATCCCCGGCATGGGCCACTGCTCCGGCGGTCCCGGCTACAACCGGGTCGATCCGCTGCCCGCCCTTGAGCGCTGGGTCGAGGAGGGAGTCGCGCCCGACACCTTGATGGCGACGCGCGTCGAGGACGACGAGGTGACGCGCAGCCGGCCCATCTGCCCCTACCCCGACGCGTCCACGTGGGACGGCACCGGCGATCCCGACGAGGCGAGCAGCTTCGCCTGCGCCGCCGCCCGGTAGCCCGTCACGCGCCGACGCGCGGAGTGCCCGAAGGACGGCGCCGTGAACCTGCATCTCGCCATCCTGCTGATCTACGCCGCCGCCCTGATGGGCATCGGCCTCTGGATCGGCCGGCGCGTCCGGGGAGCATCCGACTTCTTCGTCGCGGGACGCCGGCTCGGTCCGCTGCTGCTCGGCTCGACGATGCTGGCCGCGAACATCGGCGCCGGATCTACGGTCGCGGCTGCGGGCCTGGGCTACGCCGATGGCCTGAGCGCGTGGTGGTGGGTCGGATCGGCCGGCATCGGATCGATCGTCCTCGCCCTCTGGATCGGCCCGCGCATGCGGCGCATCGCCGCCCGCCACGGCCATCGTACGCTGGGCGACTACCTGGAGTACCGCTTCGGCCGCGAGGTCCGCGCCACCATCGCGCTGCTCCTCTGGTTCGGCACGCTGGCCCTCCTCGCCGTGCAACTCATCGCGATTGGCTGGGTACTCAACGTCGTCGTCGGTCTCGACCGGTGGGTCGGCTGCCTGATCGGAGGCGTCGTGGTGACGGCCTACTTCGCCGCCGGCGGCCTGCTGACCGCGGCCTGGGTGAATGTCGTGCAGCTCGCCGTGCTGCTCGCCGGGTTCGCCGTCGCGTTGCCGCTGGCGCTTGGGGCGGCGGGTGGATGGGAAACGGTGTGGGCGGCAACCTCCGCCATCGACGGCTACTGGAGTCCCTGGCAGGGCGGCGCGTCCGGCTGGTTCTACCTGGTGATGCTGGGGCCGGCGTTCATTGTCTCGCCGGGGCTGGTCCAGAAAATCTACGGCGCGCGCGACGACCGGACGGTCCGGATCGGCGTCGGCGTCAACGCCCTCGTGCTGCTCGCGTTCGCCAGCGTGCCGCCCCTGCTCGGCATGATTGCCCGCACTACCCATCCGGCGCTGCCGGAACAGGCCCTCGCGCTGCCGACGCTGCTGATGGATACGCTGCCGCCGGTCGTCGGCGCGCTCGGACTCGCCGCCCTGTTCTCGGCCGAAGTGAGCTCGTCCGACGCGATTCTCTTCATGCTGGCAACCTCGCTCTCGCAGGATCTCTACCGCCGGTTCGTTCATCCGGAGGCTGACGAGCGGCGGATGCTCACGGTGGCGCGCCTGGCGGCGGTCGCGGGCGGCGCCCTCGGCACGGTGATCGCAATTGTCGCCGTCTCCATCGAAACAGTCCTCGCGGTTTTCTACACGCTACTCACCGTCAGCCTGTTCGTCCCGATTCTCGCCGGCCTGTACACGCGCCGCGTCGGATCGCCCGAGGCGCTGGGCGCCATCGCAGGCGGCGTCAGCTTGTTCATCGTCGCGCAGGTAGCGGGTGGCGGCGCCCGAATCGCGGGATGGACGCCCGCGATGATCGGGTTGGCCGGCGCCGCGGTTACGGCCCTGCTGGTGCTTGCGGTACGGCGCCCCCCGCGACCGGAGAGCGGTTGAGCAAGGCGGCGGCGGCACGAACCTCGGCCGGGATCGCCTGCGGCGTGATATCCCCGGCCGCCCCGTAGCGGTCGAGACGGTCGAGTTCAGCCACCAGGCGCGCTGCGAAACGGCCAGGTTCTCGATCGATCGATGCATCCAGCGATGTCGTTGGGGGACAGCAGCGCACGTCGACATCGGGCGCCTGCCGGTCGAACGTGGCGGCGCAGCGACGCATGACGAACGGCTTCGCGACCAGCAGCGCACGGCGGACGGTGACGCCGGCACGGTCGAGGGCGGCAAGACCGAAACGGACGTTCTCCAAGGTGTTCGTCGCCAAGGGCTCGGTCACGACCGCGCCCGCCGGAACGCCGTCACGCATCAGCCGGTCGCGAAACACCAGCGCCTCCGGCGCCTGAAAACGGTTGCGGGTCATCCGGCCGTAGTGCCCGGTCACCAGGACAACCGGAGCGTAGCCGGCCCGGAACAGCTCCGCCGCGCGCGCCGGAACGGCGAACGCCTGGCTGCCGAAGACAAAAATCACGTCGGCAGGCGCCGGCGGATCGGCTACCGCCAGGAACTCCCAGAGTGGATTCGCTCGCTGCGCAAGCATCGCGTCAGCTTAGCAGTCCCCGGTGGAACTCCCGGCGCCGGCGGCAGCCACCCGCGCCCTCCGCCGGGTGCTATCATCGAGCGATACCTGCCGTGCGACAGAACCTTCCATGACACGTGCGCTTGTCACGGCTGGCCTGTTTCTCTTCGCCGCGTTGCTGCCGTCCCCCGCACTAGCCCAGGAGGCGGGCGGCGGACTCACGATGATCGACGAGAACGGCCGGCAAGCGATCGAAACAGCCGTCCTGCGCGATCAGGAGATGATTGCGGTCGACCGTCTGGCCGAGTTGTTCCGCTTCGACCTGAGCGAGGACGTCCGCACCCGGACGGTGACGCTGTCGGCGGGCGGCCGGTCCGTGATCCTGACGGCGGAACAGGCCCTCGCGTCGGTTGCCGGTCGCCTGGTCTCGCTCGCCGCCCCGGTCTACCGGCTCGGTGGCGACTGGTTTGTTCCGCTCGACTTCGTCAACCGGGCGCTCCCGTCCGTCGCCGGCCAGCCGGTCGAGTTGCGCCTCGCTTCAAGGCTGCTGCTCGTCGGCAACGTCCGCATCCCCCGCGTGGCCGTCCGCTACGGGCCTCGCGGCGAGGGTGGCCGGCTCAGCCTGGAGGTAACTCCCGAGACGCCGTACGAAGTAATCGAAGAGCCGGGCCGCCTGCTGATCCGTTTCGAGGCCGCCGCAATCGACCTGGCGGCTCCCCCCGCCCCGCGCGGCAACATGGTGCGGGCGATCACGCATGACGAGACGCTGCCCGGCCTTGCCCTCGACCTCGGCCCGGCGTACGGCTCCTACCGCGTCATCGGCGCGCTGCCGCGGTTCGCGGTCGAGCTGGAGCCCGCCGACGCGGCCGCCGCCGACGTGAGCGCGCGCCCGGTCCCAACCACGGTGCTGGGCGATCCGGCGAGCCGACCGGTCCTCCGCACCGTCGTCATCGATCCGGGCCACGGCGGTGATGACGAAGGCACCCGCGGCCCGAACGGCACCCTGGAGAAACACGTCACGCTGGCGGTCGCCCAGCGGCTGCGCGCCGAGCTCGAAAGTCGGCTGGGCGCCCGCGTGATCCTGACGCGGACCGACGATCGCGGCGTCCCGCTGGATCAGCGCGCCGCCATCGCCAACAACAACCAGGCCGACGTCTTCATCAGCCTGCACGCCAACGCGTCGCTCAGCGAGATCCCGGCCGGCGCGGAGGTCTTCCACCTGAGCATCGACGAATACGGCGCCGAGGCGCGTGAGATCGCCGAGCGTGAAGGCGAGTTCCTTCTCGCCGCGGACGGCAGACAGCGGGAGATTGACATGGTTCCGTGGGAGCTGGCGCAGGCCCGCTACCTCTTCCGCTCGGAATTCCTGGCCGACCTGGTCGAGGAGGAACTGGCGGTCCGCGTCCCGATGAACGAGCGCCCGCGCACGGAAGCGCCGTTCCGCGTCCTCGCGGGCGCCAACATGCCGGCGGTTCTCATCGAGATGGGCTACGTCTCCAACCCGGAACAGGAGGCCCAACTGGTCGATCCCGTCTTCCAGGGATCGATCGTCGAAGCGCTGGTCGCCGCCATCGTCCGCTTTCGGAACCGCCTGGAACAGGGCGACTTCCTGCCGCCGGAGGTTGAGCCGCCGGACATCGAAGCGACCGGCGCAGGTGATCGCCGGCAGGAAGTAGAGGTGACGGAAGACGGCGCCACGCGCGACCGGAGGCGGGAGTAGCGATGCCCTTCCGCCCGTTGCGGCGCCGATGGGCCAAGCGCCCCTGGGTCGCCGCCGCCGCCTTGCTGGGACTGCTCGCCATCACGTTGGGTGTCGCCGTGGCGCTGGTCGTCCAGCGGTGGGAGGCGGCGGCCGGAGCCACGTCCGCGGGTGACGCCGGCGCCGCCGGTTCGAACAGCGGAGCCTTGCTGACGGCGACCCTCTACTACGTGACAGAAGATGGCCGCGCCCTGACCCGGCAGGAGACGTTCGTGCCGCTCGAGGCGGACCCACTGGCGCGGGCTCGCGCCGTCGTCGAGCAGCAACTCACTCCGCCTCCCTCACCGCTCCTCTCCCCGTTTCCGACCGGCACCAGCCTGCGCGCCATCTACCTGGCTGACGACGGGAACGCCTTCGTCGACCTGAGCGAGGACGTGACCACGGGACACCCGGGCGGTTCGGTCGACGAACTGTTCACGGTCTACGCCCTGGTGAACGCGCTCACGGTCAGCGTTCCGGAGATCGTCGCGGTGCAGATCATGGTGGAGGGGCGCGAAGTGGACACGCTGGCGGGGCATGTCGACCTGCGCCAGCCGCTCGAACCGAGCCTCGTGTGGGTGCTGGATGACGAAGTTCTCGAAAGCCCCGACGGTCCGGATGCGGATGATCCGGCCGGCGAACCGCTCGGCGACGAAGCGGGTGGCGACCTTGGCCCGGAGGGGGACGACCGTACATGACCGACGCGCAACGATCCGACGACCGCACTGACTCCGAGCTGCGCGAGACACGGATCACGCCCGACTACCTGTTGCACGCGGAGGGCTCCGCCCTGATAGAGGCGGGACGCACCCGTGTCGTCTGCGCCGCGAGCGTCGAAGATCGCGTGCCGCCGTTCCTGCGGGGGCAAGGCCGCGGCTGGGTCACCGCGGAATACGGCATGCTGCCGCGCGCCACCACCACGCGGTCCATTCGCGAAGCGGCAAAAGGACGCGTGGGCGGTCGAACGCAGGAGATTCAGCGGCTGATCGGCCGCTCGCTCCGTGCCGTGACCCGCCTGAACGATCTCGGCGAGCGAACGATCCATGTCGACTGCGACGTGATTCAGGCGGACGGAGGAACGCGGACGGCGTCGATAACCGGCGGGTTCGTCGCCCTCACCCTTGCCCTCGACAAGCTGCGCGCCGACGGCGTGATCGCGCGTCTGCCGATCAACGACTACGTCGCCGCAACGAGTGTCGGCATCGTCGGCGGCCGGGCTGTCGCCGACCTCGCCTACGACGAGGACTCGCGGGCGGATGTGGACATGAACGTCGTCAAGACCGGCGACGGCCGCTTCATCGAGGTGCAGGGAACCGCCGAGGGCGAACCCTTCGACCGCGCCGCCCTGGACAGCCTGCTGTTGCTGGCGAGCGATGCGATTGACCGGCTCATCGAGCTCCAGGAATCGGTCGTCGGCAACCTCGTTCCCCGACGCCGGTGATGACGGTCGTCATCGCCACCGGCAACCGCCACAAACTGCGGGAAATTGGCCATCTGCTCGGTGGCCTTTCCTGCACGATCGATCCGATCCACGCGCACGCCGCGGCGCCGGCACCGGACGAGACGGGAACGACGTTTGCCGAGAACGCGCGCCTGAAGGCGCTCTACTATTCCCGCTTTGTCCCCCACCTGACCATCGCGGAAGATTCCGGCCTCGAAATCGACGCCCTGGACGGGGCACCGGGCATCCACTCGGCACGCTTCAACGGCGACACCTATGCCGAGAAGTTCGAAGCCCTCTACGCCCGGTTGCGCGAACGAAACGCGACGGCCAGCCCGGCGCGGTTCGTCTGCGCGCTAGCGGCGGTCGACGACGGCCGGGTCGTGTTCGAAGCGACCGGCAGGATCGAGGGGAGGATTGCCGAGACGCCGGCCGGCGCCGGCGGTTTCGGCTACGACCCAATCTTCCTCTACCCTCCGTTCGGCTGCACGCTGGCGGAAGTGAGCGCGGACCGTAAGGCGTCGATCAGCCACCGCGGCGCCGCGTTCCGGCAGGTCCGGGCGTTTCTCGAGTCCCGCCTCAAAAGCCGGGCTTGAGCGTCCCTTCTACACGCCGGCGGACTGTGCGGCTGCATCATCCGACCGCGCGTCAGAGGCGTCGGCGCCGGGCAACTCGTCGTCCACCTCCGCCGGCCTTTGGGGCAAGACTATCGTAAAGACCGACCCGCCGCCTGGGCGGTTCGCGGCCTCCACGGTGCCACCATGCAACCCGACGAGGTGCTTGACGATGGCGAGGCCCAGCCCGGTGCCGCCCGGGTTTCGCGCCCGTGAATCCTCAACGCGATAGAAGCGCTCGAACACCCGATCGAGATCGGTATCCGGAATGCCGGGGCCCCGGTCGGCGATGCGGATCCTGACTGCCTTTCCGCCTCCGTTCGCCGAAGCCGCGACGTCGATGCTGCTACCGTCGGGCGCGTAGTGTGCCGCGTTCTCGACCAGGTTCTTCAGGACATCGTGCATCTTCGCCGGATCGACCACGAGTCGGTTCGCACTCGGGTCGATGTCGGGCTCGACTCGCTGCCGCTTCGCGCCGAGCACCGGCGCGAGTTCCGACGCGATCCCGGAAACGAGCGTCTCGGTCGCGGACCGCCGCAGGTGCAACTGCTCCTTCCCGGAGTCGAGGCCGGCCAACCGGAGCAGATCCGCCACGAGCCGCTCCATCCGTTGGGTATGCCGTTTGATGATGTCGAGGAACCGTCGCTCCGACTCCGGGTCCGACTCCTCTTCCAGGGTGTCGACGGCGCCGCGGATGGCCGTCAGCGGCGTGCGGAGCTCGTGGGAGACGTTGGCGACGAAATCCTGCCGGATCTGCGCGGCGCGACGGAAGTCACTGATGTCGTGCAGCACGATGACCACGCCCGGCTCGTCCTGCGCGGTGTACGGCGCGGCGCTCGCGAGGCAGATCTTGACCGGCTCGGTGCTGAGCGTGATCTCCACGCGGCTCGATCCGCCCGCTTCCAGCGCCCGGCCAATCTGCTTGGCGACATCGGGGTGCCGGATCAACTCGACGTAGTGGTGATCGACCGGCGTCTCCGGAATCTGCAGCATCTCGCACACGGCGTCGTTCGCCATCTGCACCCTCCCGCGGGCGTTCACGACCAGCACGCCCTCCGACATGCTGCCGAGAATGGCGTCGGTCAGGCGGCGGTTGCGCGACAGTTCCGCGAGACGGCGGCCCAGCTCCTGCACGGAAACGTCGAGCGCGCGCGCGACGGTACCGATCTCGTCGTTACCGTAGTTCCCGACGGGCGGCGTCAGGTCGCCCTGGCGATAGCGCTGCGCCGCCTCCGCGATTGTCCGCACGCGCCGGCTCATGGCGGTCGACGTAATCCAGGCCAACACGAGCGCGCCGCCGAGCGCGAGCAGCAACCCGACCGCGGTGGCGCCCTGCACCGAGGTGATCTGGTCGTCCACGGCGGTCAGTGGGAGGGCGAGCCGGACGAAGGCTATGTCCGGATGGTCCACCCTCACCGCCGCGTACAGCAGGTCGCGGTCGACCGTCGTGCTGTAGCGCCGCATCACCCCGACCCCGGCATCCCGCGCGATCGTGATTTCGGGCCGCGCGCCGTGGTTGTCCAACGCGGCGAGCGACGCGCCGTCTTCCGCCGAGTCGCCCAGCACCCGCCCTTCGGCGTCGACGATCGTGACGCGCGCATTGAGCCGCTCACCGAGCGAGTCGGCTTCGCGGTCGACGTCGGCCATCGAGCGGCCGCCGCCGCTCCGCTCCATCAATTCGGCGACGAGCTGAGCTTCGTCGACCAGCTCATTCGTGATCCGGTCGAGAAGCTGCCCTTCGAGGGACCAGGCGACCAGCGCGGCGGCCAGCAGCAGGCTCACGCCCGCGATACCGAACGCAGCAAGGAAGAGCCTGGTGCGTAGCTTCATGCGGGGGCCGGCTCGCGATCGACCAGCTTGTAGCCGAACTGCTTGACAGTGACGATTGCCGATTCGAGTACCGGCAGCTTCTCACGCAGCCGACGAATGTGAACGTCTACGGTGCGGGTGCCGCCCGTATAGGTGTAGCCCCAGACATCCGACAGCAGCACGTCCCGGGACAGAACCCGCCCGCGATGCTCGATCAGGTACTTCAGAAGGAGGAACTCCTTCGCCGTCAACCGCACTTCCGTGTCGTCACAGGTGACGACGTGACGGTCCGTATCGACCGTCAGCGGACCGACGGTCAGGAGGCTGCCGGCGGGCCGATCGCGGCGCGCGCGCCGCAGCACGGCTCCGACCCGAGCGACCAGTTCCTTCGGGGAGAACGGCTTTGTCACGTAGTCGTCCCCACCCAGCTCGAGGCCGACGATCCGGTCGGTCTCCTCGGTCTTCGCGGTCAGCATGATGATCGGGACACTCGAGATCATCGGATCGGACCGGATCGCCCGGCAAACGTCCAGGCCGTTCTCGCCGGGCAGCATGAGGTCGAGGACCACCAACGCCGGGGGTTGGGCGCGCACGCTCGAGACCACACCCATTCCGGAAGGAAAGACCTCGGACGCGTACCCCGCCTTCTGGAGATGGTGCGCCACCAGTTCGGCGATGTCGCGGTCGTCCTCGACGACCAGTATCCGTGCGGCGCCATTCTCAGTAGCCAGCTTTTCCCTCCTGTGCGTGGTGTCGCACGTCGCGGCCCGACACCATGAAGATCACCTCTTCCGCCA
Organism: Acidobacteriota bacterium; assembly: GCA_009838525.1. Taxonomy (NCBI): domain Bacteria; kingdom Pseudomonadati; phylum Acidobacteriota; species Acidobacteriota bacterium. Next base: position 34,880 of record VXRJ01000016.1, read on the forward strand.
CGTTGGTCGCATGGTCACCGATACGCTCCAGGTGGCGCGAAATCAGGATCAGCTCGAGCGCCGGCTCCGTCGTGGCCGGATTCTGCAGCACGTAGCTGAGCAGTTCGCGGAACACCTGTTCCTTCAATCCGTCGAGCTCGTCGTCGCGGTCGAGCACTTCGCGCGCAAGACTGGTCCCGTGTCGGACGTAGGCGTTGAGCGAATCCCGCAGCATTCCCTGAGCGAGATCCGCCATGCGCGGAATGTCGATGAGCGGTTTGACGGGCGGATGCTGCAGGTAGCGGAAAGTCGCCTCCGCGATGTTGATCGCGAAGTCGCCGATCCGCTCGAGATCGCTGTTGATCTTGAGGCCGGAGACGACGACCCGCACATCCTCGGCATCCGGATGGTAGTTGACCAGCAGTTCGTAGCAGCGCTTGTCGATCTCGATCTCGAAGTCGTTGATCGACTTGTCCCCGCCGAGCACCTGCTCCGCCAGATCGAGATCGCGACTGACGAGGGCCTGAACGGACGCCCGAACCTGTTCCTCCACTTGCCCGCCCATGGCGAGGAGGCGTTCCTTCAGCGTGCTCAGCGCTTCGTCGAAGCTCACGACCGCCGATTTATCGTCACCTCCAACAGGCGTCACGGCTACTGCATCCCGGGTGTCTCGTCAGACTACTCCCAGGGGCGCGGACGCGGCAACCGTTGCGGCTCCGCCGCCGCGCGCGAGCGTTTCGCACCCGTGACGGCACGGTAAATTCTGAGTGAATTGACCCCCACGGACTGCTACCGTGCACGAGGCAGCGCGCCGATCAGGAGGTCCAGGACCCGTATCACCTCCCCCGGGTCCCGCACACGGTAGCAGGCGGCGGTCGGCCGATCCGCCGGCGCGACGACAATCGAGACGCCACGGCCGCCGAGGCGCCGGAAGACATCCTCGTCGGTTTCGTCGTCGCCGATGTAGACCACCGACGACGGGTCGATCTCCAGGGCCTCGATCAGCCATTCCACCGCGCGGCCCTTGTCCCAGTCGATGTCGGGACGCAACTCGAACACCTTCTTGCCGCCCTCCCGTCGCAACGCGGAATGGGCCCGCGCCACGCTGCACACCGCGGCGTCGACCCGCGCAACGTCGCTAGCCGCGGCGAGCCGGTAGTGGGTGGACACGCTGTAGCGCTTTCGTTCCACCAGGACGCCGTCGATGCCATCGAGCGCGCCGCGCAGGGCCCGCTCGGCCGAATCCACCTCGGGCAGAAGGGCCGCCGCCGCCTCGTAACGCAGTCCGCTTCCCGTCGGCCCGTCGATGTCCATGCCGTGGCAGCCTGCGTAGCCGAGCTGTTCGAGCTGCACGAACCCGCGCATGACCGCAACGTCGCGTCCCGTGACGATCGTGACCGGGCAGCGCTCGGCGAGGCGGGTCAGCCGATCCCGCGTGCCGGCGGCCAGCGTCGCCTGCTCGGGACGGTCGACGATCGGGGTCAGGGTGCCGTCGTAATCGAGGAACACGCCGGCGCGCCCGCGAGTCAGCCGCGCGAGCCAACGCTCGATCTGCTGTGGATCGAGGGCCAGGGGCAGCGCGAGCGCCGAAGCTGTGGACGCCGCGATCACCGTCCCGCCGCCTGCTCCGCCTCCCGCAGCACTCGCAGGAGGTTGCCGCCCCACAGCTTCGCAATCTCCTCTTCGCTGTAGCCGCGGCGGACCAACTCGACGGTGACATTCAGCGTCTCGCTGGCGTCGCTCCATCCCACCACGCCGCCACCGCCATCGAAGTCGGAACTAATCCCCACGTGGTCGATGCCGATCAACTCCACCGCGTAGTCGATGTGGTCGACGAAGTCGGCTACCGTCGCATCGGGCCAACGCCGATTGAGCGACTCCACGCGCCCCAGGTAGTCCTCGTGCGGTTCGGCGCCCAGCTCCTCCGACGGCTGCCCCGGGATCATGCCGAACGAGTCGCGGATGTTCTGGTACTCGATGCCGTGGCGGAGCCCGGACTCCGTCAGGAACGCTCCGAGCGCCACCACCTGGACGACGCCGCCGTTCTCGGCGAGCGCGCGGAGCTGCTCGTCGTCCAGGTTGCGCGGCATTTCCATCAAGGCGCGCATGCTCGAATGCGAGGCGATAACCGGCACGGTGGAGAGCCGGACGGCGTCGAGCATTGCCGCCTTCGAGATGTGAGACACGTCGACCAGCATGCCGACCCGGTTCATCTCCGCGATGACCTCTTCGCCGAACGGGCTGACGCCGTCGTGCTCGGGGACGACCTCCGCGTCCGGGTCGCGCATGCTGGTGGTGGCCGAATCCGCGATGTCGTTGTGGCCGCTGTGGGCCAGCGTCATGTAGCGCGCCCCCAGGCCGTGGTAGGTCTCCACGAGCGCGAGGTCGCGTCCAATCGCCCAGCCGTTCTCGATGCCGATCAGCGCGACCAGTTTGCCTTCGGCCGCTATCCGCTCCACGTCGTCCGCCGAGTACGCAATGGAAATCTCGTCCGGGTACATCTGCTCGGCCATGCGATGGATGGCGTCGAACTTGGTCCGGGCGTCCGCCTTGGCCTGGGCCTCGTTTTCCGGGGTCCGCTCCGTCTGGCCGACGTAGACGATCCAGAAGCCGGCATCGAGCCCGCCCGCCCGCATCTTCGGCAGGTCCACCTGGAAGTCGCCGTCGACGCCCGGATCGACCTCGCGCGTCGCAAAGATAAGGGGGATGTCGATGTGGCTGTCGAGCGTGATGACCCGCTCATGGATCTCCGTGGCCGTGGCCAGGAGAGCCCGTTCGGCGCGTTCCTCCGGGGTTCCCAAGTTGCAACCGGGCAGGAATACGGCCGCCAGCGCCAGCGCCAGCGTCGCGGTCGCAGGGATCGTCCTCACCGTCTGCCTCATCCAGAAGCGAGGAGCTTGCGCCCCCTTGCCGGCGCGTTGGAAGTCTCGTTGGCGCGAAACTTCTACGGCGCGAACTCCTTACGCCGCATCAGCATACTACGCGGAATGCCGGCGGCGACGGCAACGGCCGGCGCCTGGCAGCCCGTGTTGAAGCCCTGCGTAGCCACTAAGGCAGGGACAGGTCGATTCGAACCGCGTCGCCGAGGTTCGCGACCGTATGCACGGCCAGGTAGAGGCGGCCATTCCGAAGGGCGTGCATCTCGGGGCTGCTCAGCCGCAGCCGCCCCGCCGTGCGGGCGCCGCCGCGACGGGCGAGCTGGCGCACCACCGGGCCGTTGACGGCGTCCTCAGCCGGACCGCGCCGGTGCAGGGCGACCGACAGCACGTCGTCATCGAACAGGCCGAACGTCGACACGCGGTAGTCGAGCGTGCGCGTCGCCGATTCCAGCACGAAGCGCGACTGGACCGACAGCTCTCCGTCGGCCTGCACCATCACGTCGAGGGCGATCGGCGCGGGGGGCTCCACCAGGCTCGGCGTGAAGTCGGGCGGCCGTCGGTGTGGGCCGCTCTGCTCGTAGGCATAGGCGAGCTCGATCAGACGCGACTCCGACCAGGGGCGCCCGAGCAGCTCCAGGCCGACCGGCATGCCATCCGCCGCCGCGCCCGCCGGCACCGTGATCGCCGGCAATCCCGACGTCGCGCTCAGCGAGCAGTTGCTTCCCTGCTGCGGCTGTCCGATCGGCCGGGCGGTCCGGCGAATCGTGGGATACACCAGGGCGTCCAGATCCTGTTCGTCCAGGAGGGCCATTACGGTGTCGCGCACCGTGTCCCGTTTCGCGATCGCCTCGCGGTACTCGTCGGTCTCGCGCGTCTCGACCTCGAGCGTGTTCTGGAGGCCCACTTCGAGGATGTCGTGGTACAGCCCGGTCTCGACGAAGTCCGCGACGGTGCGGACGTAGGCGCCGGGCGTCGCCTGGAGGTACGCGTTCAGATCGAACCGGAACTCCTGGCCAATCACCGAGGCGCCCTGCGTCAGCTCGGACAGGTCGGGTTCCGTGATCTCGACCGACGTGGCGCCCTGCGCTTCCATCTCTCCCACCGCCCGCTCGATCACGTCGCGGACCGGCCGTTCGGCGTTCCCCTCGCCGAGCAGCGCGTCCACGACGCCGATCCGCGCGCCGGCCAGCGCGTTCGCGTTCAGGGCAGCAGTGTAAGTGTCGGGAATTTGTCCCTCGCCGAGGCTCGTCGTCGGATCGGCCGGATCCGGGCCGACTGTCGCGTCGAGGGCCAGGGCCAGGTCTTCCACCGAACGGGCAAGCGGACCGCCGATGTCCTGCGTCGTGGAGAGAGGGATGATGCCGTCTCCGCTCGCCAGGCCGCGCGTTCCGCGGAGCCCCACCAGATGGTGGTGGGCCGAAGGGATTCGAATCGAGCCGCAGGTGTCGCTCCCCATGCCGAAAGCGCCGAAGCTGGCCGCTACCGCCGAGCCGGTGCCGCCGCTCGAACCGCCCGGGTTGCGCTCCGGATCGTAGGGATTGCGGGTCTGGCCACCGTACGACGCGACGGTCGTGATGCCGCGGGCCAGCTCGTGCATGTTGGTCTTGCCCAGGATGATCGCGCCCGCCTCGCGCAACCGCCGCACTTGTGTCGAATCGTCAGGCGGGACCGACGTGGCGAGACCCAGCGTGCCCGCGGTGGTCGGCATGTCGGCGGTGTCGTAGTTGTCTTTCACCACGACCGGAATCCCGTGAAGCGGGCCGCGCACCGTGCCATCCGCCCGTTCCGCGTCGAGGGCGGCGGCTTCCTCGCGCGCGTTCGGGTTGAGCGCGATCATGGCGTTGAGAGTCGGACCCTGCTGATCGAACGCCGTAATGCGGGCAAGGTAGCCCTCGACCAGGTCGACGGACGTCACTTCCCCCGACTCCAGCGCGGCGCCGAGTTCCCGGACGGACTTCTCCATGACGTCGAAGCCGGGCTCCGTGTCGGCGACATCGCCGCCGCAGCCGGACGCCACCAGAATCAACAGCGGCAGCAGAAGTGTCGGGCCCGCGAGCCGTCGCCTCAACCTGTCCCTTGACATCTCGTCCTCCCTCGTACTGTCTGCGCCTTCGAACCCACAGCGACCGCCTCAGACGAAGCGGCACGCCGCGCGCATCGCCCGATCGAGCCGCTCGAGGTACTCGTTCCGCGGGATTCCCACCGCGCCGAAGCGTGCCAGGTGCGGCGTGACCCACTGCACGTCGAGCAGCCGGTAATCGCGCGCGCGCAGCCGTTCGACGAGCGCCGCGAGGGCAACCTTGGATGCGTCGGTTTCCGTGTGAAACATCGACTCGCCGAAGAAGGCGCCGTGGAGCGCCACGCCGTACAGCCCGCCTACGAGGGCGCCGTCGCGCCAGGTCTCCACCGAGTGGGCGTAGCCTTCGCGGTTCAGGGCGCCGTAACTGTCGACGATGACCGGGTCAATCCAGGTACCGTCCGCCTCGGGACGCGAGGCGCAGCCGGCCACCACGCGATCGAACGCCTGGTTGATGGTCACGTCGAATCGTCCCTGCCGCAGCACGCGCTTGAGCCGCCGAGGTCGATGGAACCCCTCAAGTGGCACGATACCCCGCTCCGGCGGTGAAAACCACCGAATCTCGCCATCGACCGACATCGGGAAGAACCCGGCTCGGTACGCCCGGAGGAGCATGCTGGAGGAAATCATCCGGAATGTCGTATATATGATGCATGGTCACCGAGTCCCACCCTCAGACCGAGTTCACCTCCGAGGCAATCACCCGTAGTATCCGCGTCCGAGTCCGGGCTCGCTATACGGAGGAACATTCCGAACCCCTGCAGCAACGCTGGCTGTTCCTCTACACCATCACCATCTCCAACGAAGGGGACGAGACGGTGCAGTTGATCAGCCGCCACTGGCGAATCACTGACGGGGCCGAGCAGGTTCAGGAGGTGAAGGGGCTCGGCGTCGTCGGACGCCAGCCGACGCTCGCGCCGGGCGAGTCGTTCGAGTACACGTCCGGATGCCCGCTCGGCACACCGTTCGGATCGATGCAGGGGACCTATCAGATGGTGACCAACGACGGCGAACGCTTCGAAGCCGAGATCGCGCCGTTCGTGCTGTCGGGACCCTACACGCTTCACTAGAGCCGCGCCACTACGACGCCCGCCGCTTCCAACCCGTCTCGCAACTGCCGCGCGATGGCGTCAGCGCCCGGCGTGTCGCCGTGCACGCAGATCGTCCCGGCGGTCAGCGCCACGCGCGTCCCGTCGATGGCGGTGACCGCGCCGTCGCGGACCATGCCGACCGCGCGGGCCACGGCCGCCGCGGGATCGTGGATCACGGCTTCCGGCTCCGTGCGCGGCACGAGCGCGCCGTTCGCCTGATACGCCCGATCGGCGAACACTTCGGGCACGACGGCGAGCCCCGCGTCGCGTCCCGCGTCGACAAGCGGGGACCCGGGAAGTCCCAGGAATGCCAGGCCGGGATCACACGCCGCGACCGCGCGCGCCACCGCATCCGCCAGGGTCCGGTCGCGCGCCGCCATGTTGTAGAGCGCGCCGTGCGCCTTGACGTGACGGACAGCCACCCCTTCGGCCGCGGCGATGTCCTGCAGCGCCTCCACCTGTCCGCGGATCAGGGCGTCGATCTCCGCCAACGGCAGGTCGATCTCGCGCCGGCCGAATCCCTCCCGGTCCGCGAAGCCGGGATGCGCGCCGACGCCAACTCCGGCCGCGCGTGCGGCGCGAACCGTCGCGCGCATCGTCTCCGCATCGCCCGCGTGCGCTCCGCACGCAACGTTGATGGAAGTGACTACCTCCATCATGCGCCGGTCGAGCGCACGCGCCGCGTCGCCCGGCAGCTCACCGAGATCGCAATTCAAGTCGACCCGCTTCGTCATGGCCGCGCCTCCTCGCTTCCGCCGGTGAGCGCGATCTGGCGTTCCGCCGCGGCGATCGCGCCTTCGAACCAGACCATCCATTCGTGCCCGTGCTGCTCCATGTATCCCGTCGATACGCGGCCCGCCGCCATGACGAACGCACTCCGTTCCGCCGGCGAGAGGACATGCACCACGCCGCCCGCCGCCTCGAACGCCGCGACCGCGGCGGCCGTGCGGCGGCGCTCCTCCGCCCGCACCAGGCGCGCCAGTTCTCCGACGGCGGCGTTCATCGCCTGCCGCAAGTCGACCGGCAGCGCCTGGTACGCCTCCTCGCGCATCAGCCACAGGCCGGCCGGATACCCGTGATCGTCGCGCGTCAGGTATCGGAACGCGCCGTCGCCCGCGCCGCCCGACGTCAGGTCGATGACGCTGCCCGCCCGGGCGTCTACGCGCCCCTCCGCGGCGAGGACGGCGCGATCGCTCCATGACCGCGGCGCCGGCGTCGCTCCGGCAGCGCGCGCCCACGACGCCAGGACCGGCGAGTCGGCGGTCTCGAGCGTCACGCCGCCCAGGTCGTCCGGCATGCGTACCGGCCCCGCGCGCGTTGCGATGCCGCGCCAGCCGCCGCCCCCGGACAGGCCGAGCAGCCGCAGGCCCGGCTCGCCAAGCAACGCGTCGCGCATCCGCTCGAAGAAGACGCCGGTGAACACCAGTTCCACCACCGCGTCGGACTCCAGCAGATACGGCACGTCGAGGACGTGAAACTCCGGCACCAAGCGGGCCGCTTCGGGCGTCGACGCCAGGTAGATGTCGATCTCGCCCGCCACGAGCGCGTCGAGACAGGCGTCCGGGGCACCGCAGGATTGGCCTTCGGTGTCCACGTCGACCGTGAGGCGACCGCCCGAGAGCGCTTCGATCAGATCGCCGGCCGATGCGATGGTGTCCGGCGCGCCGCTGCCGGCCGCGCCGGGCATTGTCAGGGCAGCGAGAACAAGACGGATAGTCGCGCCGGTCACGATCACGATTCCCAGACGGTCTTCACGTGCGGATAGTCGAGGATCTTCGTGTCGGCGGTCACCACCGGCGCCGATCGGCGGCGGGCCTCCGCGACGATGATCCGATCCGCCGGATCGCGGTGGAACGGTTCTGGCAAGGCAAACGCTTCCTCGACCGACTCGAGTTCGACCGGGAGGACCGTCCAACCGTTCAACTCGACGTAGTGCCGGAACCAAAGTCGCCAGTGCCGGTCTATGGCGATCCGGCCACGCTCGGCGGCACCGGCGATCTCTGCGCAACTGATGGCGGACACGCACACCTCGGTATCATCCGCTTCGAGCAGGGACCGGGCGCGCGCCGTTAGCTGGCCGGGATCGCTGACGGCCCAGACAATCGCGCACGTGTCGAGCACCACCGTCACGACTGTTATTAGAGCAGGTCCTGTGTCTGTCTTCCGCACGCCGGACGGGCGGAGCGTCAATCAGATCGCCGGATCGAGTGACGCCCGCTCGGAATCCCCCATCTCGACGCCGCCGTCCGGGAAATAGTCGGTCCACCGGTCGCTGACGCGCTGCGCGATGTCCGGCCGGCAGCTCAGTTCCGTCGGGAACGACGGCTTGAGGCGCGCGTCGATGACGATGGGTGGCGTGTAGGCCAGATGGTGGCGCACGGCGCGGGTGGCCGCGGCGTGGATGTCGGCGGCCGGCTCGAAGCGGGTGAATGTCGTCCAGAGGAAGTTCATCGGGGAGGCGGCGGCGCGGTCGGGCTCGTCGGTCAGGACGACGAGGGGCCAGTCGCGGAACGCCGGCGCCGCCGCGAAGCGTGCCGCCGCGTCGGGCTCCGACGCATAGCCGGGTGCGCCCACGACCAGGCAGCCGGGACAAAAGACGTGCACGGCCGTGACACCCTGAGGAAGCTCGGCCGTCGAGAACTGCTGCGGCAACGTCCGGACCGGCGGCCCGAGTCCGAGCCAGACCCCCTTGGATCCCCGGTTCACTTCCGGCCCGGTGTAGTCCAGGGTGTCCATCGACAGGTTCGAGAACACGTAGAGGTCCGTTTCCGGATTGGTCCGCTCCAGCAGATGGACCAGCGTCCGCCGGAAATCGCGCAGGTCGACCGGCTCATCCGTGACGAGCAGGAACTTGGTGAGCGAGAGCTGGCCCTCCCCCAGGATCCGAAACGCGCTCGCCATCGCCTCGCGCGCGTAGCGCTGGCGCACCACCGCGGCGCCAAGCGAGTGGTAGCCCGTCTCGCCGTACGACCACAGGTCGACCACGCCCGGCATCACCAGCGGGAACAGTGGTGACAGCAGCTCCTGGAGAAGATCGCCGATGAAGAAATCCTCCTGCCGCGGCTTGCCGACGACGGTCGCGGGATAGATGGCATCGCGCCGGTGCGCGACCCGATCGACGGTCAGGACCGGGTAGTCGTGGGCAAGCGAGTAGTAGCCGTAGTGATCGCCGAACGGCCCCTCCGGCCGCCGCACGTGCGGGGCGACGGAACCGATCAGGGCGAACTCGGCGCTCCCGATCAACCGATGCGGCCCGAGGCCGCCGACCATTGGCAGCCGCTCACCGGCGAGCAGCGAGGCGAGCATCAGTTCCGGCACGTTCTCCGGCAGCGGGGCGATCGCGGCCAGCATCAGGGCGGGCGGGCCACCGAGAAAGACAGTCGCCGGCAGCGCCTCGCCGCGCGCCTCCGCCGCCGCGTAGTGGAAGCCGCCCCCCTTGCCGATCTGCCAGTGCATGCCGGTCGATCGCGCGTCGTGGACGTGCAGGCGGTACATCCCCAGGTTGTGGCCCGGGCGCTCGGGATGCTCGGTGTAGACGAGGGGCAGGGTGATGAACGGCCCGCCGTCCTCCGGCCAGCAGGTGATGGCGGGCAGCCGGTCGAGCCGCACGTCGCCCGTCACCACCTCCGTGACCGGCGCGCGGCGCCGCGGCCGCGTCCCGATCCGGAGGAGCGAACCGGCGACGTCGCGCGCCCCCCACAGCTTGGCCGGGGTCGGCGGCATGATCGTCTCGGCCAGCTCCACCACCCGCCGGATGAACTGCAGCGGCCGCGTCCCGAAGGCGAGCTCGGCGCGCCGCGCCGTGCCGAACAGGTTGGTGACGAGGGGGAACGCGGCGCCCTGGACGTTGGTGAACAGCAGCGCCGGCCCGCCCGCCGCGATCACGCGCCGGTGGATCTCGGCCGCCTCCAGGACCGGATCGACCGGCGTGTCGATTACCGCCAGGTCGCGGTCGCGCCGGAGTTGCTCGATGAACGTGCGCAGGTCGGAGAACCCGCCGGATGCGTCCGCCATCATTCGGGGAGGGCAAACGCCCAGAATCCGAGGCCCGACGCGATCGCGACGTACTGCCGGCCGCCCACCTCGTAGGTCATCGGCGAGGCCTTCCAGTCCTGGTTGATCGGGATGTGCCAGAGCGGCTCGCCGCTTGCCGCTTCGAGGGCCGCGAACGCGCCGCTGTCCTCGCCGAAGAAGACGAGGTCGCCGTCGGTCGACAGGACCCCGGAATAGGTCTGCGCCTGCCCCGTCTGCGGGTAGCTCCAGACCGTCCGGCCGGTCTGAATGTCGATGGCCCGGATGAACTTCTGGTTCGGCGACCCGTCGGCAAGCCGGACGGTGCCGCCGAGCCAGCTCCGGCCCCTCTGCCACTCCTGATCGTTCTTCGTATAGGTCATGCACGACTCGTGGGCGAGCAGGTAGAACAGGCCCGTGCCGGGGTGGTAGCTGGTCGCCCACCAGTTGGTGGCGCCGCGGATCGCCGGACAGACGTCGACGCCCTCTTCGGTCGGATCCGTGCCGGGCCGCACGATCGGCCGCCCCGAATCGTCGAGCCCGTCGGCCCAGGTCTGGTTGACGAAGGGCTCGCCCAGCAGGAATTGGCCGTTGGTCCGGTCCAGCACGTAGAAGAAGCCGTTGCGGTTGCCCTGGACGAGCAGCTTGCGAGACTCGCCGAGGAACTCCTCGTCGATCAGCAGGAGCGGCTCCTGCGCGTCCCAGTCGTGGGTGTCGTGCGGCGTGAACTGGAAGTACCAGACCATCTCGCCGGTCTCCGGTCGCAGCGCCACCACCGAGTTCGTGTAGAGATTGTCGCCGGGGCGGCGGTCGCCATTGAGGTCGGGACACGGATTGCCGGTCGCCCAGTAGAGCAGGTCGAGCTCCGCGTCGTAACTGCCGGTCAGCCACGTCGCCCCGCAACCGCGACGCAGCACTTCCGGGTCGCCCCAGGTCTCGGAGCCCGGCTCCCCCGGGGCCGGAATCGTCCAGAACCGCCAGGCCCGCTCCCCGGTGCCGGCATGGAAGGCATCCAGGAATCCGCGCAGGCCGGTGTCGCCCGCGCTGATGCCGGCGATGACCAGATCGCCCACCACCAGCGGCGCCGCCACCGCGCCGTAGTGCTCCCGGTAGTCGTCCATCTCGGTGTCCCAGATCAGCTCGCCGGTGAACCGATCGAGAGCGATGACGTGGGCGTGGTCGGTCACCGTGAAGACGCGATCGCCGCGCACCGCGACGCCGCGGTTCAAGCCGATCGCCGGGTCGCCGACCAGCCCCTCGGTGCGCGGCTGGGCGTACCGCCAGATCTCGCGGCCGGTCGCCGCATCCAGGGCGTACACCTGGTTGACGGCGGTGACGTACATCACGCCGGCGATCACCACCGGGGTCCCCTCGATCATCGGCATGTCGGGAATCGGGTAGAACCACTCCAGCGCCAGGCGCTCCACGTTGTCCCTGTCGATCTGATCGAGCGGACTGTGCCGGTTACCGCTGTCGCTGCCGTGGTAGGACGGCCAGTCGGTGAAGGGCTCGACCCCGGCCTCCCGCCATGCATCTCCCTCGCGGCGCAGTAGGCGGATGCGCCCGTCATCCGTCCGGAGCTGGGCGTCGAAGGTGCTCTCGTTCAGGATGGTGCCGGCCACCGTGCCCCCGCCCGCGAGCGGCAGTTCGCCGGGACGCGTCCGGGGAGCGCGCGGGTCGCGCGCGGCCGGCGCCGCCGCGGCGGCCAGGTCCTTCAGATACGCGATGAGCGGGTCGAGCTCGTCGGGCGCAAGGTCGAACGCGGGCATGCCGCGGGCGGGATCCCCCTCGGTGATGATCCGGGCCAGATCGTCGGGACCGCGGGCATGCAGGACCGGCAGGATGGAGCGCGCCCGGTCCGATCCGGCGCCGTCTCCGCCGTGGCAGAGCACGCACTGCGACTGGTACGACTCCTCTCCCTGCGCCGCTCCCTGCGCCGCAGCGAGACTCGGGAAGGCGCAGGCAAGTACGATGCCGGCCGACCAGCGCTTCGTCAGCAGTCCCTGCACGCGGCCATGATATGACGCCCGCGGGCCGGCGCGGGGCCAGGGCCGGCTGACTACAATGCCGGTATGGACAGACGATTCCTCCGCGCCGCCGCCGCGCTGTTGGCCTTTGCGCTGTTCGCGGCCCTCGTGGGGCCTCCCCTCGCCGCCCAGGCGGACCGCTACCCGGCCTCCGGGCACGGCGGTAACTACATGTTCAACTTCTATTTCCCGCCGGCCCCCAGCTCCACCCCGTGGGCTCCCGCCTGGGCGCCGGACGGTGCGTCCATCGCGGTGGCGATGGCGGGTTCCATCTGGCGCGTCGACCCGGAAACCGGCGTCGCCGACGAGCTGACCTACGGCGACAGCTATCACTCGTCGCCCGACTGGTCGCCCGACGGCGACTGGATCGTCTACACCGCCGACCACGACGGCGCGCGCATTCAGCTCGAGATGCTGAACGTCGCAACCGGCGAAACGCACGCGCTCACCGACGACGACCAGATCTACGCGGACCCGGTCTTCTCACCCGACGGCACGCGCATCGCCTACGTCGCCACGACGCCGAGCGGCTACTTCAACGTCTACATCCGCCCGGTCGCCGACGGCCAGTGGAGCGGCGACGCGATTGCGGTAACCCGCGACAACGACTTCGGGCGGAACCGCCTCTACTTCGGCCCCTGGGACATGCACCTGACGCCGGCCTGGCTGCCGGACGGCGACGAGTTGCTGCTGGTCTCTAACCGCGGCATCGCACTCGGCTCCGGTAACGTCCTGCGCGTGCCGGCGCGGGAAGGGGGCATCGACGAGGCGGCCACCGTCCTCCGGGAACAGACGCTCTACCGGACGCGCCCCGACGTGGCGAGCGATGGCCGGCGTTTCGTCTATTCGTCGACCCGCGGCGCGGCGGACCAGTTCAACAACCTGTACGTGCAGCCGACCGCCGGCGGCGAGCCCTACAAGATCACGTTCTTCCAGCACGACGCCTTCCATCCCCGGTGGTCGCCGGACGACGAGTGGATCGCCTTCATCACCAACGAGGGTGGACTGCCGCAGCTCGCCCTGCTCGAGACGCACGGCGGCGCCCTCCGGATCGTCACTATCGCGCACCGGCGGTGGAAGCGGCCGATGGGCGTGCTGTCGGTCACGACGCGCGACGCCGCGACCGGCGCCGCGGCCGCGTCACGTATCCACCTGACCGCGCCCGACGGCAAGTTCTACGCGCCGCACGACGCCTACGCGCGCATCGGGGTGGCTGGCGACCACGCCTTCCACCAGGCGGGGCGGTTCACGGTCGAGCTGCCGGCGGGCCGGGCCAACCTGACCGTGGTCAAGGGTTTCGAGTACTGGCCGGAGGAAGTGACGGCCGACATCGCGGCCAATGCGGTGACCGAAGTGACCGTCGACCTCCGCCGGATGACGGACATGGCGGCCCGCGGCTGGTACAGCGGCTCCACGCACGTTCACATGAACTACGGCGGCAACCTGCACAACACCCTCGAGAACCTGATGATGATGTCGGACGCCGAGGATCAGGACGTGGTCGCCGAGCAGGTGGCGAACAAGGACAACCGGATCCTCGACTATCAGTTCTTCGTGCCGGGCGGCGGCGCGCATCCGGTCTCCACGCCGGAGCGCCTGCTCGTGGTGGGACAGGAGTACCGTCCGCCCTTCTACGGCCACGTCTTCATGTTCGGCATGCGGGACCACCTGCTCTCCCCCTTCACGATGGGTTACGAGGGAACCGCCATCGAGAGCCTCTACCCCAGCAACACCGACATGTTCCGGAAGGCGAGGGCGCAGGGCGCGACGGTCGGCTACGTCCATGCGTGGACCGGGGAGAACGATCCGCTGGACGGCAACCTGGGCGGCGGCAAGGGGTTCATCGTGGATGCCGCCCTCGGCACCACCGACGCGGTCGAATGGTCTGACGCCGCGCGCGCCGGCTTCTACCCGGTCTACGCCGTCTGGAACAACGGCCTGCGGGTCTCCGCGACGGGCGGCGAGGATTCCATAAGCAACCTGCACCGGATGAAGCTCGTCGGCTCGGTGCGCACCTACGTGCACACCGGCGGCCACGGTCTCGACCTCGATGCCTGGCTGCGTGGCCTGCGCGAAGGGCGCGCGTTCGTGTCGAACGGGCCCCTCGTCGAGTTGACCGCGAGTGGCGGGTCAACTGCCACGGGCGGGCGGCCAGCGCCCGCGAACGGCCGTATGCCGGGCGACACGGTGGCGCTCCCGGCGGGCGGCGGCGCCGTCGCGCTGACCGGCCGCGTCCTGTCCATCGAGCCGCTCGAACGGGTCTTCGTGGTCTGCGGCGGCGAGGAGCAGGCGGACATCCCGCTCGCCGCCGACCGGTTGAGCGCCACGTTCACCCTCGAGATCGCCATCGACCGTAGCACGTGGTGCCACCTGCGGGCCGAGGGCAGCCCCGCCGAGCGCGGCGTCCTGGACGTCGGCTACGCCCAGGCGTTCACCAATCCCATCTGGTTCACGGTGGACGATCGGCCCGTCCGCGACCGGACCGCGGCCGCCTACAGCATCCGCTGGATCGACAAGCTCCGCGAGATGGCGGACGCCTGGCCCGGGTGGCGGTCCGAGCGCGAGCGGGCCCACGTCTTCGCGCAATTCGACGAGGCGCGGGCGATCTACGAGGGGTTCGCGGCCGAGGCTCCGTAGAGCAGCGTTGCTCGCGAAGGCCAGTCGACCAACTTGACACGATGCTGACGAGCACCCGGTACTGGCGGCTGCGGGTCGGTGACTACCGGGTCATCTTTCGTATCGAGATGACGCGCGTGGCCGTGATGATGGTGATGACCGTCCGGCATCGGAGCAAGGCCTATGGCTGACACAGTAGTGCTGACACGAGCGGAGTACGAAGAACTGGTCGCCGGCCGGGCGGATCTTGAAGACCGTCTGGCCGCAATGGAGGGGGACGACGGCACTCGGGGCGACCATCGATACCCTTGTGAGCCTTGGGCGCGACGAGTAGCGGACCGATTCCACTTCCCCAGAGTAGAATCTCCTGCCGGCGCGGACGCGATGTCCGCCCATGAGTCACGAAGCAGGGGGCAGGAATGGCGGACCGGATTGCGGCGGGCGGACTTCAGGTCGACCAGGAACTGTACGACTTCATCAACGACGAGGCGCTGCCGGGGACCGGCATCTCCTCGGAGGAGTTCTGGGCCGGCTTCGATCAGCTCGTTCACGACCTCGCGCCGCGCAACCGTCAGCTGCTCGAGAAGCGCGAAGAACTGCAGCGGCGGATCGACGCCTGGTACAGCGAGAACCGCGACGAGCCGATCGACCTGGAGGAATACAAGAACGTCCTGCGCGAAATCGGCTACCTGGTGCCGGAGGGAGACGACTTCTCGGCCCGGACGGCGAACGTGGACCCGGAGATCTCGACGGTGGCCGGCCCGCAGCTCGTCGTCCCCGTCACCAACGCGCGCTACGCCCTCAACGCCGCGAACGCGCGCTGGGGCAGCCTGTATGACGCGCTCTACGGCACCGACACGATCCCCGAGGACGACGGCTGCGAACGCACCGCCGAGTACAACCCGGTCCGGGGCGACCGCGTCATCGCGTGGGCGCGCGACTTCCTCGACCGCGTGGCGCCCCTCACGGCGGGCAGCCATGCGGACGCGACGACGTACTGGGTGTCGGGCGGCGCCCTCGCCGTCACCCTGAAGGACGGCTCCACCCAGTGCCTCGCCGACGCATCGCAGTTCGCCGGCCACCGTGGCGAGCCGACCAGCCCCTCCGCCGTCCTCCTTCTCAACCACGGCCTGCACATCGAGATTCGGATCGACCGCAATCACCCGGTCGGCAAGGCGGACGACGCCGGCGTGCGCGACATCATCCTGGAAGCGGCGACGACAACCATCATGGATCTGGAGGATTCGGTCGCGTGCGTCGACGCCGAGGACAAGGTGCACGCCTACCGGAACTGGCTCGGGCTGATGAAGGGAACGCTGACGGCGAGTTTCGACAAGGGCGGCCAGACCGTCGACCGGACGATGAACGCGCCGCGCGGCTACACGGCGCCCGACGGTTCCGCCGTCACCCTGCCCGGCATCAGCCTGATGCTGATCCGGAACGTCGGCCACCTGATGACCAATCCGGCCATCCTCGACAAGGACGGCAACGAGGCGCCGGAGGGCGTGCTCGACGCGGTGATCTCGTCGCTGATCGCCGCCCACGACGTCAAGAGCGGCAAGAACAGCCGCGCCGGCTCCATCTACATCGTGAAGCCCAAGATGCACGGCCCGGAGGAAGTCGCCTTCTGCGATCGGACGCTCGCCCAGGTGGAGGACATCCTCGGGCTGGACCGCCACACGATCAAGATCGGGATCATGGACGAGGAGCGGCGGACCACGGTCAATCTGAAGGAGTGCGTCCGCGCCGCCGCCGACCGGGTTTTCTTTATCAATACCGGATTCCTCGACCGGACCGGCGACGAGATGCACACGGCGATGGAATCGGGGCCGATGATCCGCAAAAAGGAGATGAAAACCGCCGACTGGATGGTCACCTACGAGGACTGGAACGTCGACATCGGACTGGAAACCGGACTGCCCGGCCACGCGCAGATCGGCAAGGGAATGTGGGCGATGCCGGACCTGATGGCCGAGATGGTGAAGCAGAAGATCGGCCATCCCCGGCAGGGCGCGAACACCGCGTGGGTTCCCTCCCCCACCGCCGCGACGTTGCACGCGACGCACTACCACGAAGTGGACGTCACGGCGCGCCAGGAGGAGCTCCGGTCGCGCCCGCGCGCCGACCTCGACAAGATCCTCACGATCCCGCGCGAAGAGAATCCCGACTGGTCGCCGGAAGAGATTCAGCAGGAGCTCGACAACAACGCGCAGGGCATCCTCGGCTATGTCGTCCGGTGGGTCGAACAGGGGATCGGCTGCTCGAAGGTGCCCGACATCAACAACATCGGCTTGATGGAAGACCGCGCGACGCTGCGGATCTCGAGCCAGCACATCTGCAACTGGCTTCACCACGGCATCTGCACCGAGGAGCAGGTGCGCGAGACGCTGGGGCGGATGGCCGCGGTGGTCGACGGCCAGAACGCCGGCGACCCGAATTACCGGCCGATGGCGCCCAACGTGGAAGACAGCGTCGCCTTCCAGGCCGCCTGCGACCTGATCTTCAAGGGCCGCGAGCAGCCGAGCGGCTATACGGAACCCATCCTGCACGCGCGGCGCCAGGAGGCAAAGGCGAAGTACGGCCGGTAGGACCGGCAGAGGTCGAAGCAGATGGAACCAGCCGCACCCGGCGCCGACGCAATCCCGGCCCGTTACCCCCGCCCGGTCACGCTGGCCGACGGAGGCGAGGTGACCGTCCGACTGATGAGCCCGGACGATGTCGACGCGGTCGTCGCCTTCGCGCGCAGCCTCGCCCCCGAGGAGCTGATGTACCTCCGGGTGAACATCACCGAGCCGGAAGCCGTGCAGCGCTGGGCGCACTACGTCGAGACGGGCCGCACCTTCACGGTGCTGGCCCTCGACGGCGAACGGGTGGTTGGCGAGGTGAGCCTGCTCCACAGCCGGACGAGCTGGACGCGCCACATCGGCGAAGTGCGGCTGCAGGTGGCGCCCGTGGCGCGGCGGCGGGGACTGGCGCGCCTGCTGGCCGAGGAGATCGAGTGGATCGCGCGCCAGATGCGCCTTACGATGCTGACCGCCCGGATGACGCTCGATCAGGAGGCGGCGCAGGCCTTTTTCCGGCAGCTTGGCTTCCGGCGCGAAGCGGTGCTGTGGGACTACGTGATGACGGCAGACGGGACGTTGCACAATCTGCTGATCGCCACCAAACGACTGTAGGGCCGTGGCGACCAGCGAGGGCGGCGGCCCGGGATTGGACCGAACCGCTTTGAACGGCACACCAGACGGACGAGGAGGAGACTGTGGCTGACGAGACTTCCGCCGGATTCGATGCACTGCTGACCGAGGACCGCGTCTTCGCGCCTCCCGAGGAGTTCGCGAAGAACGCGAACATGAACGACCCGGACATCTACGCCAAGGCGGAAGCCGACCCGGAGGGGTTCTGGGCCGGGATCGCGAGCGAGCTGGAGTGGAGCCGGCCGTGGGACACCATCCTCGACTGGCAGCCGCCCGACGCCAAGTGGTTCGTCGGGGGAAAGATCAACGCCAGCGTCAACTGCGTCGACCGGCACGCGCTGGGCAGCCGCCGCGACAAGCGGGCGATCGTCTGGGAAGGCGAGCCCGGTGATCAGAAGACGCTCACCTACGGCGAGCTGCACGTCGAAGTGCAGAAGTGCGCGAACGTGCTGAAGCGGCTCGGCGTCGGCCACGGCGATCGGGTGGCGGTGTACCTGCCGATGATCCCCGAGTTGCCGATCGTCATGCTCGCTTGCGCGCGGATTGGCGCCGTGCACAGCGTCGTCTTCGGCGGATTCTCCGCCGAATCGCTTCGCGACCGGATCAACGACATGCAGGCGAAGCTGCTCGTCACCGCCGACGGCGGGTTCCGGCGCGGGGGCGTCGTTCCGCTCAAGGAAATCTCGGACGCGGCGCTCGACGGGGCGCCGAGCGTCGACGCGGTGCTCCTGATCAAGCGCGAGGGGCTCGAGACGCCGTTCCAGGTGGTGGCGGGCCGCGACCACTGGTACCACGAACTGATGGCGCAGGTGCCGGAGACCTGCGAGGCGCGCGAGAACGACGCCGAGGACCTGCTGTTCACGCTCTACACCTCAGGCACCACCGGCAAGCCGAAGGGGATTGCGCACACGACGGGCGGCTACCTCACCGGGACCTACATCACGACGAAGTGGGTCTTCGACCTGAAGGAAGACGACATCTACTGGTGCAGCGCTGACATCGGCTGGGTGACCGGACACAGCTACCTCGTGTACGGCCCGCTCGCCAACGGCGCCACCTGCGTCATGTACGAGGGCGCCCCCGACACGCCGGGCCGCGACCGTTTCTGGGACATGATCGAGCGCCACAAGGTGACCATCTTCTACACGGCGCCCACCGCCATCCGCGCCTTCATGAAGTGGGGCCCGGAACATGTCACGAAGCACGACCTCAGCACGCTGCGGCTGATCGGATCCGTGGGCGAGCCGATCAACCCCGAGGCATGGATGTGGTACCACACGCATGTCGGCGGCGGTCGTTGCCCGATCGTCGACACCTGGTGGCAGACCGAGACCGGCAGCATCCTGATCACGCCGCTGCCGGGTCTGACGACGCTCAAGCCGGGCTCCGCCTCGCGGCCGTTCCCGGGCCTGCGGCCGGCGGTGGTGACCGAGGCCGGCGAGGAGGTGAAGGTGGGCGGCGGCTACCTGGTGCAGACGCGCCCCTGGCCATCGATGCTCCGGACGATCTACGGCGATCACGACCGCTACGTCGCCACCTACTGGGGCCGCTGGGGCCACGCCACCTACGTCACCGGCGACGGGGCCAAGGTGGACGACGACGGCTACTTCTGGCTGCTCGGCCGCGTTGATGACGTCCTCAACGTCGCCGGCCACCGGGTCGGCACGATGGAGGTCGAGAGCGCCCTCGTCGACCACCAGGAGGTGGCCGAAGCGGCGGTCGTCGGCAAGGAGCACGAGATCAAGGGGCAGGGGATCTGCGCCTTCGTCACCCTCAAGGAGGGAGTCCAGTCCTCGGACGAGAAGGTGGAGGAACTCCGCCAGCACGTCGCCACGAAGATCGGCGCCATCGCCAAGCCGGACGAGATCCTCTGGACCGTCGACCTGCCGAAGACGCGCTCCGGCAAGATCATGCGCCGTCTGCTCCGCGACATCGCGGCCGGCAAGGCGCTGGGCGACGTCACGACGCTGGCCGACCCGTCCATCGTCGCGAAGCTGCGCGAGCAGTACGAGGAGAAGGAAGGCTAGAGCGCCGGGTGCGCCGGCCGGTACCCCGGTCGGTGCGCCAGCCGGCACGGCGTCCGGGGCGCCAGCCGGCACGGCGTCCGGTGCGCCGGCCTCCAGGCCGGCACCCTACGCCCCCTCCAACAACCGCCGCATTTCCGCGGCCCGGCCCCGGATCCGCCCCTGCCCCCGCTTGTGAAAAGCGGACGCGGACGCCCCACACCATCGCGGTCCCGCAGGCCACGGCTCCCGGCGCGCGGCCCAGCCAGAAAAGTTCATTAAAAAGACCCTAAATGTACATCGAACAGTCATGAGCAGCGTGTATATAGGGCATGGACAAACTGAGATGTCGAAGTCGACTGCCAATGCGTCCGGGCTGCTCAAGGCAAAGGTGCTGCCGCCGGAGTTGCCATCCAGATACGTTAGCCGCCCAGCACTGCTGCAGCGCCTGGAGCACACCATGGAACGCAGGGTGACCGTGCTGCAGGCGCCCGCCGGATTCGGCAAGACAACCGTCATGGCGGACGTCGTTCGTGCGCGGAAGCGAGACGGAATGGTCGTCGCCTGGATCTCCCTGGACGTCGAGGATACGCCGAATCTCTTCGGCAGCTATCTGGCCCTTGCGCTGGAGCGGGCGGGACTGGATCTCGGTCTGTCCGGGTCGCCCGTTACGCGGTCCGCGTGGCCAGCGTTACAGCAACTGGGCACGCTGGCCGGCGCCATTGAACAGCATGCCGCGCCGTGCCTGCTGGTGCTCGACGAAGTCGACCGCCTGCCACGGCGTACGGTCCGGCTGGTCGACCTGCTGCTGGAACACGCGCCGAGCAATCTGCACGTCGTCATGGCGTTTCGATCCAACCCGGGAGTCAACGTCGGAACACACCTCCTGAGCGGTGGAGCGATCGTGCTGGGCACGGAATCGTTCCGCGTTCAAAGGGCCGACATAGACCGGTTCCTGGGCCGGGAACTGTCGCGGAAAGAACGGGCCGAGATCGAAGAACGCACGGCCGGCTGGCCCTTTGCGCTGATGGTCTATCGCAGCGTGGGGGGCGCCGATGCGGAACAAGCTGGTAGAGAAGCGGCGGAGCTCACCAGGAACTACATCGGCCTCCACGTGCTGCGCGACTTATCGGACAAGGAACAGGCCTGCCTTTTCGATCTCGCGGTCTTCGACTGCATCGACGGGAGCCTCGTGGATGCCGTGCTGGGATCGAACGATGCCCGCATGCTGTTGACCGCACTGCCGGCGCTCGACGGCCTGCTGCTGCCGGGTAAGGGAGACGATGCAGCGAAGCGTCTGCATCCCCTGCTCAGGGAGTACTGTCTCGATGCACTCTCCGTCGCGAATCCGGCACGCAAGCGTTCCCTCCACACGAAGATCGCACGGGAACTCGTTCGCCGAGGAGGACAACTGACGGCGTTGTGGCGGCACGCCGGCGCGGCGGCCGACAACGATCTTCTGGGCGAGCTCATCGAGCGGTCCGGGCCGTTCCAGTTGTGGCTACACGAGGGAACGGCGCGATTGGCCTCCGCGGGGCGGTTCCTGACCCGGGAAACTACCGCCCGGTATCCGCGGCTCGATCTCCTCCGCTGCATTGTTCTCTGCCTGTCGCTGAAGTGGGATGAGGCAGAGACGCTGTTCCAGACGATCTCGCAACGGACCGACGGGTTCACGCGAGACCGGGATGGCGGCAACGCGGAAGCGCTGGCCGTCGACGCGATGTTCACGCGAGCCGTCCTGAGGGGTGGCGCCGATCGGCTCCTGCCTCACGAACTCGAATCACGGTTTCCGGCAGGAGATCCGCTGCCCGGTGATGAAGAGGGTCGGGCCCTCGCCTGCGCCCGGCACACCATGCTCTGCATTGCGTGCTACGAACATGCGAGCTTCGAGGAGAGCGCGCGGCACGGCCTGCGGGCGCAGGCGCACTTCCGGAAGGATGGGTGTTTCTTCCGGATCGTTCTGGACGCCTGCCTCGGGATGGCAGCAATGGCGCAGGGGCGCGTGCAGGAGGCCGTTGAAAAATACCGGGACATCCGGCGGGCCACCAGGAAGTTCTTCCCGGCCGATCCCTGGATCAGCGCCATCAGCAACGCACTGACTATTGAACTCGATCTCGAACGGAACCGCGTGAGGGCGGTCCGGCGCAAGACTCTGGAGCGCCTCACGCAGTCGCAGGGCGTTTGGGCCGATGGCTATTCGACGAGCGTAGCGGTGAGCGCCGAGTTGCTGTTCGAGCAGTGCGGTGAGGCAGAGGCCATCCAGCTCCTGACAAGGTCGGTTGACCGCGTTCGGGCGACGCGCAACCGGAGCCTGTTGAACACTATCTCGGCACTGCTGGCGGACTACCTGACGCAGGCGGGCCAGTCGGAGCAGGCCGGAGCGGTATGGCGCGACCACGCGTTGCCGTGCGACGCCGCCGAACTGCTCGACCTGGAGCGGCAGTCATGGCGAACGATGGAAGCCCTGTCGTGCGCACGAATCCGGCTGTTGGAGGCGCAGGGCGAGTTCGACGCCGCCAGCGAGCTCGCGCACAACCTGGGCCGTGTTGCGGGGGATCGCGGCCTGGTCCGCACGCTGCTCCGGGGCATTGCGTTGTCGATGTCGGTCGCCCACCGCGCAGGTCAACCCGATCGCGCGCTGGAACGTCTGGTCGGGTTTATCCGCGCCACGCGTGGCGTCGACTACACGAGGCCGCTGGTGCGCCAGCGTGAGGTGAGCCGGCTCGTCCTGCAACGGCTTCTCGACACGGACTGCGACGACGACCTGCGGCCGGCGGCCGAGTCGTTACTGGCCCAGGTAGTCGGGCCGGAGACGGGCAGCCCGTGCTTCTCGCCGCGTGAGCGGGAGATCCTGACGCACGTGGCTCGCGGCTTGCGCAACAAGGAGATAGCGGAGCTTCTCGAAATCACCGAAGAGGGCGTCCGCTACCACTTGAAGAACATCTACCGGAAGACAGGCATCAACAAACGGGCCGAAGCGGTCAGCCGCGCCCAGGCGATCGGCTCGCTCTCCTGAGGGAAACGCCGAGACGCCGCCGCGATGCCGCGTGCCACCGCTGCGAGACTCAGCGATCGGTTAGCAGCTCCACGCCCCCAGTGAGCGCCCGGCGCCACGACGGGTGGTCGGAGCGCATTGAATACTACCTCCAATAACTTCCAACCTACCGGTGCCCCTGTCACTAACCGTCGGTTAATAAAGGGGTAGTCTGTTTCCGGTTAAGGGGAGGCGCCTTGACTAACCGGCTCGGCGGCCAGTGCAGTTGTCGCGAGGATCCAGACAACCTCGGGACTTGACATGGCCGACCAGAACGCGTTCGAGCGCTTCGTGTTGTCGTTGCATGATTCCATGCTCGACGATACGAACTGGCCTGTCACATCGGCCCTGATTGACGAGGCCTGCGGCCTGACGGGCAATACGATGATGGTCGGCGAAGGCCCGAGGGACGACCGGCGTGTGCAGTTCGTCGGACTCTACCAGCGAGGAGAACGCCGCCACGACCTCGAGCGCGAATACCTCACTACCTACCATCCCATCGATGAACGCGTGCCGCGAATACGGCAACTGCCTGACAGCAGGCTGGTGCACGTCAACGACCAGTACACGCCCGAGGAGCTGAAAACTTCGCCTGTCTACAACGATGCCTTACTGCGGGCGGGGCACCAGAATAGCCTGGCGGTACGTATGGACGGGCCGGATGGGTCCGACATCGCGATGAACCTTGGCGATCCCGTTGCCGGAAGTGACTGGGGATCTCCGCAGCTCAAGATGATCGCGAGAATTCTGCCGCAGATTCGGCAATTCGTCCGCGTGCGGCAAGCGCTGGTCCGGACGGAAGCGCGGAACGCGACGGCGACCAGCCTCCTTGAGAACACTCGGGTAGGCATCGTCCACCTGGATCGGCACGGGAAGATCCTGGAGGTGAATGACCGTGCCCGCGGCATCCTGCGGAGGGCCGACGGTTTGTCGGACCGGGATGGAGCGCTGCGTGCCAGTACGCCGGCGGATCAGATCCGCCTCGAAAGGCTATTGGCCCAGGCGTTGCCGACCTCGGCAACCATCCCGCTCAGCGGGTCGATGCTGCTCCGCCGCTCGTCGGCGTCACACCCCTTCGCCGTGCACGCCAAGCCCGTGCGCGCCCCGCAACCGGACTATGGGGCGCGGCACGTTGTCGCGCTTGTACTGGTCGTCGAGCCGGGGCGCCGGCAACGTGTCGCACCCGACCTGGTAGCCACGACTCTTGGCCTGACGCCAAGGGAGAGTCAGGTGGCGGTGTGGCTGGCGGAGGGCAAGAGCGTGCGCGAGATCGCCGAGGTCGCAGGGCTCACGACCAACGCCGTTCATTGGCATCTGAAGCAGATCTACCAGAAGAAGTCCATCTCCGGGCAAGTGGATTTGGTACGGCTGGTGTTGTCGGTCGCCGAGGTCGCGTAACCGCGGCCCGGTCGTCGTTCGGGGTCAGTCCGGGTAGCGCGCTTCCGCCTCTCCCTACCAACTTGGGTAGGGACAGATCCCCCTCCAGTTGGATAGTACTGATCCCCCCAGTCTGGGTAGCACCCGGTGTTCAGGTCTGACCACAGCGGCTGATTCACCGCCCAGCCGGAGCGCTGGACTCCGGCGACTGCTGAGATGTCGAAGTCGAGTATCAATGCGTCCGGGCTGCTCAAGGCAAAGGTGCTGCCGCCGGAATTGCCGTCCGGCTACGTGAGCCGTCCCGCACTATTGCAGCGCCTCGAGGACATGCTGGAACGGCGGGTTACGGTGCTGCAGGCGCCCGCCGGATTCGGCAAGACGACCGTCATGGCGGACATCGCTCGTGCGCGGAAGCAGGAGGGAGCAGTCGTCGCCTGGATCTCATTGGACGACGAAGATACGCCGAGTCTCTTCGGCGGCTATCTGGCCCTTGCGTTGGAGCAGGCGGGACTGGATCTGTCCGTGTCGCACGATGCGTGGTCCGCGGCGCCAGCAGTAGAACAGATAGGCACGCTGGCCGGCGCCATTGAACGGCATGCCGCCCCGTGCCTGCTTGTGCTCGACGAAGTCGACCGCTTGCCGAAGTGCACGGTCCGGCTGGTTGACCTGCTGTTGCAGCGCGCGCCACCCAATCTGCACCTCGTCATGGCGTTTCGGTCCAATCCGGGATTCAACGTCGGAACGCACCTCCTGAGCGGTGGGGCGACCATACTCGGCCCGGAATCGTTCCGGGTCCAAAAGGCCGACATAGCCCGGTTCCTGGGCCGGACACTATCCAGAAAGGAACTGGCCCAGATCGAGGAACGCACGGCCGGTTGGCCGTTTGCGCTGATGGTCCATCGCAACATGGGCGGTGCCGTCGCAGGACAAACTGGCGGAGAAACGACGCAGCTCACGAAGAACTACATCGGTTTCCACATGCTGCGCGACTTATCTGACAAGGAACGGTCCTGCCTGTTCGATCTCGCGGTCTTCGACTGGATCGACGCGAGCCTCGTGGATGCCGTCCTGGGATCGGACGATGCCCGCGCGGTGGTTTCCGCACTGCCGGCGCTCGACGGCCTGCTGCTGCCGAGCAAGGGCGACCATGCAGAAAAGCGCCTGCATCCCCTGCTCAGGGAGTACTGCCTCGATGAGCTCTCCGGCGTAAACCCGGCACGCAAGCGTTCCCTCCACAGGAAGATCGCACTGGAACTCGTTCGCCGGGACCAATTGACGGAGTCGTCGCGTCACGCCCGAGCGGCGGGCGACAACGATCTGCTCGCCGAGATCGTCGAGCGGTTCGGACCATTCCAATTGTGGCTACGCGGGGGAACCGCGCGGTCGTTCTCCGCGGGTCGGTTCCTGACCCCGGAAGTTACGGCTCGGTATCCGCGGCTCGATCTCCTCCGCTGCATCGTTCTCCGTCTGTCGCAGAAGTCGGATGAGGCGGAGACGCTGTTCCAGACGGTCTCGCAACGGACCGACGGCTTTGCGCGGGACCGGGATGGCGGAAACGCCGATGCGCTGGCCATCGACGCGGGGTTCACTCAGGCCTTTCTGAGGGGTGGCATCGATGGGCTCTTGCCTCAGCGGCTCGAATCGCGGCTCCCGGCGGGAGAACCGGCGGCCGGTGATGAACAGGGCCGGATCCTTGCCGTCGCCAGACACACGATGCTCTGCATTGCCTGCTGCGAACGCGCGAGCTTCGAGGATGGCGCGCGGCACGGCCTGCACGCGCAAGCACGCGTCGGGAAGGATGAACGTTTCGCCGGGATCATCCTGGATGCCTGCCTGGGGACGGCGGCAATGGCGCAAGGGCGCGTGCAGGAGGCGGCCGAGAAATACCAGAACGTCCGGCGGGCCGCCAGAAAGTTTTTCCCTGCCGATGCCTGGCTCGCCGCCGGCACCAACGCGCTGACTCTCGAACTCGATCTCGAGCGCAACCATGTAAGGGGGATCCGACGCAAGACTCTGGAGCGTCTGACGCAGGCGCAGGGCGTCTGGGCCGATAGCTACTCGACGAACGTCGCGGTGAGCGCCGAGTTGATGTTCGAGCACTACGGCGGGACGGCGGTCATCCAGCTCCTGACGCGGTCGGTCGACAATGTGAGGCCGACGGGCAACAAGAGCCTGTTGAACACCGTCTCGGCGCTGCTGGCAGACTACCTGACGCAGGCGGGGCAGTCGGAGCAGGCCGGAGCGATCTGGCGCGACCACGAGTTGCCGTGCGAGGCCGCCGAACTGTGCGACCTGAAGCAGCAGTCGTGGCGAACGATGGAAGCCCTGTCGTGCGCACGGATCCGCCTTCTGGAGGCGCAGGGCGAGTTCGACGCCGCCGACGGCCTCGCGGCTAGTCTGTGCCGTGTTGCCGGGAACCGCGGTCTCATCCGGACGCTCCTGCGGGGTCTGGCGCTATCGATGTCTGTCGCCCACAGCGCGGGCCGGCGCGATCGCGCGCTCGAACACCTGGTCAGGTTCATCCATGCAGCCCACGGCGTCGACTACACGAGACCGCTCGTGCGCGCGCGTGAGGTCAGCGCCGTCGTCCTGCAAGGCCTACTCGACACGGACGGCAACGACCATCTCCGGCCGGCAGCCGAGTCGCTGCTGGTCCAGGTAGCCCGGCGGGATACGGACATCCCTTTGTTTTCGTCGCGTGAGCTGGAGGTGCTGGCGCTCGCGGCTCGCGGTCTGCGCAACAAGGAGATAGCGGGTCGGCTCGAAATCACCCACGAGGGCGTCCGCTACCATCTGAAGAGCATCTATCGCAAATCAGGCACCAGCAGACGGGCCAATGCGGTACGGCACGCCCAGTCGATCGGCGCGCTCTCCTGAGGGACGAGTAACATCCTCCGCCGTGCGCGTCGTTAGCTGGAACGTCAACGGCCTCCGCGCCTGCGCCAGGAAGGGTTTCCTCCGATTCCTCGCCACCGCCGATGCCGACATCGTCGGCCTCCAGGAGGTCCGCGCTTTCGAGCATCAACTGGATCCGGAAGTGCGCGCACCGATCGGTTGGCACGCGGTGTTCTCGCCGGCGGAGCGCCCAGGCTACAGCGGCGTCGCCATCTACTCGCGCGAGCCGGCGGACCGCGTCGAGACCGTCTTGGGCGAGCCACGCTTCGATGCAGAGGGGCGCCTGGTCATAGCCCGCTTCGGGCGCCTCGCGGTGGCATCCGTCTACTTTCCCAAGGGAAGCGGGCGGGACCGGGACAACAGCCGCGTGCCCTACAAGCTCGACTTCTACACGGAGCTCTTCGCCCGGCTGCAGACCCTGCGCCGGCGCGGACCGGTGCTCGTGATCGGCGACTACAACACGGCCCGGGAGCCGGTCGACCTCGCCCGGCCCAAGGCCAACACGAAGACCAGCGGCTTCCTGCCGGAGGAGCGTGCGGAGCTTACGCGCTGGATCGACGCGGGCTGGGAGGACACGTTCCGCGCGCGGCATCCCGGCGAGACGGGCCACTACACGTGGTGGCGGCAGTGGGGCGGCGCCCGTGACCGAAACATCGGGTGGCGCATCGACTACGTGCTTGCCTCCCCTGCCGCGGCCCGGCGGGTGACCGGAGCGTTCATCTGGCCGCACGTGACCGGATCGGATCACTGCCCCGTCGGCGTCGACCTCTCCGGCTGAGGCCGGGAGGCAGCGCCCTCGCAAGTCTCCACGAACACAGTTACCTGCACGGCATCTGCCTTCGCAGCCCCGTTGCTTGTCCGCACCTGCGGGCTTCTGCTACCGTCAAGGGCTTTGATGGCCGCAGGGGGATTCATGCACAGAGGGCTTGCACGCCGCGGCCCTGACTGGCGCGTTCTGGTCGCCGCCCTGGCGATCGCGCTGCTCGGTGCCACTTCCGGCGCGCCCATCTGGCACGAGGAGCACGCCGGCGATCCGGATTGCGCGGTCTGCCAGCTCCGGCACCAGCCGGCCGCCGACCTGGCCGTATCAATCCAGATCGTCCCGGTGGACACTCCGGAACTGCTCGTCCACGCTCCACCCACCGGATGGGTCGCCTCCGGCCACATCTCTCGCCTTCCCGCCCGCGCGCCGCCCGCGTAGGCGCCTTGCACACCTCGGCTGGCCTGGATCGGCGACCTCGCCACTAACCGATTTCGATACGGCGAGTGCGCCCGTTCCTATTCAGTGGCGATGCCGGATCGCTGACTTCGGGCGTCCGGCAGCACACCGCCAGCCATCGCAGACAGGGAAGGAATGCGAGCCGTCGCTCGCGTGTAGGGAGCTAGAGCATGGAGTGCATGAAGACCAGATCGAAAACGGTTGTGGCGGTTGCGGCCGCCGTTCTGATGACGGCCGGTATGGCCGCACCCGCCGGCGCACAGGAGAACGGCACGGTAAGCGGCACGGTGACGTTGTCGGGTACGGGCGATCCGGTCCACGGTGCCGTGATCCTGGTGGTGGGGTCCGGCGCGTTCGCACTGACCGACGAAGACGGGGGGTTTACGGTCGAAAACGTGACCCCGGGCGACTACGAGGTGCTCGCGCAGCGCGAACACCTGACGGCAGGGCGCCAGATGGTGAGCGTTCCGGCCGGGGGCGAGGCGACGGTTAACTTCGCGCTGGAGTTGTCACCCGTCCACGAGGACGTAACCGTCACCGCATCGGTTGCGGGCGCCGAGACGACGTTCGAGGCCTTCAACGCGGTCACGACACTCGACTCGTTCGACATCGTCGGCCTCGGGGAGGGCAGCCTGGGCGACGCCCTGCGCAAGGAGCCGGGCATCGCCAGCCGAAGCTTCGGCCCCGGATCCAGCCGTCCCATCATCCGCGGCTTCGACGGTGACCGGGTGTTGATCCTGGAGGACGGCGTGCGGACCGGTGACCTCTCCAGCCAGTCCGGCGACCACGGCGTCACCATCGACCCGAACATCGCCGAGCGGATCGAGATCGTCCGCGGCCCCGCCACGCTGCTCTACGGGTCGAACGCGGTGGGCGGCCTGGTTAACGTGGTGACACCCCACGAGAGCTACCGCGAGTCGCTCTTCTCCGGCACGCGCGCCCAGTTCAACGCCGACGCCGGCAGCGCGAACAGCCAGTTCGGCACAAGCGCCAGCGCCCAACACACGCAGGGAAACGTCCTGTTCTGGGCCGGCGGCAGCACGCGCCGGACCGACGATTACCAGACGCCCGAGGGACCCGTCGAGAATTCCGCCACCGAACTGACGAACGGCCGGGCGGGCGTCGGCTACTTCGGTGGGAACTTCTTCGCGAGCGCCGGCATCACCATGGAGAATGGTCGGTTCGGCGTCCCGTTCGCGGGTGAATTCCACGGCCACCATGACGAGGACGAGCACGGCCACGAGGACGAGCACGGCCACGAGGACGAGGACGACCACGACCACGACGACGACCACGACGACGACCATGACGACGATCATGACGACGACCATGACGACGATCATGACGACGACCATGACGACGATCATGACGACGACCACGACGAAGAAGACCATGAGGTAGCGATCGATCTCGACTCGCGGCGCCGCGTCGGCCGGTTCGACATCGGAGCCCGCAACCTGGACAACAACCTCATCGACGGCTTCAAGCTCAGCGTGAGCATGATCGACTGGGAACACGACGAGTTGGAGATCGAGGAGGGGACCGAGAACATCGGCACGGCTTTCTCCAACCGGACCACACTCATTCGCGCCGAAGTGGATCAGCGCCAGACCGAACGGTTCGCAGGGAGGTTCGGCGCCTGGGCGCAGCTTCGCGACTTCGAAGCCGTCGGCGCCGAGGCCCTCGCGCCGCAGACCGATCAGACGTCCTTCGCGGCTTTCGCCTACGAGGAGCTGAACTTCGGGCGCGTACGGCTGCAGTTCGGCGCACGCGTCGAACAGAACGACTACCGGACCATGGAGCGGACCGGCGGGCATGCCCATGACGAGGAAGACGACCACGACCACGACGAGGACCATGACGAGGACCACGACGAGGACGAGGACCACGCCGACGACGACGACGACCACGACCACGATCACGACGACGATCACGACGATGACCACGACGATCACGACGATGACCACGACGACGATCACGACGATCACGACGAGGAAGAGCACCATCTCGAGGCGCCCGATCCGCGGGATCGCGACTTCCTCGGTGCGTCAGCCTCGATCGGCCTCCACGCCGACCTGGGCGCGGACACGGCGTTCGTCGCCAATGTGACCCAGTCGCACCGCGCGCCGGCGCTCGAGGAGCTGTACAACTTCGGCCCGCACGTCGGGAACCTCGCCTTCGAGGTGGGCAACCCGGATCTGGACGCGGAGACGACGCTCGGCCTCGACCTGAGCCTGCGCCACCAGTCGGATCGCGTCCGTAGCGAGCTGAACTTCTACACGTACGACATCAGCAACTTCATCTTCGGCGAACGGACCGACGAGGTGGAGGACAACCTGATGGTGCTCGACTTCACGCAGGGCGACAGCCGGTTCGTGGGATTCGACGCGCGGAGCAGCGTCCGGCTGGCGGAGAGCGCCTGGGTGACGCTCGGCCTCGGCTACGTCAACGCGCGGCTCACCGCGACCAACGAGCCGCTACCGCGGATCCCGCCGCTGCGGGGCACCCTCAGCCTGGACGTGCCGGTCGGCGGGTTCACGTTCAGTCCGGAGCTGGAGTTCGCCGGGACACAGGACCAGCTCTACCACGGCGAGACGGAAACCGACGGTTACTCGGTGGTCAACCTGCGCGCGTCGTACGTCTGGCCACGCCAGCACACCGCGCACATCCTGAGCGTCACCGGCTACAACCTGACCAACGCGACGTACCGCAACCATACGTCGTTCATCAAGGACCTCGCGCCCGAGATCGGCCGCGGCGTGCGCGTCGGCTACTCGGTGCGGTTCTTCTAGGAGCTTGCGCGCCCGCAAGGACGACGCGGCCGGGCGTTGCCCGAGTTGCCGCGCGTGTCTGGCGCCCTGGCCCGGGGCGCACGTCAGTGCAGGAGGACGCGCGCGACGACCGGGTAGTGGTCCGAGGGGTACCGCGCGTTGTCGTGATCGATGACGGTCTCGACCGAGCGGACCCCTATCGGGCCGCCCACGAGGATCCAGTCGATCCGGCCTTCGTTCGCCTGCTCCGGCGGACGGAAGTCGCTCGACGTCCGGGCCGGGCCGATCCGGCGATCCGCGAGGAGCCAGGCGTCGCGCAGACCGGTGGCCGTCGCCGCGCGCCAGGTGTCGCTATGCTCCGCCGTCGAGTTGAAGTCACCGATGGCGAGGACGGGTGCGCCTGCGGGCAGTCCGGCGATCCGCTCGGCGATCATCGTGGCGGAGTTCACCTGCCGCTCTCCCCGCCGGAGCGTCAGATGCGTGTTGTAGACGTAGAAACGGCGGTCCGCGCCAACGTGATGAAAGTGCGCCCAGGTGACGATGCGTGAGACGCGGCGCCGGAAGCCGGTGCCGGTCGGCCCGGCAGGCGTCGGCGAGAGCCAGAACGTGCCCGACTCGACAGGGAGCAGCTCGCGGTACCGGTAGAAAATCGGAACATGCTCGCTCAGGCCCTCGCCGCCGTTGAGGCCACGGTCGACGCCGAGCCAGCGGTAGTCGGGCAGCTTCGCGGAAAGGTACTCGAGCTGATCGGCGAGCGCTTCTTGCAGGCCGGCCACCTCCGGCGCGACCCGCGCAATCGTGTCGGCCACCAGCGCGCGGCGGTGCGGCCAGCCGTTCTCGCCATCTTCCGCGCTGTTGAGCGAGGTTCGGATGTTGAACGTCATGACGGTCAGCGGGAGCGGTTCGGGCTCCTGCGCTCCGGGCGCGGCGCCGCCCGCAACGGCCAGCGCCGCCGCGAGCGGTGCGGCGACGAGGGCAAGCGCGACGGAACCGGTGGTTCGATGCGCCGGACGAGGCTGCATCGGCACAGTCTACAGGCCGGGGTTTCCTGGAGCCGCATCGGTTAAGGTGAAGTAGGCGATGACGACATTGGCCAGGCCGGTGGACGGCGCCACGACCGAGCAACTCGACTTCCAGGTCGAGGGACTCGACTGCACCAAGGAGGCGACGCTGATCCGGCGCGAGCTGGCGGGCTGCGCCGGAATCTGTGACATCTCGTTCCACGTCATCGAGGGGCGGATGACGGTGGATGTCGACCGATCGCAGTGCGGACCGGACGACGTGACCGCGGCAGTGGCGCGACTCGGCATGAAGGCGCAGCCCTGGACGCCGGCCGCGGATGAGTCCGCCGCGCCGCCGACCGCCTCGTTCTGGGAACAGCACGAGCGGCACCTCCTCGTCGGCACGAGTGGTGCGGCCCTCGCCGGCGCCCTCGCGTGGCACGGCATCGAGATGGGGCAACTGACGGCGCCGTTCACCGCCCACGATCTTGGCGGCGCCGGTCTTGAACCAATCGTCCTCGTGCTCTTCGTCACCGCAATCGCGGGAGGGTTGTTCCACTCCGCACCTGCCGCGCTCCGTTCGCTCGCGCGCCTCCGGCCCGACATGAACGCCCTGGTCCTCGTGTCGGTCGTGGGCGCGGTCACGCTGGGGGAATGGGCGGAGGCCGGAACCCTCGCCTTCCTCTACGGATTGTCCGGCCTGATCGAGAACTGGAACGCCTTGCGGGCGCGGAAGGCCATCGGCTCGCTCATCCGGATCTCGCCGGCGATGGCATCCGTGATCCACGGGGATCATGAACACCGCGTAACCGTCGACCGCGTGGCAGTCGGCGCACACGTGCGGGTGCGGCCGGGTGAACGCGTTCCCTGTGACGGTGTGGTGATCGCCGGCAGTTCCTACGTCGACCAGGCGCTGGTAACCGGCGAGTCTGCGCCTGCCTGGAAAACGGCTGACGATACGGTATTCGCCGGCACCGTCAATGGACATGGCGTGCTTGAGTTGCGGACGACGCGGGCCGCCTCCGACACGACCCTCGCCCGGATCATCCGGATGGTGGGCGAGAGCCACCATCACCGCGCGCAGTCGGAGCGCTTCATCGACACCTTCGCGCGCCACTACACGCCGCTGATGTTCGTCGTGGCGGCAGCGGTCGGCGCCGTTCCCCCGCTTCTGTTCGGCGGGGCGTGGGATTTCTGGTTCTACCAGGCGATGCTCATCCTGCTGATCTCCTGCCCGTGCGGACTGGCGATCTCAACCCCGGTGACCATTGCCGCCGGCCTCGCCGCGGCGGCACGGCGCGGCGTACTGATCAAGGGAGGCGTTCATCTTGAATCGCTCGCGCGCGTACGCGCCTTCGCATTCGACAAGACCGGCGTGATCACCGAGGGCGAACCGGAAGTGCGGGAACTCCGGCCGGTCGGCGGGCGATCGGAAAGCGACGTGCTGTCGCGCCTGCTGGCGATCGAGCTGCGGAGTGAACATCCGCTCTCCCGCGCCATCGTGCGTTACGCGCGCGACCACGCCGTAGAAGCGCCCGATCTGACGAACTTCACGGCGGTCGAGGGGCGCGGCGCCGAGGCGACGGTGGACGGGGAGGACTTCTGGGTCGGCAGCGCCCGTTTTGCCCGCGAGAAGCTGGGGCGCAACGAGTTGCCGCGCGAGTTGGCCGAGTTGCCCGACGCCGACCGAACCGTCGTCATCTGCGGCGTCGGCGCGGAACCCTGGGCCGTCGTGACGCTATCGGACCCCGTTCGCCCCGAAGCGTCACAGGCGGTGTCGCGTCTGGATGCACAGGGCATCCGCCCCGTGTTGCTGACCGGCGACAACCAGGTTACGGCGAACAGCGTCGCCGCGCGCGTCGGGCTGTCGGACGTGCGGGCCGAGCTGCTCCCGGAAGACAAGGCCGCCGCAATTGCCGATCTGCGCGCCCGCCACGGCGTCACCGCGATGGCGGGCGACGGCATCAACGACAGCCCCGCCCTCGTCGCTTCATCCGTCGGCATTGCCCTGGGCAACAACGCGACCGACCTCGCGGTGGAATCGGCCGACATCGTGCTGATGCGTCCCGACCTCCGGCTCCTGCCGTTCCTGGTCGATCACGCCCGGCGCGCTCGAACGCGCATCATCGAGAACATCGCGCTGGCCCTCGGAGCCAAGGCGCTGTTCCTCATCGTCATGGCCTTCGGCGCCGCCACGTTGTGGATGGCCATCGCCGCCGACATGGGTGCTTCGCTTCTCGTCACGTTCAACGGGCTGCGCATGCTGCGTCAGCCTCGTGATCCCACAGATGGCAGCGCCCCCGCCAACCTCGCCACCCAGGACGCATAGGGCCTTCGCACAGGTGCGCCGGCCCTGGTGGGCCGGCCTCCAGGCCGGCAACAGTCCGGACCGCGCGGCCTCAGTCCGTAAAGAACGCTGCCTTGACTACGGCCTCCGGAACGAACCGCGCGACGCGCCGGTAGATGGCACGCACGGTGCCGAGCGCAAGCTCTCGGTGCATCGGCGCCGTCACGACCTGCCGGGCGCCGGTCGGCGCGACTCGAACGAGCCTGGCATGACTCCCCCGTGTGCGGTCGACGGTGAAGCCCATCCCCTGCAGCAGGCGCACCACCTGCTTCGCCGAGAGACGCCGAAGACGTGGCGTCACTGGCCGAACGGCGAGAAATCGTAGGTCACCGACAACCGGGGCGTCGGCGACAGTCCGGACTCGGCCGGGTCTTCACTCTCCAGGTGCAGGCCGATGGCCTCGCGCAGGTTGGCGACCAGTTCGTCCAGCGTACGACCCTGCGTGACGACCGCCGCCTCCATGCACTCGGCGACGTACCACCCTTCGCTCTCCGTCACGACCACGTGAATCGTCGCCTTCGCCGCAGGAAATACATCGGGCTTCCGGGCCAACACGGACCACCTGTTGATGCCGGCCTGGAGGCCGGCGCACCGGACGGTGCGCCAAGGTTGCAATCAGGACGCGGCCGCGTTCCGCCGCCGCAGATATTCCACCGTTGCCAGAAGGAGGACCGCGAAGAGGATGAGGAAGGTGGCGACGGCGAGAATGGCTGGACTGATCTGTTCGCGGATGCCGGACCACATCTGGCGGGGAATGGTGCGCTGGCTGCCGCCCGCCATGAACAGCACGACTACCACTTCGTCGAACGACGCGGCGAACGCAAAGAGCGCGCCGGAGAGCACCCCCGGCGCGATAAGGGGCAACTGCACGCGGCGGAACGCAAAGAGCGGACTCGCTCCCAGGCTGGCGGCGGCGCGCAGCAGGGTCGGGTCGAACGCGGATAGCGTCGCGGTAACCGTGATGACCACGAACGGCGTCCCGAGCGCCGCGTGCGCGAGGATGATGCCGAGGTGGGTCTGGGTGAGGCGCAGGTCGGAATAGAAGAAGAACATGCCGGTGGCGGAGATGATGACCGGCGTCACCATCGGCGAGATCAGGAGCGCCGTCACGAAGCGGCGCATCGGCATCGCGGGGTTGGTGAGGCCGAGCGCGGCAAGTGTCCCGAGGGTGGTCGCCAGCGCGGTGGCGGCCACGCCGATCAGCAGGCTGTTGGCGAGCGGGCCGGTCCAGGCGCCGCCGGCCGCGATCTCCCGGTACCAGCGCAACGACCAGGCGTCCGGGTCCAGCCGAAGCATGCCTTCGGTGAACGTGAAGTACGGCTCGGCGTTGAAGCTGAGCGGAACGATGACGAGGATCGGCGCCAGCAGGAAGACGAATATCAGCGTGCACGCGCCCAGGTAGACC
Organism: Acidobacteriota bacterium; assembly: GCA_009838525.1. NCBI lineage: Bacteria > Pseudomonadati > Acidobacteriota > Acidobacteriota bacterium. Next base: position 70,806 of record VXRJ01000016.1, read on the forward strand.
GCGCGCAGCACGCGCTCCTGCGGCGCCATGGGGGGACGGGCGACCGCCGCCTCGCCTGCCGCCATCTCAGCCGAACCTCATCCGGTCGATGCCGATCAGCCGGTCATAGACGACGTAGAGCGCGATGATGCAGGCCAGCAGCACTCCGCCGAGCGCACCGGCCAGCCCCCAGTTGAGCGAGGTCTGCATGTGGTACGCGATCAGGTTGGAGATCAACTGGCCGCTCTGCCCACCCACCAGGGCCGGCGTGATGTAGTAGCCGATGGCCAGGATGAAGACGAGAAGCGATCCGGCGCCGACTCCCGGCAGCGTCTGCGGCCAGTAGACGCGCCGGAACGCCTGCCAGGGACCGGCGCCCAGCGAGACCGCGGCCGACATCTGCTGCGGCGGGATCGCACGCATGATCGAGTAGAGCGGCAGCACCATGAACGGCAGCAGGACGTGCGTCATCGCGACGGCGGTCCCGGTCATGTTGTAGATCATCGCGAGCCGTTCGCTGTCCGGCACGACTCCGACCGCCACGAGCAGGTCGTTGATCACCCCCTGCTGCTGCAACAGGACGATCCAGGCGGTCGTTCGGACCAGGAGCGACGTCCAGAACGGAACGAGGACCAGGGCGAGCAGCAGGTTGGCCCGGCGCGGCGGCGCGTGCGCCATCAGGTGCGCTATCGGGTAACCGAGCAGCAGGCAGAGCAGGGTGATCCCGAGGCTCACGAGAAGCGTCCGCCACAGGAGCGGCAAATAGATGCGGCGCTCCGGGGGTTGACGGACGATGGCGCCGTCCGACCCGCGATCGAGATCGAGGGCGTTCAGATAGTGGCGCATGGTGAAGCGGTCTCCCGCCGTGGCGACCGCGCGCCAGGTGGCCGGGTCGGCCCACGCCGGATCGACCGCCGCGAACGCGGCCCGCCAGCCGCCGACGGGCGGCCCTTCTCCGTCGGGCAAGGCGCGAGCGGTCCGGACGAGGACGCTCCGGAGGCCGCTGGCGACGCGATTGACCCGCCCGGCGACCCTTCCGATCGTGCGAGCCTCGCGCACCTGCCGCAACTCGCGCGCCGCCGCCGCGAAAGTCGCCTCGTCCGGCACGCCGGCGCGATCCCACGCTTCCAGCCGTTCGAGTGTCTCGGGCAGTGCATCCGCCACCACCGGGTCGTAGACGCTGCGCGACAGCATCACGGCGAGAGGCGCGAGAAAGGTGACCCCTATGAACGCGACGAGCGGGAGCGTCAGGCCAACGGCGCGCCACTGCGGTCGGGTCGGCATCTCGGACGGTCACTGCGCGAGCCAGGCGGCGAAGCGTTCGTTCAGATCGTCCTGGTTGTCGCTCCACCACCGCCAGTCGTTCTGAAGGGCCCGCTCCAGGTGCTCCGGCGTCGCCGGCATGTGCGGATCCATCTCGACGCCGGTGTCGAAGTGGGTCGTGATGAGAGGCGCCGCCGAGCGCCGCGTCGGACTGTAGGAGATGTAGCGGCCGAGCCGCGACATCGATCGGGCGGTCGTGGCGAAGCGGACGAACGCCAGCGCCTCCTCGTAGTTCCGCGTACCGGCGACGATGCCCATCTGACCGACGTCGAGCACCTGCCCGTCCCAGACGATGACGAACGGCTGCTTCTCAGTCACCTGGGCATTGAAGATCCGGCCGTTGAAAGCGCCGCTCATCACCACTTCGCCGTCCGCCAGCATCTGCGGCGGCTGCGCTCCCGCCTCCCACCAGACCACTTCGTCCTTGATCGTGTCGAGCCTGGCGAACGCCCGGTCGATCCCCTCCGGAGTGTCGAGCGTCGCGTAGACCTCGTCGATCGGCACGCCGTCGGCGATGAGCGCCCACTCCAGGTTGACGAACGGCGTACGGCGCAGCCCGCGGCGGCCCGGGAACTTCTCGAGGTCGAAGAAGTCCTCCATCGTCTCGGGACGCTCGTCCGGGAAGAGCTCCGCGTTGTACGCGTAGATGGCCGAGGAAAAAATGGTGCCGACGGCACACTCGGTCTGCGTGCCGGGCAGGAAGTCGTCGACCGCCGGCGTCCCGTCCGGAGCCGCATCCAGCAACTCGGTCGGAATCGGTTCCAGCAACCCCTCGTCGCATGCGCGGACCGCATCGGCGATCTCCATGTCGAGGACATCCCAGTAGACGTTGCCGGTGTCGACCTGGGCGCGGACCTGGGCGAGGCCGCCGTTGTAATCCTCCAGTTGGACCCGGATGCCGGTTTCGGCCATGAACGGCTCGTGGTAACCGAGCACGCAGGCGCGGGTGTAGGCGCCGCCCCAGGAGGTGACGGTTACCGACGGGCCGCCGCCGCCGAGGCAGGCGGCCGCCGTGGACGACAGCACGAGTCCAACTACCGCCAGGAGCCCCTGGCGAAACCCCGTACAGCACCGAAAGCGGGCTCCGAGCGCCTTCACGCCGTCACTTCCTCATCACGCTCGCAGTTCAGCGCGCGGCAGTCGGTCGGCGTCCAGCCGACGCGAATCCGGTCTCCCTCCAGCACCGCGCCATGACCGACGATGTTCTTGATCTTCACGATGAAGCCGGAGTGGCCGCAGACGGTGACGCGCAGTCGCAGGTAGTCGCCGAGAAAGGCGATATCGTCCACCGTCGCCTCGAACTCGTTCGTATAGAGCCCCGGCTCGGGATCGACCTCTACCCGCTCCGGACGGATCGAGAGCGTCGTCTCGTCGCCCGCGCCGCAGGGGGCGATGCGGAGCGCCTGCACGTTCGAACCGCCTACCTCGACGTCGCACAGATCCTCGTCGCGAAACCCCCTCACGCGACCGTGGAGACGGTTGTTCTCGCCGATGAAGCTGGCCACGAAGGCGCGTTCCGGTTCTTCGTAGAGGGCCTCGGGCGGCGCAATCTGCTCGATCTGCCCGGCGCGGAAGACGGCCACCCGGTCCGACATTACCATCGCCTCCTGTTGATCGTGCGTGACGTACAGGATGGTGACGCCGAGAGTCCGGTGAATCCGCCGGATCTCGTACTGCAACTCCTCGCGCAGGCGCCGGTCGAGCGCGCCGAGCGGTTCGTCCATCAGGACGAGTTCGGGCTCGAAGACCAGTGCGCGGGCAATCGCCACCCGCTGCTGCTGCCCGCCCGAAAGCTGGCCCGGACGGCGATCCTCGAAGCCCTCGAGCCGTACCAGCTCGAGTGCGCGCCGCACCCGAGCCGTTTGCTCATCCCGTGGGAGGCGTCGCACCTCCAGGGGAAAGGCGAGATTCTGCCCCACCGTCATGTGCGGAAAGAGCGCGTAGTGCTGAAACACCATGCCGATTCCGCGCTGCCGGGGCGGAACGCGCTCCACGGGTCGCCCGGCGATTCGGATCGCACCCGATGTCGGCGTCTCGAAGCCGGCCAGCATCATCAGGCAGGTGGTCTTTCCGGAGCCGGACGGCCCGAGCAGTGTGAGGAACTCGCCCTTCTGGATGCTGAGGTCGACGTCGCGCACGACGAGCGTCCGCCCGTCGAAGCTCTTGCTGACCCGATCGAACTCGACGTACGCGGCGTCCTGATCCGCTGTCATCCGTCGAGAATCGTCGCGTCCAGGTCCGCGACATACTGGAAGTGGCGGTCAAAGGTGAGAAGATGACCCCCACACTCGCGGGTCGCCGCCGCGATCCAGACATCGTTGATCGGAATCGGCGTGCCCGCACGACGCAACGCCGCCACAATCCGCGCGTAGTAACGGACCGTCTCGCGTGTCAGGTCCATCACCGTCACAAAGGGCTCTTCGAGGAAATCTGAGAGGACCTGCTGATTCTCGCGCGTGCGCCGTCCCTGCTCGAAGCCTGCCTCGAGCTCACCCAGGACAGGTACGGGCATCACAAGCACTTCAGCGTCCGCGACCAGTTCCAGGACGGAATCGTGGCCGGCACGAAAGTGAGAGTACGCGCTGGTGTCGAGGACGAGACGACCGCTCAGAGCGCCCCCCAGTCCCGCTCGTCGATCACGCGCTGCTCGTTCAGCGAGGCGTTGAACTCCCTCAGGTCCTCCGCTGTCCAGGTCGTGTAGCGGCGAAGCCGCTCCCGGCGTGCGTCCACCCCGACTGCCTGCCGCAGGAGCGCGAGAACGGTGCTGTTCAGGCTTTCTCCCCGCTCCGAACTGATAGCCCGCAGACGCCTGGCGAGTTCCTCATCGACGTTTCGCACCGTGAGTTGCGCAGATGGCATGACAGCATGAATCTACCATAGCGCTGTCATGCTGTCTATCCGCCTTCAGCTTTGTGGGGCGTGCCCGTCAGCGACGGTCCATCGCCAGGCACACGGCGGGAACGACGAACATGTTGAGCGCGGTGGAGGTGACCAGGCCGGTGACGATTACCAGCGCGAGAGGAGCCTGGATCTCGCTGCCCGGCTCGCCGGCGCCGAGGGCGACCGGCGTGAGGGCGAGGCCGGTCGAGACGGCCGTCATCAGGATCGGGATCAGCCGGTCGACCGAGCCCCGGATCACGGCTGGGCGAGCTTCCATGCCAGCCTGTTGCAGGCGCCGGATGTGCGTCACCAGCATGATTCCGTTGCGCGAGGCGATCCCGAACAGCGCAATGAAACCGATGAGGGAGGCCACCGACAGAATACCGTCGCCCAGGAAGACGCCGGCGACGCCCCCGATCAGGGCGAGAGGCAGGTTGATCATCACTATGGCCGCATCGCGCGCCGATCCGAACGCGGTAGCAAGCACCAGGAAGATCCCGGCGACCGCGGCCAACCCGAGGGCGATCAGCAGACGGGACGCCGCCTGTTCGGCCTCGAACTGCCCGCCGTACTCCACGCGGTAGCCGGGCGGCAAGGCGACGCCGGCTTCGACCCGCGCCTGGACGTCGGCGACGACGCTGCCCAGATCGCGCCCCGCGGTATTCGCGGTGACGACTATCCGCCGCTCGCCGTTCTCGCGTCCGATGAAGTTCGGCGAGCGGTCCTCGACAACCTCCGCCAGACTTCCGAGCGGAACGCGGGCGCCGGCCGGCACGTCGAACCAGGTCCGCCCCACCTGATCGAGGTCGGCCAGATCGGCGCGCGCATGGCGCAGGACGAGGGGGACGAGAACCGGGCCCTGGACGATCTGCCCCACCTGACGGCCCAGAAGCGCTGTCTCCAGCGTCACCGCCGCCTCTCCCGCCGGCAGGCCGTGGCGGGCCAGCGCGCCGCGGTCGAAGCCGACGCGCACGGTCGGAATGTCCGCCTGCGGCTCGAGGGCGACGTCGACCAGCCCGTCGATTCCCGTCATCGCCGCCGCCGCATCCGTCCCCAGGGCGCGCAGCACGGCGAGGTCGCGACCGAATATCTGCACCGCGATGTTGGCGCGCGAGCCGGACAGCATGTGGTCGATCCGGTGCGAAATCGGCTGACCGATCGTGATGTTCGTGCCGGGCACGAGCGACAGCCGCTCACGGATCTCCTCCAGCACGGTCTCCCGCGGCCGGCCGCCGGGTGCCAGACGCACGTCGATTTCGGCGGATTCCACGCCCTGGACATGCTCGTCCAGCTCCGCGCGGCCGGTGCGGCGCGATGTCGCTTCCACCTCCGGGACCTCCAGCAACAGTCGTTCGATGGCGCCGCCGAGCGCGTCCGACTCCGCCAGACTGGTACCGGGAAGGGTCACCGCACTCACCACCAGCGCGCCCTCGTTGAACGCCGGCAAGAAACCACGCCCCATCCGCGCCGTGCTGGCGGACGCGATGACGAACAGGAAGACGGCGCCCGCGACGACCCATTCCGGCCGACGCAGGAGCGGCAGCAGGAGGGTTCTGTACCACCGCTTCAGCGTCGCCGCCAGCCGCGGCTCCCGGCCGACACGAATTCCCGGGGCTCCGGGCAGCAGGTACGCCGCGAGCGCCGGCGTGACGGTCAGCGCGACGATGAGCGAGGCCCCAAGGGCAATAAGGTAGGCGAAGCCGAGCGGTTGCAGCAGTCGGCCCTCCACTCCCGCGAGGAAGAACAGAGGCAGGAACACCAGCATGACGATGACGGTCGCGAAAACGATCGATCCCCGGATTTCCCGGCTTGCGTCGATCACGACATCCAGCGCCGACCGCCTCTCGCTCTCGGGCCGTTGGGCGTTCTCGCGGAGTCGGCGGGCCACATTCTCGACGTCAACAATCGCATCGTCGACCAGGGCGCCGACCGCAATCGCCATCCCGCCGATGGTCATGCTGTTGATGGTCATTCCCGCGGCGCTCAGGCCGGCGACGGCGGTAAGGAGGGACAGCGGGATCGCCAGCAGCGTAATGGCGCCGGCGCGCAGGCTGGCGAGAAAGAGCAGGGTGACGGCAACCACCAGCAGCATTCCGTCCCGCAGCGCGACATTCAGGTTGTTGATCGCCAGTTCGATGAAGTCGGCCTGGCGGAAGAGACGCGTCGAAATCTGCATCCCGGCCGGCAGTTCCGCCGCGAGCTCGTCGAGAACGGCGTCCACGTCGTCCGTCAGAGCCAGGGTGTTGACGTCCGGCTGGCGATGGATGCCGAGAATCACGGCGGGACGGCCGTTGTGCGAACCTTCGCCCCGCTTGAGCGCCTCGCCGACCCGCACTTGCGCGATATCGCGGACCCGGATGGGCCGCATGTCGCGGGTCGCGACCACCGTCTCGCCGATGCTATCGATACCCGTGGCGCGCCCCGATCCCTGGATCAGGTACTCCTGGCCGCCCGCAAGGCGGAAACCGGCGGACGTGTTCCGGCTGGCGCCACGAAGCGCCATCTCAACCGCGCTGAGGGGGACGTCGTAGTCGGCCAGGCGGACCGGATCAACCAGCACCTCGTACTGCCGGCGCTCGCCGCCAATGACGGTCACCTGGGAGACGCCGGGGACTGCCAGCAGCCGGCGGCGGACGATCACCTCCGCCGTCGTCCGGAGTTCGAGCGGCGTCGGCAGGGCTCGGACCGCGTTGCCGGCCGTTCCGGCCGACGGCTCGAGCGCCACGAACAGGATCTCGCCCATGATCGAGGACCACGGGGCCAATACCGGCGGCTCGACCTCTTCCGGCAACCCGGCGGCGACCGTGCCCAGCTTCTCCGTCACCGTCTGGCGGGCTCGGTACGGATCCGCGCCCCAATCGAAGTCGACCCAGACCACGGCCACGCCGACTGCCGTCGCGGAGCGGATCCGGCGGACCCCCGGGGAGCCATTCAACGCCGACTCGATGGGGATGGTGACCAGGGCCTCCATGTCGGCCGGCGCCATTCCATAGCCTTCGACCAGCACCGTGACGGTGGGCGCGGTCAGGTCGGGCAGGACGTCGACGGGCATGCGCACGGCGACGACAGAACCCCAGACGAGGCCGACCGCGGCAAGGGCGGCCACGACGAGGCGGTTGCGGACCGACCAGGCAATCAGCGCGTCAAGCATGGTCCGGAGCCGGAATCCCGGCGCACCGGGCAAGGCCGGTAATGCGCTGGTTCAGTGCGTGTGGCCATGCGCGGGAACCTGCGGCGAGAGAGCCGCGAGCCGGATCAGCGGCGCGCCGCGGACGACGATCCGTTCACCCGGCGCCACGTCTCCCGCCACCTGCACCGCGCCCCCCTCACGGTTGCCCAGTGTGACCGGCCGGCGTGCGAAGGATTCGCCTCCCGCCTGAACGAAGATGACGGGCTGGCCGGCGTCGTCGACGACGGCGCTCTCGGGTACCGTCACCGTTTCGGTCGCCGCCGACAGGAAGAGGCGCAGTTCGACCGCCTGGCCGATGGCGATCCGCGGATCCGGGTCGCGCAACTCGTACGTGATCGGGACGGTGCGGGCCACCGGATCGAGAACGCGACCGACCGCTACGAGCCGGTCGAGAGGAACCGGCGCGCCGAGACCCGGCACGTCGACTTCGGCGCCCGCGAGGTCGGCGATCCGGGGAAGGGCGGCTTCCGGAACCGAGCCCACCACATGCACCCGATCGACCGCCACCAACTGGAACAAACGCGTAGCCGCCTCGACGCTCGCGCCCGGGGTGGCATCCGAGAACGCCACGACTCCGGCAATCGGCGCGCGCAGCACGAAGCGGACGTCGCTTGCCCCGTTGCCCTGACCGGTCCGCGTTGCGTCGAGCTGGGCGAGATGGGCTTCCGCCGCATGGAGCCGCGCCTCCGCCGTCTCCTCGGCGACCCGGGCCTCAAACTGCCGGCGCTCCGGCACGGCCCCCGCTTCCACCAGGCGATCCACGCGCGCGCGCGTGGCGCGGCTCAACTCGAGCACGCTTCGCGCCTCCGCCACGTCCAGCTCCAGCGCCGGCCGATCTTCGCCGTGCCCGCTGTGCGGGATCACCTCCGCCAGCGTGTCGCCCCGCGCTACGAGGGATCCGATCGGCAGTAGCGGCAACTCCTCTGCCAGCCGGCCCGCTACCGGCATCGTCACGTCCGCGCGTCCGCCCGTACGTGGCGCGATCTCGGCCGCAATCGCCAGACTGTCGGCCACCGGGCGCACCTCGGCGGACGCAGTCGCGAAATCAAGCGTCCATTGCTGTTCCTTCAGGAACGGGATCGTGCCGGCGTCGTCGCCGGCGGCAGCGGAGGCGCCAGCGGCGGCATCCAGCGAGCCGTGCACCGTCACGCTCCCCAGGCGATGCCGATCGGCGAGGCCCGGCGCGTCGAGCCGGATCTCCAGGTCGTAGGTCCCCGCCACCGGCGGCGTGACGTCGACGCCAAAGATCCCGGGCCGGCCGGGCGCGTCGGCGGTGAACATCTCGTCACCAGCGCCGCTCAACACGACGGCGGCGCGGCCCGTCCGGACCGGTTCGAACGTGACGAGGTCGGTCAGGTGTATCGCGAAGCGGCTCGTCTCGCCAGCCACGAGCACCGGGTACTCGACGAACAGCTCGGTACGGTCGGTCCAGCGCGTCTCGACGACGGCTGGCCGCTCCTCCGAATCGGCGTCCGGCAGGTCGGCCGGCGCGGCGCCGGGCGCGCTGCATGCGCCGGCAAGAGCAAGCGCCACGATTCCGGCGGCAATCCGGGTCATCTTCATGGGCTCGGTGTCTCCCCCGCCGCCCGGTCCAGCTCGATCATCGCCCGCCGCGCGGCGGCGAGCAACTCCAGCTCGCGCAGAACCGCGCCCAGCGTGACGCGATGCGCATCGAGCAACTCCAGCACACCATACTCCCCTTCTTCGTACGCTGCCTGCGCGATCGACGCCAGCTCCGCCGCCGGCTCGACCGATGTGGCCCGGTACTCGTCCGCAAGCGCGGAATAGCGGCTCGCCGCGGTCCGGGCCACGCGCACTTCCCGTTCGATCCGGCCGCGCAGTACGTGGCGCTCCGCCTCGAGCCGCGCGCGCGCCGCTTCGGCCCGCGCCGCCTGCAACTGCCCGCGGTTGAAGACGGGAACGCCCACCGTTGCGGTTAGCGCATAGCCGGCGTCGGCGCCGATCAGAGCATTGCCGCTCCGCTTCAGGCCGGCCGTCACCGCCGCCCCGGGAAGGCGCAGCCGCTCGGCCGCGCGCCGTTCGATCACCCATCGCGCCTCGCGCGACACCAACGCCCGGTAGTCGGCCCGCTGTTCCAGCGCTCGAGGCAGCAGCGTTTCCAGGCTCTCCGCCGCCGCTCCGGCCTCGAGGTCCGCAAGCCGGCCGGCCGCGACGAGTCCTTCCGGATCGGATCCGGGTGCGAAAAACGCGGTGAGGCGCGCCTGTGCGGCCAGTCGTCCGATGCCCGCGATTGCCAGATCCGCTTCTACATCGGCCACCTCGCGTTCCGCCCGTTGCCGGTCGAAGCGCGACCCTTCGCCCTCCTGCTCGCGGACCCGCAGCAGCTCGACCAGACGCCGCAGCTCCGAGAGGCCGGCATTGGTCGCCACCGTCCGCTCCTGCGCCAGCAACAGCTCCGTGAAGGCCAGACGAAGCGACGCCTCGAAATCGAGCAGGTCGGCGTCGGCCTGGGCGCCCGCCGCCTCGGCCGCGCGGCCCGCCGCCGCCCCGAACAACCCGGTCCGCCCGCGCAGCGGGAGCTCCTGCGAAACCAGCAGGAAGTCGTCCCGGTTGCCGGCGGCATCCTCGCGCGTGTAACTGACCGTCGGGTTGGCGGGCAGACTTCGTTCGCGGGCGTCCGCCTCCACCTCGCGGACGCCCAACCGGAGCGCGCGCACTGCCGGATGCTCCTGGCGCATGCGCGCGATCGCGTCCGCCTCGGTCAGCGTCTGCGCCGCAACCGGATGCGGCGTGACGGCGGCCAGCGCCGCCGCACCGGCAACCCCTGCTATCGCCCTCCACTGTCGCCAATGGTTCATTGCTGTGCTCCCAGATGCTCGACCGCGACTCCCGTGAAGCGGTGGAAGTCGCGATCCTCCGTGATCAGTGTCTGCACTCCCGCTTCCCGGCAGAGCGCGACGATTTGGGCATCGAACGCCAGATTGCCGATTGCGTTGCCCTCCTGGACCGCGGCCAGGAACAACTCCTGGAAGCGAGGCCCGGGTGTCAACACGTCCAGACTGGGAGATGCGAGGATCCGCCGCAGCGACTCGCACGCTTCCGGTGCGGTCAGCGGATCGACTATCCGGGGATGCGTGACGACCCGGAGAAACTCCGCCAGACAGACGACCGGTATACCCCAACGGACGTAGCCCTCAGCCAGACCGGTCAAGCGTTGGCGCGCTGCCGCATGCCGACGTTCGCGGCGCCGGTGCGCGTACACCAGGATGTTCGTGTCAACTGCGACCAACCCGATCCTCCCCCCTCTCCATCCACTCGTACAAGGCATCCCGGTCATCGAGATTCACGCCGGGAGTCGGGCTCCCTTCGGAAATGATCAGTTCGAGACGGTACGGCTCGCGCGGTTCGGGTTGGTTCCGCAGGTACTGCCGCACCGCCCGTTCGACCAGTCGCGTGAGCGTCTCGCCGTCTCGCGCGGCGCGCGCCTTGGCTTCACGGAACAGGTGATCATCGAGCGCCAGCGTGGTACGCATACATATATCTGTAGCTGTTGTGCATAAGTCTGTCAACGATGACGGCGCGGCGTTTAGGGTTGCGCCCGTCAGGCCCGGCGATCTAGAGTCCTCACCGGCGCGACCGCCGTCCCGGGGCGGACGCGCGCTGGTGATACCGACCACCGGACCCCGGGCACCGCCGGTCCGGAACCACTTCAGGAGAGAACATGGACAGCAAGGCATCGGCCGTCTGGAAGGGCGGACTCAAGGACGGCAACGGATCGATCACGAGCGGCAGCGGCACGCTCTCCGATACCGCGTATACGTTCGCGACGCGATTCGAGGGCGCGGCGGGCACGAACCCGGAGGAACTGATCGCGGCAGCTCACGCGGGTTGTTTCTCGATGGCGCTCTCCGCGGTCCTGGGAAACTCGGGCCTGACCCCGGACCACGTCACGACCAGCGCCACGGTGACCCTCGATCCGGTCGAAGGCGGCTTCGCCGTGACGAAGATCCACCTCGACTGCACGGCAAGGGTGCCGGGGGCGAGCCAGGAAGCGTTTGACGAGGCGGCGAACGGCGCGAAGACCGGCTGTCCGATCTCGAAGCTGATGAACGCCGAGATCACGCTGGACGCGACACTCGAGTCGTAGCCATGACGCGCGCCGCGCTGGCCACGGCCGGCGTCGTCCTGGCGCTGGCCGTCACCCCGGCAGCACAGACGGATCGCCCTCCCTTCTATACGTGCGTGGAGGGGACGACGCCGGTGGAGGCGCCGCTTGTCGGCGTGGAGTTGTGCGACGCCGCGCCGACCGATGCGCTGCTGGCCCGCGCGGTGGAAGACAACCTGCAGGTGGTGAGCGGCGCCCTGGTGGTTGCGGCCGACCCGGACGGCGTTGGAGCAACCGAGGGCTTGCAGGCGGGCGACGTGATTTACCAGGTGGCAGCCGTCGGTGTCACCACCGCGGAGGCGGCGGCCGAACGGCTGGAGGCTATCGTCGCGGAACGCGATACGGTGGCGAACTTCCTGCGCGGCGGCCGGCCGTACCGGGTAAAGCTGCGGCGATAGGTTCTACACACGCGTTCAGCCGGGATGCATCGCCCCTCGACTGTAGCGGGGGTTTCACCACGGGCTGCTAAACTGCCGGCATGGGAAGAGTCCGGCCGAGCCGCAGGAGGTTTCTGGCGTCCGCGGGAGCGTTCCTGGGAGCGGCGCCGTTTCATGCATTGGCGTGCCGCGTCGCCGAGACGGGCGGCACGCCACCCGCGGCCGAAGCGGGCGCTTCGGTTGTCGGCTACGGGCCGCTCGGCCCGGTGGCCGACGGAACGACCGGTCTGCCCTTGCTTCTCTTGCCCGCCGGCTTCCGCTACGTGACGTTCGGCTGGACCGGCGACCCGCTGGACGACGGTCTCATAACCCCGCGCGCGCATGACGGGATGGCCGCCTTCCCCACCGCCGGCGGACTGGTGCGCCTGGTGCGCAACCACGAGTTGCGCGACGGAATCGCGTTCGCGCCACGTCCGCTGTACGACCCGAACGGCGGCGGCGGGACGACGACGCTGGACTTCGACCCGGCAGCCGGCGAGCTCGTGAGCGCGCACGCCAGCCTGACCGGCACCGCCGTGAACTGCGCGGGCGGACCGACGCCATGGGGATCGTGGCTCACGTGCGAGGAGACAGTGCTCGGCCCGGGCGGTGATCCCGACTACGAGTCTCCCCACGGCTACATCTTCGAGGTGCCGGCCGACGGAACGGCGGAGGCATCCGCCGAGCCATATCGCGCGATGGGACGCTTCGTCCACGAGGCAGTTGCCGTGGACCCGGCGACCGGCATCGTCTACGAGACCGAGGACCGGGGGGCCGCCGGGCTCTACCGCTTCCTGCCGAATCAGTCCGGCAACCTGGCGGCCGGCGGTCGTCTCGAGATGCTGGCGATTGACGGGGCCCCGGACTACGACACGCGGACCGGCCAGGCGGTCGGGACGTGGCATCCGGTGACCTGGGCGCCGATTGCCGACCCCGATCCCGCTGACATCGACGACGACAGTGTCTACCGCCAGGGCGTCGCGGGCGGCGGCGCCACGTTCGCGCGGCTTGAGGGCATCTGGCACGGCGGGGGGCGGATCTACATCGTCTCCACGACCGGCGGCGACGCGGACGCGGGCCAGGTGTGGGAGTACGACCCGGCCGGCGAGCGGATCCGCCTGCTTTTCGAATCGCCCGGGACGGACGTGCTCGACATGCCGGACAACCTCACGGTGAGCCCGCGCGGCGGCCTCGTGCTGTGCGAGGACGGCGACGCCGACAACTACGTCCGCGGCCTGACCCTCGCCGGCGCGATCTTCCCGTTCGCAAAGAACAACGTCGTGCTGGACGGCGAACGGAACGGGTTCGCGGGTGATTACCGCCACCGGGAGTTCGCCGGCGCCGTCTACGACCCGGCCGGCGACTGGCTCTTCGTCAACGCGCAGACCCCGGGAATCACGTTCGCGATCACCGGACCCTGGGGCGCCGGCCCTCTCTGATCTGGTGCGCCGGCGTCCACGCCGGCATCGACCGTCGTTCCTCTTGCCGGCCTGGAGGCCGGCGAACCGGGCGGGCGGCACGATGGATAATCGGTGGCGTGAAACGTCTCGGCGCCGCTCTCCCGCTTGTTTGGCTCCTGCCCGTAGGCTGGCTCCTGCCCGCCGCGACGGCCGCGGCGCATCCGCTCAGCTTCACTCAGGTAACGCTGACGCTGCAGCCGGAAGGCACCTTCTCGGCGGATCTGATCTACGACCTGGACGCCCTGGCGCTGGGCGTGCCGATCGACACCGACGACGCGGAGCTGGCCGCCGCGCTGTCCGGCCTCCCGCCGGATGAGTTCGAACGGCGCGTCGAGCGGTTACGTAACCTCTTCGAACGGCGGGTCCGCGTCCGGTTCGACGGCGAGCCGGCCCCGTTCGACGTCACGTTCCCCGACTACGGCACGCCGCGCGCCACGGACGCGGAGATTCCGACCGTGCTCGGTCTGACCGCGCGTCTGACCGGAGAGATTCCGGACGGCGCGTCCAATGTCGGCTTCTTCGCCTCTCGCGCATTCGGCGAAGTACACCTGACAGTGGTCGACGGCGCCCGCGGCGCCGAAGTCCGGTCCGTCCTCGAGGCGGGCGCCCGGAGCGACCCGTTCGACCTGACCGCGCCCATCGAGCCGCCCGGCCGCGCCGAGGTGGCGGGTCTCTACGCCCGGCTCGGCTTCATTCACATCGTGCCGGAGGGAACGGATCACATCCTCTTCGTGCTCGGCCTGTTCCTGCTGAGCGCGCGGCTGCGCCCGCTCGTCTGGCAGGTCACGGCGTTCACCGTCGCCCACGCGGTAACCCTGACGCTCGCCGCGTTCGACGTCGTGACCCTGCCGCCCCGCGTCGTCGAACCGCTTATCGCGCTGTCCGTGGCCTACGTCGCCATCGAGAACGTGCTTACCGACCGCATGACGCGCTGGCGGCCGGCCGTGGTCTTCGGCTTCGGCCTGCTGCACGGCCTCGGCTTCGCCGGCGTGCTGGGCGAGCTGGGACTCCCCGAGGACGAACGCCTGCTCGCCCTCCTGTCGTTCAACGCCGGGATCGAAGTGGGACAGCTCGCGGTCATCGCCACCGCGGCGCTCGCGCTCTGGTGGTGGCGGTCGAAGCCCTGGTACCGCCGGCGCGTGACGGTGCCCGCGTCGCTGGCGATCGCTGCGGTCGGACTGGTCTGGGCGGTCGAGCGCGCCCTGGGATGAGGGCGTCAGGCGGAAGGTTCGCTCTCGGCGCGGCGCGCGATCAGGCGGCCGATCGCCTTCAGCTTGCTCCAGAAGAAATCGAACTGGCCGAGCAGCGCGCCGTAGCCCAACAGCAGGAGCTGGTAGATCGGCAGCATGATCACCAGGTAGATCAACCAGCCGAGCCAACCCGGAGTCCCGGCCGGTAGCAGCCACGCCGTCACTGGTCCCTTCAGGCCGGCGGTTGTGATGCCGGCGAGAGAGAACGCGGTCAGGATGGCAACGACACCGACGGGGCCAACCCCCCACCGGGATTTCATCCGCTCGACGAGTCCGGGCCGCGTCATCAATCGATTGTCGGGCTGCCGGGTTGAGATGGGCCGCGTCGCGCTGCGGTAAACGTCGCCCAGGCGTGCCGGGTCGGATCGTATCAGACCGGTCGCGGGCGGTCCTGCGCGGCGGAAGCGCGCGGGGGGCCGCGTGCTAGAATCCGGGTTTCGCGCGGACTCCAATTGAACGAGGGATTGGCAATGATCAGGGTGACTTTTTCCCCGCCGCGGCGCCCCGTCGTCCTTGCGTTGTGCCTCGCCGCGGCGGGACTCCTCCTGCCGGCGGCCGGCGCGGAGGCGCAGGACTGGCCGAGCTGGCGAGGGCGGGCGCAAACCGGCGTCTCCGAGTTGACCGGACTCCCGTCGAGCTGGTCGGTGGACGGTGAGAACCTCGTCTGGTTCCAGCCCTACATCGCGCGGTCGACGCCGGCCGTCTTCGACGGGCGCGTCTGCGCCAACGGACGGACGGGCGAGGATGTCGAAAAGAAGGAGATCGTCACGTGCTGGAACGCCGACGACGGCACTGAGCTGTGGGAACACACCTTCAGCGTTCTGAACACCACCGTTCCGTACAACCGGGTCGGCTGGGGCAGCGTCACCGGCGATCCGGAAACCGGCTATCTCTACGCGCTGAACGTCGACGGCCATCTGCATGCATTCGACCGTGAGGGAGAGATCGTCTGGAGCTGGCGCCTGCACGAGGATTTGGGCCGCGCGTCGGGCTACGGGGGCCGGACCTCGACCCCCGTCATCGACGAGGACCGGCTGATTCTCAGCGTCATCGGCTCGGCCTGGGGTGATCTCGGCGGTCCCCCGCGGCACCGCTACGTGGCGTTCAACAAGGCGAACGGCAACGTCGAGTGGGTCTCGACGCCGGGCGGCCAACCGGCTGATATGAACACGCAGTCGGTGCCGATCATCGCCGTCGTGAACGGGCAGCGGCTGATCATCGACGGGAACGCCGACGGCCACATCTACGCGCTGCAGGCCCGGACCGGCAAGAAGATCTGGGAGTTCCACCTCAGCCAGCGCGGCATCAACGTGTCGCCGGTGATCGACGGCAACACCGTCTATGTCGCCCACAGCGAGGAGAACATCGACGTCGGAACGATGGGGCGTGTCGTGGCGCTCGACGCCACGCGCGAGGGCGATATCACGGAGACGGGCGAAGTCTGGCGAATCAACGAGCTGGCCGTCGGCTTTTCGTCGCCGCTGATTCACGAGGGCCGCCTTTACCTGATCGACAACTCGGCCAACCTCTACGCGATCGACGCGTCCGACGGGACCGTGCTCTGGGAAGAAAGCGTCGGCAACGTGGGCAAGTCGTCGCCGGTGTGGGCGGACGGCAAGCTCTACGTCACCGAGGTCAACGGCAACGTCCACATCCTCCAGCCCGGCGATGACGGCGTCGAGTTTCTCGACAGCGACGAGCTGGAAGTCGAGGACGGACGCTACGCGGAGATCTACGGTTCGTTCGCCCCGGCCTACGGTCGGCTCTACGTCACGGCGGAGTCCGGCATCTACTGCATAGGCGACCCCGACGCGGCGTTCGCCGCGACGCCGGGCGAGACGCCGCCGCTCGGCGCCGAGGCCGACGCCGCCGGAACCGTCGCGAGCATCCAGGTCCACCCGGCCGAGGTGATCGCCAGCGCCGGCGAGACCCTCCGCTTCCGCGTCGAGGCATTCGATGCGAACGGGCGCTCCCTCGGCCCGCGCGACGCCACGTGGTCGCTGGATGGACTGACCGGGGCGCGCCTCCGCGTCAACGGGGAGTTTCAGTCGCCTCCCCAGTCGGCCAACGACGCGGGCCGGGTGATCGCGACGGTCGGCAACGTCTCCGGCGCGGCCCGCGTCCGGATCTTCTCGCCCCTCCCCTGGGCGGAGAACTTCGAGGGCGGCCGGCCCGGACACTGGATTGGCGGCGGCGGCAGCCTCGCCGCGGTCGACGAAGGCGGCGAGCAGCTCTTCCGCAAGGGTCCGTCGCGCACCGGCATCCACCGGCACGCCATCTACATCGGCCCGTCCCGCATGTCGAACTACACCGTGCAGGCCGACGCGATGTCGACCGAGAAGGGTCGCCGGCGACCCGACATCGGCCTCATCAACAGCGGCTACACGATGGACCTGCAGGGCAACCACCAGCGGATCGAGGTCCGCTCCTGGGCAGCCGAGCTGCGGATGGCGAAACGGTTCGATTTCGCGTGGGATCCGAACGTCTGGTACACGCTGAAACTGCGGGTCGACACGGACGCCGACCGCGCGCTGATCCGGGGCAAGGTATGGCCCCGGGGCGAAGCGGAGCCGGAAGCATGGACGGTGACCGTGGAGGATCCCCAGCCGGTGCGCAACGGCAGTCCCGGCCTCATCGGCTACTCGCCCATCGACATCTACTACGACAACGTGCGTGTAATGGAGAACCAATGACTCGACTCCCGCTGATCACCGGAACCTGCATCGCGCTCCTCGCCGCCCTGGCCGCGCCGGCCGCCGCGCAGGAGGTGGCGATGTTCGGGAACACCCCCGACCGCAACATGGTGTCGGACGAGACCGGCGTCGTCTCGGAATGGGACGTCGACACCGGGCGGAACGTCCTCTGGTCGCAGCCCGTCGGATCGCAGGCGTACGGCGGACCGGTGGTGGCCAACGGCCGGGTCTACGTCGGCACGAACAACGAGGGACGGCGCGATGCGGCGATCGAGGGGGACAAGGGCGTCGTCATGGCGTTCGACTCCGCGAGCGGCGACTTCCTCTGGCAGATGGTCCACCCGAAGCTGTCGTCGGGGCGCGTGAACGACTGGCCGCTGCAGGGCGTCTGCTCCACCGCGTTCATGGATGGCGACCGTATCTGGTACGTCTCCAACGAGGCGCACGTCGTCTGCCTCGACGCCAAGGGCCTCGCCGACGGCAACGAGGGACCGTTCATGGACGAGGAGAACATGGGCGACCAGAACGGCGACATCATCTGGTCCTACGACATGATCGGCGAGCTGGACGTCTTCCCGCACAATCTGGCCACCGGGTCGCCCCTCATCGTCGGTGACGTGCTCTTCACGGTGACCAGCAACGGTGTCGACGAGGGGCACGTCAACATCCCGTCGCCCTTCTCGCCCGACTTCATCGCCCTCGACAAGAACACGGGCGAGTTGCTCTGGGAATCGAACCCGGTGAGCGAGGGCATCCTGCACGGCGCCTGGACGAACCCCGCCTACGCGGTCGTCGAGGGACGCGCCCAGGTGATCTTCGCGGGCGGCAACGGCGTCATCTACAGCCTCGACCCGGAGACGGGCGACCTGCTCTGGGAGTTCGACTGCAATCCGAAGGACTCCGAGTGGATCCTGGGTGGCCGGGGCACGCGCAACAACATTCTGTCGACTCCGGTGGTTTACAACGACAGGGTCTACATCGGCGTCGGCCAGGACCCGGAGCACGGCGAGGCGCCAGGCCACTTCTATGTGATCGACGCCACCGGCAGCGGTGACGTGACCGACACCCACGTCGTCTGGCACCGCGGCGGCGAGGACTTCTACCGGACGATGTCGACCGCCGCGATCGCCGACGGCGTCCTCTACATCTCCAGCCTCTCCGGCTTCCTGCACGCCCTCGACCCGGAGACGGGCGAGGAGTTCTGGACCTACGACACGTTCGCGGCGGTCTGGGGCTCGCCGTTCGTCGTCGACGGCAAGGTGTTCCTCGGCGACGAGGACGGCGACGTCGTCGTCCTGCAGGCCGGCCGCGAGATGGAGGTCCTGGGCGAATTCAACCTGGGCGCCGCCGTCTACTGCACGCCGGTCGTCCGCGACGGCATCCTCTACATCCTCACCCGGAACCGTCTGTGGGCGTTCCAGGAAGGCGCGCAGGGCGAGCCGTTCTGATCACCGCAGGCCGACGAGGCCTGTAACGGACTCCGCGAGGGCCGGCGCGTCGTAGCCGACGCCTTCCTTGAAGACCAGGGTGACGTTGCGGATCTCGGCCTCGCGGCGCACCGGGTCGCCGTCGATGACGATGAGGTCGGCCAGCTTGCCCGGCTCGATGGAACCGAACTCGGCATCCTCGCCGAGCACGCGGGCGCCGTTGAGCGTCATGATCCGGATGACCTGCTCCGGGCTGAACCCGGACTCGAGCAGCAGCTCGTAGTGGCGCTGGTTGCCGTAGCCCGGAAGCGCCCCGCCCAGGCCGGTGGGATCGACACCGGCGGCCAGTAGCCCGCCCGCCTCGACGAACATCCGTTCGAACTCCTGCGCCTTGGGGAACAGCGTCGCCATCGGCGCGTCGTCGCGCGCCGCGATATCGTCGCGCGACTGCAGGTACTCCTCGCGGGCGCCGGGAGCGAGCGCGTCGAGGACGCGTTGCTCCAGGGGCGGGCGGTTGGGGACGTGCAGCTCGTAGACCGGGAGGGTCGACGTCATGGCGACGCCCTGCTCGACCAGGGCGCGGATGGTGGCCGCCACCTCCTCGCCTTCCAGATCCACGTCGAGCAGGCTGCGCTGCACGCCGGGCGGGCAGACGCCCGGCTGCTTGTTCGGGACGTAGTCGCTGTTCGTGAAGAAACCGTGCTCGATGTTGTCTATCCCGAGATCCACCGCCTCCTGGAACGAAATCGAGCAGAGGTGGCCGGTGACCTTGACGCCCCGCTGGTGCGCCTCGTCGATGGCCGCGGCCAACTCCTCGTCGCCGATGCGCGTGTAGGCCTTGAACCAGTCGACGCCTTCCTCCGCCCAGTAGGCGACGACGCGGCGGGCATCCTCCGGGGTCCCCACCTGGAACATCTGCGACATCGCGCCGGCCCCGGACAGGTACGGCCCGGTGATGTACATGCGCGGGCCGATCTCCTGACCCTCCTGGATCGCCCGCTTGAGGTTCAGCTCGCTGTAGGGCGAGAAGGCGCCGGTCGTCCGGATAGTGGTCACCCCGCTCGCCAGGTACAGCCGCGGCGCGCTGAAGTTGAGCTGCACGCGCCGGCCGCGGGTCATGTAGAAGGTGTGGTCGTGCAGGCCGACGAAGCCGGGGAGAACCGTGTCGCCGTCGAGGGCGAGAACGCGGGCGCCGTCCGGCAGGTCGACTTCGGCGTCCGGTCCCACCGCGGCGATGCGGCCATCGCGAATCAGGATGGTCTGCCCGCTGGCGGCGGGGGCGCCGGTCCCGTCCACCACCTGCACGCCGGTCAGCGCCACCGTCGGGTCGCTAATCTCGACGAACTCCCGCACCGCGGCGGACAGCGACCCCGCCGACTGCGCCGCGGCGGGCGATGCGGCGGCGAGCACGACGAAGGTGGCCGCGAGGGTAACGAAAAAGACACGTCCGACGATCGGCATGGGCATGGCGACTCCTGTACGCGGCGGCGCTTCGTGGCCGGTCAGGGCCGGCCCGAGGGCGGCCCGCCGGCGACATCGAAGACCAGCTTCATCCCCGATTCGAGGTGCTCGGAGATGTGGCAATGTAGCATCCACCGCCCGGGGTTGGACAATTCCAGGAGCAGGTCGGCGGTCGAGCCGGCCGGCAGCAGCGTGGTGTCCTTCCAGACCAGGTTGTCGTTCGGCACGCCGTCTCGGCTCAGCACCAGGAACCGCTGGCCGTGGATGTGGACCGGGTGCTGCATGGCGTGCACGGCGTTGCGGTCGTTGCGCAGGCGGATCCTGACCACGTCGCCGCGGGTGAAGCGCCAGTCGATGGCGTCGTTCTCGAGGCCGGTGTCGAGATCCCGCAGGATCCACCGCACCTGATCGGCCGTCGTGACCCAGTTCATGCGCGGCATCGTGCCGCTCCACTCCACCGGGTTGAAGAACGACCGGTCCACGTTCAGCAGCGGCTCGATCGGGTCCGGCAACTCGCCGATCTCCAGCGTCAGCAGCAACCGGTGGTCGACCGGCCGGTCGAATTCGTCCCGGTAGCGGTCGATGTCGGCCGTAACGTCCGGATGATCGCGCAGCTCCCGAAAGCTGGCCGCATGGTCCGGCGCCGCCCGCGTGCCGGTCACGGTGACCGTGCCGAGCGTCGTGTCGTCCGGGAAGAAGTTCCCGTAGACGTGGTCGATCGCCTGCACGCGATTGACGAGCGGCGCCTCGCCTGGCGTGTCGAAGCGCACCTCGACGATGTAGCGCTCGGCCGGCGCGATGACCACGCTGTCGACCCAGTCCTGCCGCTCGAACTTGCCGATGTCGGACGCCACCACCTTGATCGCGGCGCCGCCGAACGACAGGTTGAACGTGCGCGTGTTCGAGACGTTGGTCAGGAAGAAGCGGACCACCTCTCCCCGCGCGACCGTGAGCCGATAGTCGGGCTCGCCGTTGACGAGCAGCAGGTTGCCGAAGCGCCCCATCATCGCGTGAGTGGCGCGCTGGCGGCCGAACGGCGCGAGGCCGGCCTCGTCGACGAGGAGGTCGTCGAGCATCAGCACCTCCTCGCGGTTAGCCGGCCCGAAGTACTCCGGGTCGGCCGCGTCCACCCGCAGGTTGCCGTGGAGCCCCAAGTCCTGCTGGACGTCCTCCCGGTGATGCGGGTGATACCAGTAGAGGCCGGCGTCCGGGAAGTGGATCCGGTACTGGAACGTCTCGCCCGGCTCGATGGGATCCTGCGTCAGGCCGGGAACGCCGTCGTAGCGGTTCTCGAGCCGGATCCCGTGCCAGTGGACGGCGGTCGGCAGTTCCAGACGGTTGGTGACGTTCACCGTGATCGTGGCGTCCTGCGGCACCTGGATGAGGGGACCCGGGTACTGCCCGTTGAAGCCGTACATCGTGAACGTGCGCCCGTCGATCGTGCGCTCGACGAGACCGGCCTCCAGATCGAGCGTGCCGCCGTCGCCGAGCCGGACGATCTCGCGCGGGCGGGCAGCCCGCGGGCGGGCCGCCGGGAGCGGGTCCGCCGCCGCGGGCAGGAACGGATCCACGGGCGGGGTCAGGCGGCCGACGCCCGGCATCATCGCCACGGACGGATGCATCGGCGGCCGCGTCCAGCCGCGCGCGGGGGGCGGCAGCTCCGCGCCGGCCACCATTCCGGTCACGGCCAGCAGATCCTCCGGCTCCATGCGCCTGCCGGCCGACGTTCCGCGCAGAACGATGCGTCCGTCCCACGCCGGCGCATTCGGATCGGCCTCGGCGGTGACGAGCAAGACGAACTTGTTGAGGTCGACGGGACCTACCGTCGTCCGGCCGTTCCCCACCGGTCCCAGGTTCACGACCGGCCGGAGCCGCGGCGTGGTCGCCCAGGCCACGTAGCCGGTGTAGTCGCCGAGCGACGCCGGATCGGGCAGGCCGTCGATGTGGAACGTCAGATCGAAGCGATGCCGGCCGTCCACCGTCACCGAAACCCCGAACGGAGAGGACGGCGGCGTGAGCTCCACATGGCCCACCGCGCCGGGGAAATCGGGGGCGTGGATCAGCTCGATGCAGTACAGGTCCGGGTCGGCGGCGGGGCCGAGCGCATCGAGGGCCGGGCACCCGAGGGCATCACCGACTTCCTGCCCCTGCGCCGCGGACGGAGCGAACGCCGCGACGGGTACAGCCAGCAGCCACGCCGCGAGGCAGGCCAGGAGAATCGCCGCCCGGGAGGCGTCGTGGTTCCGGTGCAAGCCCATGGAGGTCAATCCACCTCGACTCACAGCCGGTGCGTTCCGTCCAGACGCGCCATTTTCCGGTCGAACGTTCCGACCGGGACGTGCCCCGCCTTGCGCGCGGCCTCTACCACCAGGCAATCGGAGAACCCGATCGACCGTTCTCGCTCGAACATCGAGTGCGCCCTTCTGACAACGTCTTCATCCTGCAACGTCAGGCGGTCGTGCTCGATCAGCATGTCAACAACCGTTCCGATGCGCTTACGATTCAAACCGTAGACGGAGTCCAGAACCCAGACAGCTTCCGCGAGTACCAGGAGCGGCACCCACGCACCACGCGCGACGAACGCTTCGGCGCGGGAAACCTGCTCCGGATCGTCCCGCGCGAGCAGGCGAACGAGAACGTTCGTGTCAACGGCGCGCATGTGAGCGTCGCATGTGCGAGCGAATGCCCTCGTCCAGGCTCGCGAGGCTCTTGCGCGGCGGCGGGCGGCTGAACACAGCCCTGTGAATGTCCAGGGATGAGTAGGTTGACGCCCTCCGAACGATCACTTCCTCACCACGCTCGCACCACTCGATCCTCGATCCTTTCGTCAGTCCGAGTCTGCGCCGGATGCGCGCTGGAATCGAAACCTGCCCCTGGGACGTGATCCTCGATTCGATCGTCCCCCCGTTCTCGTGTCCGTCGTGCACTATAGGATTGTCGCATGCATTACCCCGGTAATCAATATTGGGGGCAGGATTCAGCCCTTGCCAGGGTGGCGAGAACATGACAAACTCCTGCAGCTACTTTTCTGAGACCTGCCGCTGATTCTCGACGTTCTGCCGAAGCTGAAGCTCCAATCCTCACCAAAGCGGCTACCTACGTACGCGCGGCTTCATGAAGGAAGCTGAGAGGCACGGCCGTCAACTTGACAGTCTCCTCGGCGCGTTCGCGGCCAATGACGGCCGAATTCACTCAGGGGACTCACACATGTCAACCACGACCGGCACCATCAAGCGCATGACGGACAGGGGCTTCGGCTTCATCGCCGCACCCGACGGCGTCGAGTACTTCTTCCACCGCTCCGCGTGCACGAGCACGCCATTCGACGCGCTGCGCGAGGGCGATAGCGTGACGTTTACGCTTGGCCAAGGCCCGAAGGGTCCTCGCGCCGAGAACGTCACCCCCGCCTGACCGGATCATTCGGATCCGCTCTCGGCGGCCGACTACCCTCGGCGCGAGGCTAGAAATCGGCGGGGGCCGGCGCGTTCCCGCCGTCCCAGTCCTTGACGGATCCATCCGCCGCCCGCAGGAATCCGAGCAGGCATCCGGGCGAGCCGTCCCGGACCGGGTGGCAGCGCGCCTTGACGGCGTCGCCCGGCCGGATGTAGTCGCGCGTGACGCCGATCTCCTCCAGCCCGTTGCGGTCGGTCGCCTCCAGGGCCCATATCTGCGACTCGCCGTCGGGTCCCTCCACCTCCACGTAGAGCCAGGAATGCGGGACCAGCAGGTGCAGTTCCGTGACCACGCCCTCGATGTCCGTGAACGTGTCCGAGTAGTTGCCGTGAGAATGGTGCGCCCCGGCCGGCAACGCCAGGGCAACCGCAAAGACCGCCGCAAGAGTCAGTTTGAATCGCATGCTCGTCCTCCTCACGCGCTTCTCCGTTCAGAACACGGCCGGGACGCGGGGCGGCGCCGGGAACCCGTTGGAGTACGTGGACTCGTAGCGAAGTCCGTCCCCGTTCTCGTCAAGCCATCCCAGGGACTGCTGGAAGAGCGCCGGCTCGGGATAGCCCCGAGGGACGGTGCCTTCCAGGACGTAGAGCTTGTTCTCGTGCATGTAGATCGACACGAACGTGCGGGACTCGTCGGGATTCGTCAGGTGTAACTGGTGCCCTTCGACGCGATCGACGGTGTTGTAACCCAGGTGCGTCGCCTCGCCGTCCCGCTGCAGGAACTTCCAGGTCGCGAACAGCATCGCGCCCAGCACATCGTGCCTCCAGTACCCCTCGCCAGTGAGCCCACCTCCGCTGCACCGCTCCGCGCCCGGCGGGCAATCCTGGGTCCTCTCGGTGAGGATTCGCTCCGCGTGGCTGTAGTCGGCGACCGTGACGGTGTAGCGGCTCGGACCGGACTCGGCGGCGTACACGCGCGCCGGCAACTCGGCCCCGAACTCGGAGACCCAGGTCGTTTCCGTCACCTGCGGCTGGCCCGGGAAGTTGCAGGTGAAGCGATCTTCCTGGCTCGCGAACTCGATCCACTCCTGCGCCGGCGCGGCCGCGGGAATCGACAGGATTGACGCCATCGCGACGACTGTAATCAGGCGCATTGTCATTCCTCCCAGGGGTGGCTCCTCACTCAGGGGTCCTGCCGGCAACGGTCCGCTCCCACGCCGCGCCCTTCGGCGCCCGCGTCACGGTAGACGGCGTGGCAGTTGTCGCAAGCGTCGTTGAGCTGGTCGGTGACCT
Organism: Acidobacteriota bacterium; assembly: GCA_009838525.1. Lineage (NCBI taxonomy): Bacteria > Pseudomonadati > Acidobacteriota > Acidobacteriota bacterium. The sequence goes on from VXRJ01000016.1 coordinate 95,696, forward strand.
CGAACACGGCATCGACGCTCCTGGACTGCGACGCCCGATAGGCGGCCCGCCCCGCTTCCACGAGGGCTTCGGTGAACTCCCGCCAATCGGCCCGATCCACGGGAACCGGCCTCCCGTTCTCACACCGGCGTCCCGGCGCCAGGAACAGGGGGGCCGACTCGGCCAGCGCCAGCGCGGCCAGGTCGATGGCCTCCCATCCGGGGTAGACCGTGGCGCCCCACTCGACGTAGTCGAACGGCCTCGCGCCCGTCGGCGGCGGCATGCTGGCCCCCGGGTCCTTGATCTGCACGTTGAAGACGGTATTGGAAGCGGGAAAGGCGATGGCGCGCATCAGTTGGGCGAGGTTGGCGAGCGGCGCAACGGGAACGTCGCCGCCCGCGGGGGCCGCGGAAGCGGCGGACGACACGGGGAGCGCCAAGCCCGGCAACGCGGCGTCGGTCAGTTCCGCCGGCCCGGCCGGGAAGCCGCCAGCCTGAAGGATGTAGGCCCCAAGATCGATCGATTCGTCACGCGAGAGGGGCGCCGGCGCCTGTAGGGGCATGGTGTTCTGGATCTTGTCGACCAGCTCCACCACCGGACGCGCGCTCCAGATCGACAGGAAGCCGTCGCCGGCGAGCGGGGGACCGACGGTGCCCTCCAGCGCGTCGCCGTGACAGGTCGCGCATTGATCCTGGTAGACCTGCCGGCCGCGCGTCGCCTGTTCGACGGTGTACACACCCTCGGTCACCGTCTGCGCTTGTGCAGCGTCCCCGGCAAGGACGCATGTCAGGGCGAGCAACCCGATCGCCACACGCTCGAATCGAAGCGGCGCGACCATCACGAACCTACCTTATCGCCGGTCGCTCACCCCCGCAAGACTGGGAAAAGCGTCAGTTTGCCAGCGGATGCGGGCGGACCTGGAATGTCACGAGAATAGGAGCCCGCTACGGCGCGATCGTCAGTGGATGCGCAACCAGTTGACGATCCGTTGTAAGTAGTCTCAAGCCTTCTTTCTGGGCCTGCAACAGGAGCATCTCATCGAACGGGTCATGGTGAGCGATGGAAACGTCGAGTTTCCGCGCAGCGTGATTGACGGTCATCGGGAGGAACGTCACGTCCTGTTGTTCCAGCGCGGCAATCACATCTTCCGGGTCGAAGCGACTCTTTCGGGCGCCAGCCCGGTCGCGAGCCTGGAACTTGAGCCGCATCTCCCAGATCGACACGGCGCTGACGAAAATACGTGCGGCGTGGTCGTCCAGGAACCGGCGTTCGGCATCGGAGAGTCCGTCTCCGGTCGCCATGAACCGATAGAGGTAGAACGTGTCAAGAAGGACGTCCATCGGTCGCGTACCTACTCATTCTCAAGGCCCAGCACCCGACGGCTCAACGCCGGATCCTCGAATGCCTCCTTCCATTCCGCCACCTCGTCGGCCGGCGCGTTCTCGATGCCGAGCCTCCGTCGAGCCTCCTCCAGCTTGTCGAAGTCGATCCCTCCCCGCGGGCGGCAGCGCACCAACTCCACGGTCGGTACGCCGTGCCTGGTGATAACGACTCGCTCGCCCTTCTGGGCGGCTGAAATGAGCTCCGACAGTCGCGCCTTGGCTTCTCGCACCGCAAGTTCCACGGTTCACTCTCCTTGACCGGTTGGCTGTCAACTCAATATAGGCGGGCCGGGTTGACAAAACAAGACTACAACGTGACTACATAGCGCAATCCTCGTTGGCAGCCCGTTCCGTCGGCGCACTTCCTTGGTCTATTCCGCCAGCGGATGCGGCCGGAACTGGAACTTCACGAGAATCGGCTTGGAGATGGACCGGTACTCGCCGTTCTCGATGGCGAAACCATCCTCGGCGTGCCACACGGTGTCGGAGCCGGTTGACGAGTAGACGCCGCGGCCCTTCCACCCTGCGTCGGGATCGTCGATCCGGCCGTCGAGACCGCGCGGGTGAAAGCCGGCCAGAGGATAAGGCACCCGCATCACGACGGTCTCGCCGGTCTCGGGCAGGAGGGCGACGAGGGAATCGGAGCCCGTGCCGGTCGCAATCGGCACGTTCTCCCCGAGGCCCAAGGTGTCGAACTGATCGACCCAGTTGTAGTAGTTGTAGTCGGCCCGGATGTCGGTTCCCTTGAACGTGGGTCCCGGCAACGGGTAGAGGATCCACCCCTCGGCGCAGTGCCGCCCCTCGTGCGCCGTCGGCCCGGTCAGCGTTCCGCACCGGCTCCGATCGAAGCTGGCAAGGTGGTTGGTTCCCGACAGCGCCGTCCAGATGACGCCGTTACGGTCGACGTCGAGACCGCGCGGCATGAAGCCGACCTCACCGGTCGCCTCGACGTCCCAGCGTTCCGACGGCACCTCGAAGACCTCCGCGAGGCAACTCTCCGGCGGGTTGTCGCCTACCACCACGCGCACGATCCGGCCGGGATAGGAATCTTGCGCGCCCCAGACCGAGCCGTCGACCGGGTTGACGATGATGCCGTACGCTCCCACCTCCACGCGCGTATCCAGCGCCGGGTCGAAGTCGTACGTGCTCGCGGTGGCGTCCTCCTCGAACCGGGCGCCGCGCACGAGCGTCGGCTCGTTCCAGGGCTTCGTGATCCGGCCATCGCCGTTGGTGTCGATCACGGTCGGGCACCAGCCCTGCGCCAGTTGCCCGTCGCCCGTCTCGTCGAAGAGCTTCGTGTCGAGCCAGCCGAAGACGGGGCTGTTCGGCCGACTGAGGAACAACGTCTCGTTGTCGTCGTGCGCGAACTGGAGGTGATGGCTGCCGAAGCAGGTGTCCACCATCGTGAACTGCTGCGTCTCCGGGTCGTAGTAGCTCACGTTGCGGCCGGAGCGCTCCAGCGGGAAGTAGTCGCCGAACCGATTGCCGCCCCCCTCCCGGCACCATTCAGGCTGATTCTCCGGCGGGCGCAGCGTCGCCGTGTACCAGACCCGGCCCCGACTGTCGAGCATCGGGTTGTGAATGCTGGCCGGGTTGAAACGCGCGAGGTCCGCCAGGCGCGAGGGCGGATAGCCCGACTGGGCGTAGGACGCACGCATCGTCGAGCGATCCGCCAGGGTCGGGATGCGGACCATGGTCGCGGTGTGGGTATTCGGATCGAGCATGGCCAGGTTGTCGTTGGCGATGTCGACGCCGTAGATCGGGCCGTGGGCGTTCACGGTCGGATTGCGCTTGTCGGTGGACGCCTCGTCGTGGATCTTGCCCATCTCGTCGGTCCATTCCCACTGGGTCAGGACCAGGTTCCGCTCCACGCCCCGCGGGCGCGGCGGCGCCGGCGGCACCTCGCCGGTGGCGATGCGGTCGCTCCAGTCCGCGAACATGCGCAGCCCGCTCTCGCGCCCGAACCGCGACATCCACATGCTCATTTCGCCGCCGCGCTGCCCCATCCGGACACGTTGATCCCAGGCGTCGGCGGTCGAGTCGTACTGTTGACCGTCCGGGTGCTCGCGCGTGAACTTCCCTCCGACCTGGTGGCAACGCAGGCAGGCCTTCACGTTGTAGAAGTACTCGTGCCGCGTCCGAAGCTGCTCGCTGATGCCGTTACCCTCCGGGCCGGTGCCCGGGAACTCTCTCGCCTCCGGCGGCTCCAACAGCGACAGCCAGTGGCTGGCAGGATAGATCTCCGCGGCCTCCCGGGGCGTCGGCGCAGCCACGGCCGTCAAACGCAGGTCGTCGCCCGGAGCCGCCGCCACCGGCGCCGAATCGACCAAGCCATAGCCCCGCACCCAAACCGTATAGCCCGCCCGCGGAAGCTCCGGCAGGAGGAACCGGCCCTCGTCATCCGTCACGACAATCTTGCGGAACTTCGTCGGCAGAGCGCCGGTCTCGGCGATGACCCAGACGCCTGCCTCGGGTCCGGCGGTGCTGGTCACGACGCCGGTAATGGTGTCCGGATTGGTTTCCTGTGCACCCAGCGCGAGCCCCGTCGAACCGAGTGCCAGAAGCACCCCCAACGTCAACTGTTCAAGTCTTCGTGGCATCGTGCGCTCCCGCTGTCCCCTGCCTCCGACCCTTGCGTCTCCTGCCGACCATGACCGGTCGGCGGTCCGGCGTCAAGGCCACCTGTCGACCGGGTCCGAGTCGAGAGCTTGGAGCTGCGCCGCGGGAGATTCGTGGGACCCGGCGGTTTGGGCGTGGGGTGAAGCCTGGCGGATAAGCGGCCGATACGATGCCTGATGCCTCAGAAGGTCTCAGGGTTCAGGGTCCGCCTCAACCACGGCATCATCCACGTCCACGCCCAACTTGCCGTCGCCACCGACTGCACCTGGCACTTCCTCTCGCCAGCCGGCAAGACGATCATCGAGATTCCGACCAGCGAAGTCCTTGGCATCAACACTGGCGCGAGCGCGTAGCGCCGTTGAGCGGAACGCACCGAGGCCCAGGCCCGGCTGGTGGGCTCAGAACGAGCGGGTGTAGCCCGCCGCGACGCGCCCCCTCGATAACGGTGGCGGCTACTCCCGCGCGCGGGGAATGAGTTGCAGCGTGACCCGTTCGCCGTCCCGGACGACGATGACTTCGGACGGCTGGCCGACGCGGAGCAGATCGAGGGCGAACATGTAGTCGTAGATGTCGCCCACCTCGCGTCCGGCGAGGCTTACGATGACGTCGCCCCCTTCGAGGCCCGCCTCCGCGGCGGGGCCGCCGGCCACGACGCCGGACAGGGCGAGGCCGTCCGTTTCCTGCGTGTAGTCGGGAATCGTGCCGGTGTAGATCCGCATCATCGCCGTGCCGCCCTGCTGTTCCTCGCGCTCCACTTCGACGAAGTCGGGCGGTTCCGGGCGGAGGGCGAGGCTGGCGGTGACCGCGGAGGCGAGGTCCACGATCTTCGCGATGCCGTCGTAGTTGAGCGTGTCCGCGTCGTCCGACGGCCGGTGGTACTCCTCGTGGGAACCGGTGAAGAAGTTCAGGCTGGGAACCCCGGCGTCATTCAGGCTGCGGACATCGGTCGGCAGGTAGGGATCGGCGACGAACGACAGGGTCAGGCCGACCGGCTCGTTCAGCTCCTCCACCAGGTCGGTCCAGATGGAGCTGCTGCCGACCGCCTGCACGTTGACGGTGTTCTCACGCAGGCGGCCCACCATGTCGAAGTTGAGGTAGGCGGCGATGTCCTCCGTCGGCACGGGAGGCCGCTCGACGAAGTCGTCGGAGCCCAGCAGGCCCAGTTCCTCCCCCGACCAGAACGCCAGAATAACGCCCCGATCCCGCTCGACATCCGCCAGCCGCTCGCCGATCGCCAGGACGGCGGCGGTGCCCGACGCGTTGTCGTCCGCGCCGTTGTGAATCTCCCCCACCTCGTCGTCGCGCGCCAGCGAATCGCCGCCCCGGCCGCGGCCCAGGTGGTCGTAGTGGGCGCCGAGCAGGAGATACGGCTTGTCGACTTCCGCATCGCGGGTCGGCGGCAGCCAGCCGATGACGTTGTGGCCGGTGCCGGGCTGGCGTTCGAGGCGGACGTCGAGTGACGCGGTGAGCGGCAGATCGAAGCCGGCGATATGCGGGTTCGCGGTGTCCAACTCGGCCTGCACCTCGGCGAGGGGACGGCCGGCGCTCTCGATGATCGCGGCGCCGAGCGCGCCGTCGACCGTCGCCGCCACCAGGCCGGCCTCGCCCATCGCGTTGTCGAAGGTGAGCGGCGCGAGTTCGCCGGCGTTGGGCGACGTCGGACCGGTGACCACGATCAGGCCGACCGCGCCGCGCTCGCGCGCCACGAACGCCTTGTTGCGGAGCCCGGCGACGCGCGACAGCTCGCCGCGCACGTCGCCCTCCGACTCCTCGGGGAAGTAGCGAAGGACCACGGCGATCTTTCCTTCGACGTCGAGGGTCGCGTAGCTGTCGTAGCTGAAGCCGTCGGCGGCCTCCGGAACCGACAGGCCGTAGCCGGCAAAGACGAGCGGCGCCTCGACGGCGGCGGTCTCGGAAAAGGCGAGCCCCCGGACGGACCGCATCCCCTCGGCGGCCGGGGCGGGCAACTCGACGGACGCGCCCTCGGCGTCGGCCAGCCCGATCGTCGTGCCGGTGTCCTCAATGCCCGCGTTGAACGGGAACTCGTGGCGATACGCGTTGTGACCCGGCAACGGCTCGGCCCCGACCGACTGCAACTGGCCGATCAGGTAGTGCGCGGCCATCTGCTCGCCCGTCGAGCCGGTGAGCCGGCCCTCGTAGTCGTCGCTCGCCAGCGTCTCGACGACCGTCCGGGTGTCGTGCGGCGGTGGCGGGCCGCAGGCGACCACCAAAACAACCAATCCAACCAGCGATCCGGTCCACGTGCGCGCTCTCATCGTTCTATCCCCCCGAGGCCCAAGGATCATTCTTGCACGGCCGCCGCGCCGGCGGCGACCGGCGCCGGCGGCAGCAGCTCGACCACCTCGCCCGAAAGGGCGCTGACCCGCGCGCCGGGCGTCACGATGCCCGCCAGGTTCATCGGGTCGGCGGCGGCGACTCGCACGCCGCGGCCCCGGTCGATCCGGCCGCCGTCGCGACGGACGATGCGAAGCAGCTCCACCGCGTCCGGGCGGGCGAACTGCTCGCCCACGAAGCCGGCGACGAAGCGGCCGCCGCGCACCTCTCCCCGCGCTTCCATCCGGCGGAGCGACGCGAGGAGATCGCGCCAGGGCGGCATCAGGGTCTCGCGGCGGACCAGGTCGCGGAAGACGACGCCCCAGCGAAGCAGCAACTGGCGCGCGAAGGCGTCCGCGCGTTCGCGTTCGGCCGGTTCCCCCGCGCCGGCCTGGAGATCCCGGCTCCCCGGCGCGAGCAACGCCCAGCGCCCGGCCGCGTGCCGGGGACGGGCGGCGCGGAAGCGACCCTCGCCACGGCGGCGTTTCGGGTTGGTCAGCGCGCGCAGGTTGTCGAATCCGTCGGCGGTCACCAGGCCGGCCGCAACCAGTTCCCAGAGCCCGTCCTCGACCTCGCTCGTCAGCCGGCCGGTCTCCTGCACGAGTTCGCGGAGGAACGACGCACCGCGTCGCTGGAGCGCATCGAGCACCGCCCGGGCGGGGTGCGAAAGGGCCGGCACATCCGGGCCGGCCGGATGGCCGCCGGGCGGAAGCAGCCATTCGAGGTCTTCCCGCAGGAAGAGCGCGACGGGCGCGACGCGGGTCGGGCGGACGCGGCGCGCCCGGCGGTTGGCCGGCTCGCGCTGCTCGTCGCCGTTCCGCGCGTCGAACGCGGGATGGGGCGACAGACGACCCCACATCACCTCGCCCGAGAGGCACAACTGATCGAGCATCTCCGGGTCGTACTTCGCCATGCGCGCGGCGAGGACGTCGCGTTCCCAGGCGGCGGCCGACACCTCGCAGCCCTGCAGTTGCTGGATCACCTGCAGCAGGCCGGACGCGCCATGCAGCCTGGTTCCGTCCGCCATGCGCTGCCAGCGCGCGAGGAAGCGGACGAGATCGGCCGACGTCACCGGCTCGATCTCGCGCCGCAGGCGGCCAAGGGTAAGGCGGTGAATCCTCGCCAGGACGCGGCGGTTGCACCACTCCGTCTCCGCCCCGTCGGCGCGGGCCGCCGCCGTGAATCGGCCGCGAAGCACCTGGCCTTCACCCTCGAGCCGGGTCAGGGCGGCGGCAATCCGATCCTCGGGAAGGGCGAGGGTGGCGGCGAGGGCGGCAGCGGTCATCGGGCCGACCGAGTCGAGCCAGCCGCGGAGGACTTCGGTCACGGCGGCGTCGACGCCGTCCGGAACCGGCTGCTCGATATCCGGAGGATCGGGGTCGGCGACGGCGCCCGGGTGGACGAGGCGCGCGGTGCGGAGGCGTTCGGTGGCGACCCAGAAGGCGGGAGGTGTGGCGCGTGCCGGCGTGGACGCCGGCGGACCCTCTGCCGGTGGACCCTCTGCCGGCCTGGAGGCCGGCGCACCATGGGCCGGCGCACCAGCGGGCGCACCGGCCGGCGCGCCGGGGGTCAGCGTCGTGGCGCGGCCGGTCTCGGCGAGCCGGGCGAACCAATCCCGCCAGCCGTCGCGCGGCGGGACCAGGACCAGCGTCAGCAGCGCGTCATGGAGCTCCTCGGGATCGCGCACGACCGGCCACGCTTCGTCCGCCACCTCCCGGATTGCCGCTTCGTCGAGCGCGCCGATCTCGCCGCCGTCGTCGCCCAGCGTCCGGCGCAACTGCACGGCGCGGGCGCGGCGCTCCTCCAGCGGCGCGTCGTCGAGGAACGCGTACGGGTTCGCGTTCAGGATCTCGTGGCCGAGCGGCGACGGCTCGGCGGTGTCGATGGCGTGGGTCGCGATGGTTCCCGCCTCGATGCCCGCCACCAGCTCGCGCAAGCCATCGATGTCCATCGCCTCGTGCAGGCAGTCGCGGATGGTCTCGTCCACCAGCGGATGCTGCGGGATCCGGATCTCGCCGCTCAGGTTCTCCGCGCACGCCACCTGGTCGGGGAAGACGGCGGCGAGCAGATCGTCGGATCGCATCCGCAGGATCGGCGGCGGCACCTTCTTGCCCCCCGCGAAGCGGAGGATGGCGAGCGCGCGCGACGCGTTCCAGCGCCAGCGCGCCCCGAACATCGGCGACGGGAGCATCGCCTGGGTCAGCACGTCCTCCACCGTCGCCGGCTGGAGGAACCGGAAGACCACCTCGAGCGGAAAACTGTGCTGCTCGGCGAGCGAGATGACGAGGCCGTTGTCGGTGGCCGCGGCCTGGAGCTCGACGTTGAAGCTGCGGCAGAAGCGTTTCCGGAGCGCCAGGCCCCAGGCGCGGTTGATGCGGGCGCCGAGCGGCGCGTGCAGCACCAGTTGCATGCCGCCGCTCTCATCGAAGAAGCGCTCGGCGACAAGAGTCCGGTTCGACGGCGTCGCGCCCAGCACACGGACACCGGCCCGGAGGTAGGCGACCGCCTGTTCGGCGCCGGGACGATCGAGACCGCACTCCCGCACCAGGAACGCGATCGCGTCATCGTCGGCGTTCGCCGCGGCGAGGCGCTCTCGGACGCGGGACACCTCGTCGGACAGCTCGCGCGTTCTCCCCGGCGCCTCCCCGAGCCAGAACGGCACGGACGGTGCGGCGCCATGCGCATCCTCCACCCGGACCCGCCCCGCCTCGACCCGGCGGATTCGCCACGACGTAGTCCCGAGCAGGAAGACGTCGCCGGCGAGACTCTCGACCGCGAAGTCCTCGTCCACGGTCCCGACCGTCGTCCCCTCCGGCTCCGCCACGACCTGGTAGTTGGCGTTGTCGGGAATCGCGCCGCCCGAGGTGATGGCCGCCAGCCGCGCGCCCCGCCGCCCGCGGACGACGCCGTTGACCCGATCGCGGTGCAGCCACGCCCCGTTCCGGCCGCGCGACGACGCGATGCCGTCCGACAGCATCGCCACCACCTCGTCGAAGATGTCGCGCGGCAGGTCCCGGTAGGGGTAGGCGCTCCGCACCAGGTCGAACAGCTCGTCCTCGTCCCAGTCGCCGGTCGCCGCCGCGGCGACGATCTGCTGCGCCAGCACGTCGCGCGGCCAGGGCATCACCGTCCGCTCGTCCAGCAGGCCGCTCCGGATGGCCCGGACCAGCGCCGCGCACTCGACCAGCTCGTCGCGTGTCGCCGGGAAGAAGCGCCCCTTCGGAATGAACGTCCGGTCCACCTTGTGGCCGGAACGCCCGATCCGCTGCAGCGCGACCGCGATCGAGCGGGGCGTGCCGATCTGGCAGACCAGGTCGACCGATCCGACATCGATGCCGAGCTCGAGCGACGCCGTGGCGACGATGGCGCGAAGCCGACCCTCCTTGAGCGCGGCTTCGGCCGCCTGGCGCAAACGGCGCGACAGGCTGCCGTGATGCGACAGCACCGCGTCGTCGCCCAGGCGCTCCGCCAGTTGATGCGCGACGCGCTCGGCCAGGCGCCGCGTGTTGACGAAGACGATCGTCGTGCGGTGCGAGAGGATCAGCTCCGCGATCCGGTCGTAGATCTCGCCCCACATCCCGGTCGTGGCAACCGCCCCCAGCTCTTCCTCCGGCACCTCGACGGCAAGATCGAGCTCGCGGCGGTGGCCGGAATCGACGATTGCCGTCTCGCCTCCGTCAACCTCCCCGGTCAGGAAGGACGCCACCTCGATGATCGGCTTGACGGTCGCCGACAGGCCGATCCGCTGCGGCCGCGAGCCCCCGGCCTCCCGCACCAGGCAGTCGAGCCGCGCCAGGCTGACCGCGAGATGCGCACCCCGCTTGTCGTCCAGCACGGCGTGGATCTCGTCGACGATGACCGTCGCCGCCGTCGAGAGCATCTTCCGGCTGCGTTCCGCCGTCAGCAGGATGAAGAGCGACTCGGGGGTCGTCACCAGAATGTGCGGCGGCCGGCGCACCATCTGTTCGCGCTCCCAGGCCGGCGTATCGCCGGTCCGGATGGCGGTGCGGATCTCCGCCAGCTCGGCCCCGGAGGCCTCCGCCAGCTCACCCAGCTCCTTGAGCGGCTCCTGGAGGTTCCGATGGATGTCGTTGCTCAGCGCCTTGAGCGGCGAGACGTAGACGACCGAGGTCCGATCGTCCAGATGTCCATCGAGCCCGTCCGACACCAGCCGATCGATGCAGCTCAGGAACGCGGCCAGCGTCTTGCCCGAGCCGGTCGGGGCCGAGATCAGCAGGTCGCCCCCCTCCCGGATCAGCGGCCACGCCTCCGCCTGGGCCGGCGTGGCCTGCCCGAACTTCCCCCTGAACCAGTCGGCCGTCAGCGAACAGAAGCCGTCCATCGCGCTCCCAACAGTCTACGCCCGGCCGCCCGCCCCGGTCCCGTCGGGCCGGAACGGGAGCCGCCACGCCGGAACGGGAGTAGGATGAAAGCGCGCCGGAACGATGGCCATGCCGGGCACCGACCACTATCTCAAGACCGAGCTGTACGAGCTGGTCCGGAAGGACCCGGCGATCTTCGAGTTCCTGCAGGCGGGCTCGCTCGACGGGATCTGGTACTGGGACGTCGAGCGGCAGGAGCAGGAGTGGATGAGCCCGCGGTTCAAGGAGGTCTTCGGCTACCGGGACGACGAGATCCCGAACACGCCGGACTGGTGGCAGGCGAACATCCACCCCGACGATCTCGCGGTCGCGCTCGACAACTTCGGGAAGCACCTGAAGGACCCGAGCCATCCCTACGATCAGATCGTCCGGTACCGCCACCGCGACGGCGGCACCGTCTGGGTCCGGTGCCGCGGCCTCGCCATCCGGGACGACGACGGGAAGCCGATCCGCCTCCTCGGCTGTCACACCGACGTCACCGCGCTGAAGCGGGCCGAAGAGGACCTGCGGCGGCAGGCGAACGAGCTGCGGGAGGCGCGCGACAGCGCGGAGCACGCGAACCGGGCCAAGAGCACGTTCCTCGCGAACGTCAGCCACGAGATCCGGACCCCCCTCAACGCCGTGATCGGAAGCGCGGAATTGCTCGGCGAGACCGACCTGACAGCCGATCAGCAGCGCCACGTAGAGGCGATCCACGTCTCCGCCGAGGCCTTGCTCGACATCATCAACGACATCCTCGATTTCTCGAAGCTGGAGGCGGGCCGGATAGAGGCGGATCCCTCTCCCTTCCGGCTCCGGGAGCGGATCGAAGCGTGGGTCCGCTCCCTCGCGCCCCGGCTGCACGAAAAGCCGGTCAGGCTCGTCACCGAGGTCGCCCCTGACGTGCCCGACGCCCTCGTCGGCGACGAGCGCCTGCTGCGGCAGGTGCTGGCGAACCTGCTCTCGAACGCGATGAAGTTCACCGCGGCCGGGCGAATCGCCCTGCGGGTCCGGATCGAGGCGCGCGACGGCGACGACGTTGCGCTCCGGTTCGAGGTGGAGGACACCGGGATCGGCATCCCGCCGGAGAAGCAGCAGGTGATCTTCGAGGAGTTCGTGCAGGGAGACGCCTCGATCACCCGTCACTACGGGGGCACCGGACTCGGTCTGGCCATCGCGGCGCGCCTCGTCGACGTGCTGGACGGCAGGATCGGGCTCGTGAGCCAACCGGACGAGGGCAGCACCTTCCACTTCACGGCGCGCTTCGTGCAGCCGGCGTTCGAGGCCGCCGGCGTCGACGCCGGCGCCGAGCCCGTCAGCGAGGCGGCGGTCCTCGGACCGTTGCGCATCCTCGTCGTGGAGGACAGCGTCGCCAATCAGCAGGTGGCAATCGGGATGCTGGAGAAACGCGGCCATACCGTCGACGTGGCCGCCAGCGGCGCGGCCGCGGTGGAAGCGACGTCGGACGCGTCCTACGACGTCGTCCTGATGGACCTGCAGATGCCCGGGATGGACGGCTACGAGGCGACGCGCCGCATCCGGGGGCGCGAGGCGGCGGACGGCGCGGCTCCGATGGCGATCGTCGCGCTGACCGCCCGGGCGTCGCGCGGCAGCGAGGCCTACTGCCTGAACTCCGGTTTCGACGGCTATCTGCTCAAGCCCTACCGGTCACGCGAGTTGCTGGACGTGATAGCCGCGGCGGTGGGGATCGAGCGCGTGGCGGCACCCGCCGATGGCGGCGCCGAGGCCGACACGCGACCCGCTGCCGCCCCCGAGCCCGGCGCACGACTCGACTGGAAGGCTGCCCTCGACGCGGTCGACGGCGACAGCGAGTTGCTACGAAGGGTGATCGGCGGCTACCTTGGGCAGCAGACGGCCCTGGTCGACGAGCTGCGCGCCGCCCTCACCGGGAACGACCCGGCGGTCGCGCGGCGGGCAGCGCACACGATCGCCGGATCGCTCCGCCTGTTCGAGGAAGCGCGCGTCGTTGCGCTCGCCCACGAACTGGAGGATCGGGCGCGCGACGGCGACCTGGAAGGCGCGGTCCGCGTCTGGACCAGCCTTGAACCGGAACTGAACGCGGTGGAGACGGAACTGAGGGCCTGGATCGGAGACTGAAAAACGGTGGCGACCATCCTGGTAGTGGACGACTCGGCGGCCGACAGGACACTGGTCCAGCATCTGCTCGAGAAGCAGTCGTGGGACGTGCTGCAGGCGGAGCACGGAAAGTCGGCCCTCGCGCGGATGGCCGAGGCCGAGGTCGACCTGGTGCTCACCGACCTGGTCATGCCGGAGATGGACGGCCTCGCCTTCGTGGAGCGGGCGTCGGCAGACCATCCGCTCGTGCCGGTCGTGCTGATGACCGCTCGGGGCAGCGAGGAAATCGCCGTCAAGGCGCTCGAAGCGGGCGCGTCGAGCTACGTGCCGAAGAAACTGCTCGCGCGGGATCTGCTCGAGGTAGTGGAACGGATCCTCGAGACCTCGCGCGAGCGGCGCAGCTACAAGCGGCTGCTGGGCCATCTGCAGAACGCATCTTTCGTCCTGGAGAACGACCTCGGCCTGATCACCTCGCTCGTCAGCTATCTGACCGGCATCCTGCGCGACTCCGGGATGTTCAACGAAACGGATTGCCACGGCGTTTCGACCGCACTCGACGAGGCGCTTACGAACGCCTACTTCCACGGCAACCTGGACGTGTCGTCCCAGATCCGGGAACACGACCCGCGCGCCTACCGCGCGCTCGCGGAGGAACGCCGGCGCCTCGCGCCGTACCGCGACCGGCGCATCACCGTTCGTGTCACGCTGAACGAGGACGACGTGCGCTTCGTCATCGCGGACGAGGGGCAGGGCTTCGATGTCGACGCGGTGCCGGATCCGACGCTGCCGGAGAACCTCATTCAGCCGAGCGGCCGGGGCATCTTTCTGATGCGGACCTTCCTCGACGAGGTCGACTACAACGACGCCGGGAACGAAGTGACGCTGCTGAAACGCCGGCCGGCGCCGCAACCGCAGGACTGACGCCGCCCGTCACTAGCTGCCGGCTACGCCTGGAACACCTGGTTGCACGCCCGCTGGAACCGGCGGTCCAGCGCCGAGGCATCCTTGCCGCGAATGGACCCGAGCTGGCGCCGCGCCGCCACGAGGCGCTTGACTTCGTCGCGCGCCGCGCGCTGGCGAGCCGCGCTGTCGTCTCTCCGTCCCATCGTGTTGGATGCCATCCGCTCGCGCCACTGCCGCGCCAGCATCTCGGCGGGCGACTCGCGGGAGGCATCCGCCGGCGGCAACTGGTCCTCCGGCAGCAGCTTCTCGGCCCGCTCGCACAGCTCCGACAGCCGAGCCAGTTGCTGCTCGCGATCGGCGGCGGGCGGCGTCGAGCGCTCGCCGTCCGCCGGACGCGCTCGGTCCTTCCCGCTCTCCCGCTGGCGCTCCTTGTGGCGGTCGAACAGCGCGTCGCACGCGGCCCGGAAACGCTTCCAGATCGCGTCCGAACGCGATCGCTTCACGGGGCCGACCGACTTCCATTCGGCCTGGGCCTGCTTGGCGTCGTTGATGGCGGCGGCCAGATCGTCGGCGTCCGCGAGCGCTTCTATTCGCTCGCACAGGGCCACCTTGCTGGCGTAGTTGTCCGCCCAGACCTGCTTGCGCTCGGTCAGGTTCGCCTTGCGCCGCTCGAAGAAGGTCCCGTTGGCCTCGCGGAACCGGTCCCAGAGCTTCCGCTGCGCCTTGTACGGCGCCGAACCAAGCGCCTTCCATTCCTTCTGCAGCACGGCCATCCGCTCGACCGTCTTCAGCCAGTCGGTCGACTCCGCCAGCCGCTCCGCCTCCTCCACGAGCTCGCGGCGGCGTTTCAGGTTCTTCGCCTGCTCCTCCTTCCGGGCCGCGAAGTACGACTCGCAGCGCGGGTAGACCTTGTCGTGCGCCGCCTTGAAACGCTCCCACAGCTCCTGGCCGCGGGCCTTCGGCACGTCCGCCGCCTGCCGCCAGCGTTTCATGATGTCCGAGAAGGTGCCCGCCAGCGCGGCGTCGTCCTTCGCCGACCCGTCGTCCGACGCCAGCGCTTCCATCTCCCGGCAGAGCGTCTCCTGGACGCCGAGGTTGGCCCACTGCTGCCAGTCGGCGAACTCCCGGAGCTCGCGGACCGTCACCGTCAGCTTGGTGACGCGCGCCTTGAGCTTTCGCGTGATCGATTCCCGGTCATGCCGCGACGGCAACGGCGGCATCTCCTTGAGCGCCTGCCGCGCCTCCCGGAGCAGCCGCTCCGCCTCGCCGAGCGATACGCCCTTGTCGCCCGCCATGACCGTCGCGACCCGATCGAGCAACGTCTCGAGCTGCGTCAGGTTGTCGCGCGCCGCCTTCTTGCGCGCCGCCTTCGCCTCCGCCGCTTCCAGCCTGGCCTGCTCCGCTTCCCGCTCGCGCTTCTCCGCTTCCGCCGCTGCCGCCTGCCGCCGCGCTTCTATGGCCTCCGCTTCCGCCTCCGCCTCGGCCGCCGCGGCGGCCGCCTGCTGCTCCGCCGCGCGCTGCGCCTCGACGGCAGTCTGGTCGAGGGCAAGCAGTCGATCCTCGGCTGCGGTACGGGCCTCGGCGAAGCGCGCGCCGACCTCCGGGGCGACCGGCCCGTCCAGGCTCGACCACGTCTCCAGAATCGCGTCGAGGTCGCTACGCCCCTGTTCCAGATCCGTCGTGGAATCGGCGAGTGCTTCCAGTCGCTCGCACTCGGAGACCCCCACGTCCGGATCCGGTTCCGGCTCGGCCGGCGTCTCCGGCTCTTCGGGTTCGGCCCGGGCCGCGAGTTGCGCGCGAGCCCACCGGGCCGACGCCTTGCTGTGAGCGGTCCGGACGATCACGTCGAGGGTGGCCTCGTCGATCGTCTCCGCCGACAGCCGCTCGCACGCCGCGAGCGCGGGCCCTTTGAACTCCGCCTTGACGGCGACCGCCAGCAGTTCGTCCCGGCTGGCGATCCGGGCGACGGCGTCGACGGCCAGGTCGGTCCGCTCCACTCCGCGCGCTATCGCCCCGAGCGTCGCCTCGTCATTCACCCGTTCAAGCGCCGCCCGCGCCACTACCTCCGACTTCGCCGCCCGCGCTATCCGGGCACGATCCTGCTCGTCGGTCAACACGTCAAACGCGTCGGTCATGTCGATGTCGTCGGCCGCCTCCACCAATGTCTCCCGCACGCCTTCCACCGCCTCGGCCCGCGCCGCCGCATCGTCACCCGGATCCTGAAGGAACCTGACGAGGGTCCGGAGATTGGGCATCTGCTCCACGGCGGCCAGACGTACCTCGGGAGCGGGATCCTCGCGGGCGATCTCGATCAGCAGATCGACCGCGTCGTCGTCCAGACCGCGTACCGCCTCGATCCGTCCGGAGGGGTCCGCACTCTGCCACGCCGGCTGCGACCGAAGTCGTTCAAGCAGCTTCATCGAACGGGCTGGGTGGACAGGTCCCGGTGGATTATGCATACTCGGGGCCAGTTTCAGAGTGGCCGCGGATCGGGACGAGAATGCCGCAAACAGCCCATTTTACTTGGATCGAGGCAGAGATCACCCTCCGGACTCCGGATGCCATCCCGGTCATTTGGATCTTGAATTCAGGATCTTGAACACTCCGGACACCGTAGGGACGCGGTCACGAACGGCCGCAAAGGAGCAGGACCGATGTCGTTTCGCAACGCACTCATGGGCGGGATGTTGAGCATGATGATGATGGTACCCGGGCAGGCGGCGGCGCAGAATCCGGTCGTGGTGATGGAGACCAGCATGGGCAACATCACGATCGAGCTTCTTCAGGAGCAGGCGCCGATCACGGTGGAGAACTTTCTTCAGTACGTCGACGACGGTTTCTATTCCGGAACCGTGTTCCATCGGGTGATCGAGGGCTTCATGATTCAGGGAGGCGGGTTGACCGCGAACCTCAGCGAGAAGCAGACCCGCGCGCCCATCAGGAACGAAGCGGACAACGGCGTCAGCAACGACCGCGGAACCATTTCCATGGCGCGTACCAACGTGGTCGACAGCGCGACCGCGCAGTTCTTCATCAACACCGTCAACAACGCCCGCAGCCTCGACCATCAGGGCCAGCAGAACTTCGGTTACGCCGTCTTCGGCCGCGTGACGGAGGGCATGGACGTGGTGGACGCGATCGCCGGCGTCAACACGGGACGGCAGGGACCGCACCAGAATGTCCCCGTCGAGACGATCACCATCACGGCCGTCTCGCGACAGTAGGCGGATCCGAATGAAGCGTACCGGGCGGCCCCGTTCGATCGTCGCTGTCGTCTGCCTTCTTGCCGTGCTTGCCGTCGCCGGCCCCGCGCCGGCGGCGGCGCAGGACGCGCCTCCCAACCCGCACGTCGTCGTCGAGACCACGATGGGCGACTTCACCATCGAGCTGCTGCGGCCCGACGCGCCGGCGTCCGTCACCAACTTCCTCACCTACGTGCAGGATGGCTTCTATGACGGCCTGGTCTTCCACCGCGTCATCCGCGACGTGATCATTCAGGGCGGGGGGTTCCTGGAGGATCTGACGCCGAGGGTCGAGGGTCTTCGGGGCCCCATCCTCAACGAGGCCACCAACCGCATGCAGAACCGGCGTGGAACGGTTGCCATGGCGCGCCTCGGCGAGCCGAATTCCGCCCGCGCGCAATTCTTCGTCAACGTCAACCACAACGGTTCGTTCGATCACCGCGACCTGACGGCCCGAGGCTATGGCTACGCCGTCTTCGGACGGATCGTTGACGGAATGGACGTGGTGGACGATATCTCGCGCGTCCGGACGACACGGGTCGATCGCATGGACGACGTCCCGCGCGATCCGGTCATCATCAAGACCATTCGCCGCGTCGAGCCCTGACGAACGTGGACGCCGGCGCAAGCGTAGAGGAACGCGTCCTCGACGTCATTGCGGAGCTGGCGGGTGAGTTGCGCGGCGGCGCGGACGGCGGCGCCATCGATGTCAAGCGCGGCGACTCCCTCGAGACCGACCTCGGGATCAGCAGCCTCGAACGGGTCGAGCTGCTGATCCGCCTGGAACGGAGTTTCGGCGTCCGCCTGGGCGACGACGCCATGATGGAGGCGGAGACGCCGGCCGACCTGGCGGCGGCGATCGCCGCGGCGGCAGCCACGCCCGCCGCCGCGAGGACGACGCCCTCCGAGGTGAGCGCCTCGAGGACGGAAGCGGCTGGCGCGGCGGCCGTCGAGGCGACCGTCGCCACACCCTCGACGGACGGCCCGCCGGTACATGCGCGCTCGATCGTCGAGGCGCTCGCCTGGCATGTCGAGCGGACCCCCGACCGCGTCCACATCCACCTGCGCGAGGACGACGGCAGCGAAACCCCGCTGACCTACGCCTGGCTGTGGGACGAGGCGCGCGCGGTGGCGGGCGGCCTGGCGGCGCGCGGCCTGGGACGCGGCGACCGCGTCGCCCTCATGCTCCGGACCGAGCGCGCCTTCTTTCCCATCTTCATCGGCACGCTGATGGCGGGCTGCGTCCCCGCTCCGCTCTATCCGCCGTTCCGCGCCGACCGGATCGAGGAATACGCCTCGCGGCAGGTGGCGATCCTGCGCAACGCGGGCGCGCGCCTGCTCGTGGCGTTCCCGGAGGTGCAGCGAGTGGCGGGCCTCCTGAAACAGCGGGCGCCTTCCCTCGAGGCCATCGTCGGCACGGACGCGCTCGGCGGTGAGGCGCGGCGGCCGGCGACGGCGACGGGGGACGACGCGGCGCTCATTCAGTACACGTCCGGCAGCACCGGGGAACCGAAGGGCGTGCTGCTCACGAACGCCAACCTGCTGGCCAATATCCGCGCCATCATCGAGCGCCTCGACTTCCGCGCGCACGACGTCGGCGTGAGCTGGCTGCCCCTCTACCACGACATGGGGCTGATCGGCGCCTGGCTCGGCACGCTCTACACCGGCGCGCCGCTCGCGCTGATGTCGCCGCTCGCTTTCCTTTCCCGGCCGGTGCGATGGCTGCAGGCGCTCTCCACCCACCGCGGCACCGTCTCGCCGGCGCCCAACTTCGCGTACGACCTCTGCGTGTCACGGATTTCGGACGACGAGCTAGAGGGGCTGGATCTGCGCTCGGTCCGCACGCTGCTCAACGGATCCGAGGCGGTGTCGCCCGATACGTTGCGGCGCTTCAACGAACGGTTCGCGCCGTACGGACTCGATCCGACCGCCATGCAGCCCGTCTACGGCCTTGCCGAATGCTCCGTCGGCCTGGCGACGCCGACCATGGGGACGCCGTTCCGGATCGACCGGATCGACCGGGAACGCTACGAGTCGTCGGCCGAGGCGGCGCCAGCGGCGGCCGACGACGCCCACGCCCTGGAGTTCGTCTCCTGCGGCCGGGCCCTGGATGGTCACGACATGGCAGTGGTGGACGATGCGAACGTCCCGGTGCCGGAGCGCCGACGCGGCCGGATCCGCTTTCGCGGTCCGTCGGCGACCAGCGGCTACTTCCGCAATCCCGAGGCGACGGGCGCGCTGATCGGCAGCGACGGCTGGCTCGAGACCGGCGACCTGGGCTACCTCGCGGACGGCGATCTCTTCATCACCGGCCGTTCGAAGGACCTCATCATCAAGGCGGGACGCAACCTCGCCCCGCCCGAAGCGGAAGAGCTGGCCAGCGCGGTCGACGGCATCCGGGCCGGCTGCGTCGCCGCTTTCGGCGTGCGCGACGAGACGCGCGGCACCGAACAGTTCGTCATCATCGCGGAGACGCGCGTCACCGAGGCCAAGGCGCGCACCGGACTCCGCCAGGCGGTGAACCGCGCCATCACCGGCGCGATGGGCGTCGCCCCGGATCGCATCGTGCTTGCCCCGCCCGGATCGGTCCTCAAGACGTCGAGCGGCAAGATCCGCCGCGGCGCGACGCGCGACGCCTGGGTCAGCGGAGCGATCGACCGCGGCCAAGCCAACATGGCGGCTCAGTGGATCCGCCTCGGGGCCGCCGCGGCGGGCGCGATGGCGGCCCGGCAGACCGCCCGGGCCGCGCGCCTGCTCTTCAGCGTCTACGCCTACACCGTCGTCTTCGGCACCGCCATCCCCGCCTCCGTTCTCCTGCGGTTCTGGCCGCAGGGCGGGCAATCAGACGCGCTCGTCGGCCGCTGGACGCGCCTGGTCATGGCGCTCGGACGGTGCCCCATCGAGGTCGTGATGCCGGAGCGCGGGTCCATCGAGCCGCCCGTCGTCTTCGTCGCCAATCACGCCAGCTTCCTCGATCCGCCGGTGATGATGGCGACTCTGCCGTTCGGCGCCCGCTTCGCGGCCAAGGCGAAGCTGGCGCGCTATCCGCTCGTCGGCCTCGCGATTCGCAAGGGCAGCCACATCCGCCTGCACAAGACGGATCAGGCCCAGCGCATCGAGGAGGCGTCCAGCATGGGCGCGCCGCTCGACGCCGGCGAGGCGCTCTTCATCTTCCCCGAGGGAACCTTCGACCGGGCCCCACGTCTACTCCCGTTCCGGCTCGGCGCCTTCCGCGCCGCCGTCGACGCCGGCTGCCCCATCGTCCCCGTCGCCATCCGCGGCACCCGGCACATCTGGCCCGCCGACACGCTGCTGCTCCGTCCCGGCCCGATCACCGTCACCTTCGGCGAACCCATCCACCCGAAGGGAACCGACTGGTCGGAAATCGTGCGCCTGCGCGACGAGGCGCGAGCCTTCATCTCCACGCACTGCGGCGAGCCCTAGCCGGTGCGCCGGCGTCCACGCCGGCACTAGCCGAGCTACCAGGAGTCCGCGGGCACGCTCCGGCCCCGGAACGCCTCCGCCAACGTGATCCGCCGCCGACGCCTGCGATCAAGGAACCCACTCATGCCGTTCTCCACCCCGGCTGTCCAGATCCCTTGGGTCTGGCAGTGCCCCGTGCCGAAGGAACGCGCCCGGCGCGAATACCAACGCATTCATCCGAATCGGACGGATAGGTGACAGGACCCAGGTCCTGTCGAGGAATCGTTCTGGCTCGTCCACCCACGCCGGCGGTTCGTGCCCGTGAAGTCGTGCCACGTGCTCCACCACCGCAGCCAGGAGCGCGTCCCACTTCGTGTGCGTCAATGGCACGCGCTCCGCCAGCGCTTCCCGTTGCTCCGCCTCGCTGCAGGCATGGAATCCCCGCGGCAAGCCGTGCACGACCATCCGATAGATGTCCGTTTCCGGCCAGCCCTCCGCGACTCCCTTGATGTAGTTCGACAACGAGAAACGCAGTGTTCCGCTCATCGTTAACAGAGTACCCCGAGCACCCTTGAGGAGCGCGGCGGCGTGAGCCGAATTCTCCCCCGATTGCGCACCACCAGACAGAGGGAGGAAACACCGATGCGGAGCTCACCGATCGCCCTGTCTGCCGTCGCCGCCACCCTGGCGCTTGCCGTCCTCGCCCCGTGGCCGGCCAACGGTCAAGCCCGGACCGCCGACGTCCGGGTCGCGTGGGGCTACAACTACGGCCTGGACGACACGCCACCTCACGGCCTGGTCGGCGGTCTCTCGGCCACCGTCCCGGTCACGGATCACCTTCGTGTCGGCGGCGAAGTCCAGAAGGTAAACCAGTTCGGCCCCTACAACGACTACCAGAGCCGCGCGCTGCTCGCGCGTGCCCTCGTCGAGTACGAACTGCTCCCGGGCCGGCGGTTCAACCCCTACTGGATGGTCGGCGCCGGCCCCACGCAATACCGCACGCGCTATCCGGTCGGTTACGTCTACGACGAGGCCCTCGGCGACTACATCCCGACGGACGCCTTCGAATGGGACGTGCAACACCGCTTCCATTTCACCGGGGGCATCGGCCTCCGCGCCTACGTCAGCGACCACGTCTTCGTGAATCCCGAGCTCCGTTTCGGTGTCCTTCCGCTCGTTCAGGGAACCGTCGCCCTTGGCGTCTCGTTCTGAGAGCGCCGCCCGACAGGAGAGCAGAACCATGAGACCTGCACGCATTCCGATACGCATTGCCGTCCTGCTGGCACTGATCACGACGCTGACCGGCTGCGCGACGCTGCGGCCGGCGACACTGCCGCAACCCGCTCCCGACAACGCCCCCGACCTGACCCGCTGGGAACGCGTGCTGGTGCTGACTCCGGGTTCCCGCATCCGCGTCGAACTGGACACGGGCGGGTGGATGCGGGCCCGCTACCGCGATGCGGACGCCGAGACGCTGACCGTGATCGACGGGACGCGGTCGACCGTGCTGCAGCGGGCGGGCGTGAAGCGCGTGCGGCTGGTCGCCACCCGCGCCGGCGAGTTCAGCATGTGGGGTCTGGGCGTGGGCAGCGCGGCCGGCGCCGTCCTGGGCATGCTTGTCGACGAGCGCGGCGCTGACACGGTGGCGTTCACCACTCCGTGGTTCGGAGGCGTCGGCGCCGCGGCAGGCGCGCTTCTGGGACTGACGCCATTGGAGACGACCGTCTACGAGGCGCGAGCCTTCATCTCGACGCACTGCGGCGGGCCCTAGTTGCCAGCCCGCTACCGGTTTTTCCTTCTACTACCACCGTGACGGCATTGTCGATGCGGTGCGATACTTCCCGCGCGATTCTCTCGCATTGTTCGGTCTCGGTTGATTCTCCCACTTGCAGAGGCGTACTGATGCTCCTGTATCGGGGCATGAACACGAACGGTTGCCGGCGGCGCGACCCTGTCGCCGGCAGCGGGACGCACCGGCGGGTTCTCTGGCGTCCGCCGGAGTCCTCTGCGCCGCGCTGTGCGTCGCGGTGCTCGGCAGCGGAGGCGCCGCGTTTGCGCAAACCACCACCGACATCTGGACGGCGACTCTGACCGTCGGATCCTCGACTACGGACCCGGCCCTTCTCGGTTGGTCCTACTATGCGGATGAGTTCGATAACGACAACCTCACCGACCGGGATTTCCGGTATGCCGGTGATGACTGGCGGTTGTCGGACTTGACGCTATCGTCGACAGATTCGAAGCTCCTGTTGGACTTCATTCGACCCGGCACCAGTCCTGGCGTTCTGACCTCGCTGGTCTTGCACATCGGCAGAGACACCTTCGACCTGGGCCGGGTGGACAAGGACAATTATCCGGACGCCAGATTTCATTGGTTCAACACGGGCTTGAGCTGGTCCGCCGGCGACACCTACGTGGTGAAGTTGACCGAGACAACGGACTCCCACCCTGAACCGCCGACGCTGTCGATCGACGATGCCGCACCCGTGACCGAAGGCCAGCCGGCGGAGTTCACCGTACGACTGAGCGCACCGAGCGGGACGGCGGTGACGGTGTCGTACGCGACGGTGGACGGCACCGCCGCGGCCGGCTCGGACTACGCCGCTACGTCGGGGACGCTGCGCTTCGAACCGGGAGAGACGTCGCAGACGATCACGGTGACGACGCTCGACGATAGCGACTCAGAGGTGGATGAGACGTTCACGTTGACGCTGAGCGCCGCCTCGGGCGCGACAATTGCGGACGGGACCGGCGTGGGGACGATCGCCGACAACGAGCCGCCCACGCTGTCGATCGACGATGCCGCGCCGGTGACCGAAGGCGAGCCGGCGGAGTTCACCGTACGGCTGAGCAGAACGAACGGGGCGGCGGTCTCGTTGACGTACACGACAGTGGACGGCACGGCCGCGGCCGGCTGGGACTACACCGCTACGTCGGGGACGCTGCGCTTCGAACCGGGAGAGACGTCGCAGACCATCACGGTGACGACGCTCGACGATGGCGATCCGGAGGCGGATGAGACGTTCACGTTGACGCTCAGCGCCGCCTCGGGCGCGACGATTGCGGGCGGGACCGGCATGGGGACGATCACCGACAACGAGCCACCGACGCTGTCGATCGACGATGCCGCGCCGGTGACCGAAGGTGAGCCGGCGGAGTTCGCCGTACGGCTGAACAGAACGAACGGGGCCGCGGTCTCGGTGTCGTACGCGACGATGGACGACACGGCTGCGGCCGGCGCGGACTACACCGCCGCGTCGGGGATGCTCCGCTTCGAACCGGGGGAAACGTCGCAGACGATCACGGTCACGACGCTCGACGACGACGAGTCGGAGGTGGATGAGACGTTCACGTTGGCCCTGAGCGCGGCCTCGGGCGCGACGATTGCGGGCGGGACCGGCGTGGGGACGATCATCGACAACGAGCCGCCTACCCTGTCGATCGACGATGCCGCGCCGGTGACCGAGGGCGAGCCGGCGGAGTTCACGGTACGACTGAGCAAGACGAGTGAGGCTGCGGTCTCGGTGTCGTACGCGACGGTGGACGGCACGGCCGCGGCGGGCGCGGACTACACCGCCGCGTCGGGGATGCTCCGCTTCGAGCCGGGGGAAACGACCCGCGCGGTCGTCGTGACGACAGTGGTCGACGATCTGCTGGAGAGCGCCGAAGAGTTCACGGTGGAGCTGAATTCGCCGTCGGGTGCGACGATCGCGGACGCCTCGGGGACGGGCGCCATCAGCGACGACCCGGCGCGGCGCACCGAACTGGTCAGCCAGGTCATCCTGCCGGAGATGGGGCGGGCGTTGGCCTTCTCCGCGGTCAGGTGTCGCATCGATGAGGAGGTTGGGCGACGTCCCCCTCCCCGGCGCGGATCGGTGGCGCCGTGGCCCGACCTGTCGTTCCTTGCCGAGCAGCGTCCGGGCCGGCGCGACGCGACGGGGACGCGCCAACCGACACTGGAGCAGGCGTTCGACGGCTCGCTGTTCCTGACGCAATCGCAGGAAGAGGACAGTGGCGGACGTTTCGCGGCGTGGGGGTGCGCCGACTACCAGAACCTGAGCGGTGGCAGCGGCCCCGGGAGCGTCAACTGGAACGGCGACGTGTCGAGCTGGCAGGCGGGGGCCGACGCGCGGATCAGCCCCGACCTTCTGGCCGGCGTCTCCGTGTCCCGGTCGCGGGGCTCGTTCGACTACCACGGCGCTGGCCGGAGCCGGGAGGGCGCCGCCAGCTACGAGATGAAGCTGACCGGTCTCCATCCCTACCTGGCCTGGTCCGTCTCACCGGATCTGGACGTGTGGGGAACGGCCGGCCACGCCTGGGGGCGGCTCCTGATCGTGGACGAGCAGGCGGGAGAGGTCCATGCGAGCCCAACCACGCTGGACTCGGGGATGATGGGCGTGAACGGCCGCATACTGTCGCGCGGGGCGACGACGTTGAGGTTGAAGAGCGAATGGGCATTGGCGCAGATGGACGTCGCCCGCGACCCCGCGACGTTCGACCTGGCAACGATGAACATGCGGCGGCTGCGGCTGGGCACCGAAGTCAATCGCGAGCACGTGTACGCCTCCGGCGTGTCACTGACTCCCTGGGGGGAGCTGGGCCTGCGCCATGACGGGGGCGACGGGGAGACCGGCGCCGGGCTGGAACTGGGCGGCGGACTCCGCTACCTGAATCGCGAGGCTGGCCTGAGCGCGGAAAGCTACGGCCGCTGGCTCACCGCGCGCAGGGGCACGCTCCGGGAATGGGGCTTTGGCGCGCTGGTCCGTTTCGCACCCGGGAGCGGTGGCCTCGGCCCGTCGGTGAGCCTGATACCGTCCTGGGGTGAGACCGCAAGCGGCGTGCGGCGTCTGTGGGAACGCGGGGCTACCGACCCGCTGCTCTACGACACGCCGGGCGCGCGTCTGGAAGCGCAGTTCGAGTACGGCTTCACGCCGCCGTTCGAAAAGGAAGGCGTGCTCTCGCTCTACGGCGGCGTCAGCCTGGTCCACGAGGCGGCGCAGGACTACCGGCTGGGAGCCCGCCTTGCGGTGGGACGGGCCGTATCCGTGAACCTCGAGGCGGAACGCAGGGAACACGTCGCCGCCATGAAGGTCCACGCACTCACGCTGCGCGGCACCGTGCACCTCCCATAGCGCCCCTTCAAAGCGTGGGCCCTGGCGTGGGCAGCGCGGCCGGGCTGGAATGCTCCGGGGCTGCACGCGCGAAAGTCGCCTCTACGGCCAAGGCCTCCTGGCCATCGGGTGTCACGTTGTACATGACGAGGTGCAATCCCGGGCCGTCGGCCAGCCGCAGCACGATCCGCCATCCCCAGTCCGGACCGGGCGGCGCCGCGTAGCTGCCTCGCACCGCGACGGATCCGTCGTCTTCGACGGCCCCCTCGCACGCCATCACGCAGTCCGACATGTGCCAGGAGTCGATCCAGTGCGCCGTCGCCTTCCCCCGTTCGGAGTCGTATCCGATCAGTATCGAACCCTCCTGCGCGGCGCCCTGATAGCTCCAGGTGTAGTCCACGCGGATGAACTTGCCACCCAGCAGCGTGGCCAGCACCAGCGTTGACTCGGTGTCCTCGGGTCTGCCGGTGTGCGGATCGTGCAGGCGGTTCGGACCTTTCCAGCGCCCCGCGCACGCCGCCAACCGGTCCAGTGCATTCATCGCCGCTGCTCCACGCGTTTCCTCCCACCGCTTGACGTGATACGGATATGTACCATACGGTCGTGGCGCCTAGCAATGATGTCATTGCTTGACCTGACATGGACTTCGCTTACCCGGCCCGTCTTGAACGCGAACTCGACGGTCACTACACGGTGACCTTCCCGGACTTGCCGGATGCAATCACGCAGGGCGAGGATCGAGACGATGCCCTTGCGATGGCCGCCGATTGTCTTGCGGAAACCATCGGCGCACGCATCGTGGACCGCGCTGACATTCCCGCACCGAGTCCCCCGGAGCCAGAACAAGTACGTGTTGTGGTCCCAGTTC
This sequence comes from Acidobacteriota bacterium, assembly GCA_009838525.1. Taxonomy (NCBI): domain Bacteria; kingdom Pseudomonadati; phylum Acidobacteriota; species Acidobacteriota bacterium. The sequence goes on from VXRJ01000016.1 coordinate 122,015, forward strand.
ACGTCGCGGTCAAGGGGGCGCTTTATGTCGCGATGAAGGAAGAAGGCATGAGCATGAGCGACTTGGCTCGGGTGCTCAAGGGGCAGCATCTTCAGGTTCGACGCCTTCTCGACCCCGGCCGAGCATCCAGCATGAAACGCATCGACCAAGCCTTGTCAGCCCTCGGGCGCCACGTATGCGTCTCGCTTGACTCCCGAGACCGGCGCGGCGGAACGCGGCAATGAGTGCGACTCGGTATTCGTGACCCGCTTTCCGGCTAATCTCACGCGCATGCTCATTCGAGACATTTCCCGCTGCCCTTCGCGCAGCGTCGTGGTTGCCGCCATTCTTGCGTTGCCGTTTGCCGCACCGGATGGCGCGAGCGCGCAGAGCGATCGGCAGGGTTTCTACGCTGGCCTGCAGCTTGGCGTCGTGAACTCCACCGCCGTCAGCTCGTCACTTAGCGGCGTCAACCACCCGACCCGCTGCGATGTGCTCCTGTATCCGAGCTCGGTGACTCCACCCGTCGACGATGCGGCGTGCCTCGACCGCACGCCGGCGGTGATCTTCTCCAACGAGTTCGACCACTCCCGCGGTCTCGCGGGGGGCTTCATGGCGGGGTACAGGGCGGGCGGGGTGCGGATCGAGATGGAGTACTTCCACCGGTACCTGGGTGACGCCACCTCGCCAGTCGGCGGCGCCGACAATCCCGCACTCCAGGGAAAGGCGTCCGAATGGAGCAACGATGAGCCGCCGTACGAATGGATTGGAGACTACGCGGCGCACCAGTTCTTCGCCAACGCCTACTACGACTTTCGGAACGCATCGAACTGGACGCCGTACGTCGGCGCCGGCGTCGGCTGGGCCGCGACCGGGCTGAGCTACTACGCGCAGCTCGTTCGCAAGCCGGCAGCGGAGTACCTGCAGGTCGAATTCGAGCCGGACTGGCCGGAGGTCGCCAAACGCGCCGCCGCGGGCACTGCCAGCATCATGGACACGAGGGCCACCATGACCGTCTTCGGGTACCAGTTGCTGGCCGGCGTCGACTATGCGCTCAGCCAGCGAACGTCAGTCGGGGTGACAGTGCGCCAGACCAGGTTCGACGACGTGCACCACGACACGCCCTGGAACCTCGTTCGGAGCCACGCGCCGGTGCAGGCCGACGGGGTCACTCCGTTCGACGCCACCATGGAGTTCGGTGGCATTGGGTACCAGGCCGTGACCGTCAGCCTCAAGTACCACTTCTGACGCCCGCTACAGCGATGCGGACGCCGAGACGCTGAACGTGTTGAACGGCACCCGGTGGACCGTACTGCAGCGCGCGACTATCACTGACCGAAGAGGGGTGCTGACATGAACGACACAGCAAGCAATCGCGTCGGCCCGATGCTGAATCCGCCGCACCTGGGCAAACTGATCCGCGAGAGCATGGACGACGTGGGCTGGAACGTGACCGAGACGGCGATGCGGCTCGGCTGCGAGCGAGGAACGCTATCGCGCCTGCTGAACGGCAAGGCGGGCGTGTCGGCGAACATGGCGCTGGCGCTGGAAGACATCGGCTGGGGCACCGCCGATCACTGGATGCGAATGCAAGCGAGCTACGAGCTTGCGCAGGCGCGGCGCGACCGGACGGCTGCGGAACATCGCATGAGGGCGCTGCACGCTTGATCGAGGCCTGCTCGTCGGCGCACCAGTACGTTGCCGGCCTGGAGGCCGGCGGACCAGTACCTCGCTACACGTCGAGGTCGAGGGCCTCGTCGGCCCGGTCCATGATGAAGCGGAAGCGCGCCGAGGGGTCCTTGCCCATGAGGTTGGCGATCACCCGGTCGGTGCGGTGCTGGTCGTCGACGGCGACGCGCAGCAGGCGGCGGGTCTCGGGGTTGAGCGTGGTCTCCCACAGCACCTTCGGCATCATCTCGCCGAGCCCCTTGAAGCGCGTGATCTCGGGGTTTCCCCGGCCGTTGGTGCGGGCGTTGACGATAGCGTCGCGGTGGGCGTCGTCGAGCGCCCAGTGGGTCTCCTTGCCGATGTCGACGCGGTAGAGCGGCGGCTGGGCGAGGAAGATCTTGCCGTGCGCGATCAGTTGGGGCAGGAAGCGGTAGAAGAAGGTGAGCAGCAGCGTCGCGATGTGATTCCCGTCGGAGTCGGCGTCGGCCAGGATGATGATGCGGTCGTAGCGCAGCCGGTTGATGTCGAACGTCTTGCCGATGCCGCAGCCGAGGGCGGTGACGACGTCGGACAGCTCCTTGTTCTCGAACACCTTCGAAGCGCTGGCGCTCTCGACGTTCAGCACCTTGCCGCGCAGCGGAAGGATCGCCTGCCGCGTCCGGTCGCGGCCCTGCTTCGCGGAGCCGCCGGCTGAATCCCCCTCCACGATGAAGAGTTCGCTCCCGCCCCGCGCGCTGCCCGTGCAATCGCTCAACTTGCCCGGCAGGTTCAACCGGTTGGTGGTGGCGCTCTTGCGCGAGACCGCCTGCTGCGCGGCGCGGCTCGCCTGGCGCGCCCGCGCGGCCAGGATGATCCGCGCGACGATGGCCTCGGCCGAGCTGATGTTGTGGTTCAGCCAGTGCTCCAGCGCCGGACGGATGGCGCCGTCGACAATCTGGGCCAGCTCGGGGTTATTCAGCCGGTCCTTGGTCTGCCCCTGGAACTGCGGGTCCAGCAGGAAGACGCTGAGCACGCCGGCGAGCCCTTCGCGGATGTCGTCCGCGGTCAGCGTCACGCCCTTCGGCGTGAGGTTGTGCGTCTCGATGAAGTTCCGGACCGCCTTCCCGAGTCCCGCGCGCAGCCCGGTCTCGTGGGTGCCGCCGGAGCCGGTCGGGATGCCGTTGACGTAGCTGCGGAACCGCTCGTCGGTCGCCTCGGTCCAGCGTAGCGCCACCTCGATGCGCGTCCCGCTCTCGGTATGGTCGCGCTGGAGGACGAACGCGGCGTCGTGCACCGGCGCGGCGTCCATCTCCTTGACGATGCGGGCGAGATAGTCGGGCAGCCCGTTCTCGTGGCGGAACGTCTCCTCGGTCCCGCGCGCCTCGTTCTCGAAGATGAACTCGACGCCGCCATGGATGTAGCTCGCAATCTCGATGCGTTCCCGGAGCAGCGCCTCGTCGAACGCCGTCTTCGGAAAGATGCGCGGGTCGGGCCGGAACCGGACCGTCGTGCCGGATCCGCGCGCCGCCTTTACCCTGGCGAGCGGCCCGGTCGGCTTGCCGCGCCGGAAGGTCTGCCGCCAGAGCGCGCCATCACGCTTCGACTCCGCCACCAGCTCTTCCGACAGGGCATTGACGACGCTGGCCCCGACGCCGTGCAGGCCGCCGGCGGCCCGGTACGACCCGTTGCCGAACTTCCCGCCGGCGTGCAGCGTCGTGAAGATCACCTCGAGCGCGCTTTTGCGGCTGCCCTTGTGCTGATCGACCGGGATGCCGCGACCATCGTCCGACACCGTGATCGCCGAGCCCTTGGCATGCAGCGTCAGCCGGACCCGGGTGGCGTGGCCGTTCATGGCCTCGTCCACCGCGTTGTCGAAGATCTCCCAGGCCAGGTGGTGCAGGCCAGCGGCTCCGACGCCGCCGATGTACATGCCGGGCCGCTTGCGAACCGGCGCGAGGCCTTCGAGAACGGTGATGTCCTTCGCCGTATATGACTGCGCCACGGTCCTGTCCGTCCGAAGGGGGGATCCGAAGCTTACCATGCGTACCGTCAGCTTCCGTTCAAGGCCGGCACCGTGACCGGCCGCGGCACGATCCGTCTGAAGCCCCGCTGTTTCAGCTCGCGTCCCTTGCCGCCCCGGCTCACAACCTCGTACTTCGCCGTGCTGATGTTTTGCGTGCCGCCCTGGTTCGTTTCGACCCTCAGGAAGTCACGGGCGCCGGACGACGCGACGAATCCGATCACCTGATCCTCGTTCCCCAGCTTGATCAACCGCACCCCCTTGCCGGGGCCCGACAGGAAGTTGACCTCGCGCGCCTGGCAGAGGATGGCGCGTCCCTGGCGGGTGGCGGCAATCAGCACTTCGTCGCCGTTCATCGAGACGACCCCCAGGATTTCGCTCTTCCCCGCCGGCCGCGCGAACTTCCGTCCCGCCCGCGTGCTCGGCTCGGCCAACGGCGCGAGGCTGAACCGGAGGCTATAGCCGTCGGTGGTGACAGCCACCGCATGCGTCCGCGGCTCGGGCGTCTCCGGCGTGTCCGGCCCGTCCGGCGCGTCCGCAATCCCAGGGGTGAGGCGCGGATCCAGGCTGAGCACCGAGACCACCCGTTCGCCGTCCTTCAGCTTGAAGAGGCGCTGAATCGGCTCGCCGTAACCGGTCGTCGCCGGCACGTCGATCAGGCGGCAAGAGTAGGCAGTCCCGAAGTTGGTGAAGCAGACCATCACGGCGCGCGTGCTGCCGGCGACGGCAGCCAGCAGCTCGTCTCCCTCGCGCAGCCGCGTCGTCGAGGGGTCCTTGACCTCGCGCTGCCGCTTCACCCAGCCGTCGCGCGAGATCAGGACCACCGCGTTCTCGTCGACGATCAGGTCGTCCGCGCTGTATGTCGCCTCGTCCGCGTCCGGCCGCTCGATCCGGGTCAGGCGCGGATTCCGCTTCGGGCCACCATAGGTCTCCTGGACCTCGACGAGTTCTTCGCGGACGATCGCCCAGCGGCTGTCCTCGTCGCGGAGCTGCTGGGTGATCGTGTGGGCGCGCTCGCGCTTCTCCTTCAGTTCCTGCCGGATCACCAGGATCTCGAGGCGGGCCAGCCGGTAGATCTTCAATTCGAGGATCGCGTCGGTCTGCTCGGCATCCAGCGGGAACTGGTCCATGATGCGTTTCGCCGCGTCCGCCTTCCCCTCCGAACGCCGGATCAGCGCGATGATCTCGTCCAGCGCGTCGAAGACCAGCGTGAAGCCCTCCAGCAGGTGAATCCGCTTCGTGAGGGCAGCCAGTTCGTGCTCCAGGCGCCGCGTCACCACTTCCAGGCGGAAGCTGAGGAAGTGCATGAGCACGGCCTTCAGGTCGAGCCGCTCCGGGCGCCCGACGCCCGCATGCTCCGTCGGCACGAGACAGGTGAGGTTGACCGGGAAGGTGGACTGCAGCGGCGTGTGGCGGAAGAGGTACGCCATCACCTTCCGCTCGTCGGCCTCCCGCTTCAGCTCCAGCTCGATCCGGACGTCGTCGGCCGAGACGTCCTTCACGTCGAGCAGGTGCGGCAGCTTTCGGCCGATCACGACCTCGGCGATGCGCTCCACCAGTTGCGCCTTGTTGACGCCGTACGGCACCGACGTGATGTGGACGGTCTTCGAGCCGCGGTGCGCCTTGCCCGGCTTCCATGTCGACCGGATCCGCAGGGTGCCGCCGCCCGTCGCGTAGATCTGCCGCAGCTCGTCCGCCGTGTTCACCAGCGTGCCGCCGGTCGGGAAGTCGGGCCCCTTGACCCAGCGGGCCAGCTCGGCGCTGGTCAGATCGAGGTTGTCAACGAGGTTTACCAGCGCCGTCGAGACTTCGCCCAGGTTGTGGGGCGGGATGTTGGTCGCCATACCGACCGCGATCCCGGTGGCGCCGTTCACCAGCAGGTTCGGCATCCGCGCCGGCAGCACGACGGGTTCCTGCTTCGTGCCGTCGTAGTTCGGCTGGAACGGGACCGTTTCCTGGTCGATTTCCGCCAGCAGCTCGGCGCTGATCGGGGCGAGCCGGCATTCCGTATAGCGCATCGCCGCGGCGCCGTCGCCGTCCAGCGAGCCGAAGTTGCCGGATCCGTCGATGAGCGGCGCGCGCAGCGTGAACGGCTGCGCCATCCGGACCAGCGTGTCGTAGATCGCGGTATCGCCGTGGGGGTGGTACGACCCCATCACGTCGCCCACCACCTTCGCGCACTTGCGGGGCTTCGCATCGGCGCGGAGCCGCTGCTGCCACATCGTGTAGAGGATGCGGCGCTGGACCGGCTTCAGCCCGTCCCGCACGTCGGGGAGGGCCCGCGAGGTGATGACCGACAGCGCGTAGTTGAGGTAGCGCGACTCCGCCGCGGCGTCGAGGGTGACAACGTCGTCGCCGCCTCGCTGGCCGGCGAGAAGGTCAATTTGAGTCATCGGATGCAGCCCTCTTCCTTCGGTTTCTCTTATCGGACGATGTGTGCAGTTTCGTGCCGATCTGCGCGGACCAGGAGACCGTGGCGCGACCCTGCGCCGCACCGAGAGCGGCGAGGCGGCCGGCTGACAAGGCGCAACGCCGGCCGCCGCCCCGCGCTTACCACGGGTCGCGCGGCCCGAGGCCGAGCAGGGCCAGCACCTCGCCCAGCACCATCGCCGTCGCCCCCCAGACGCGCTCGTTGCGCAGGGCGAAGTACGGCACGTCGAACCAGCGGTCGCCCCGCCAGCGGACGCCGAGCCGGAGATTGGCGGGATCGGCAATCTCGTCGAACGCCACCGGCAGCAGCCGCGCCACTTCCGCCGCGGCGCGGGACATGGCGGGCGCGCGATCGGCCACGCCCACGACCGGGTGGAGCACGTAGCCGCTCACGTTGATGTAGATGGGGGTCAGCTCGCCCACGAGCTCGATGCCCGCGCTCGCGATGCCCGTCTCCTCGAACGTCTCGCGCAGCGCCGCGTCGCGCACCGTCTCGTCGGGGTCCACCAGGCCGCCCGGGAACGACACCTGCCCCGCGTGCCGCGAGAGCCCTCCGTCGCGGACGGTCAACAGAACGTGCGGCGCGTCGTCCTGAAGATACAGAAGCATGAGCGCGGCGGCGGCCCTGGCGTCGCTCGGGATCTCGCCCGGCCGCCAGCCGTGCCGTATGGGCTTCGGCGCCAGCAGGGCGTGCGCGTCCAGCCCCGTCAGCGGGGCCCGGCCCGTGTCCTGAAGGCGCGAGGCGATCTGATACAGTGGCGGAGTTTCGACCGGCACGGTAGGACCTTCATCTTACTGCGGCCCGCAGGACCTCCCTCCTGGCGATGAGCGACAGCGACACGGGCCGACCTAAGCGAACCTTCGATCGCGCGATCGTCGAGGGGCCCATTCGGCGGGCCGTCTGGCGCATCGCGTGGCCCACCATGCTGCAGAACATCATCGGTGGGATGCAGGGGATCATCGATCAGGCGATGGTCGGGAACGTCGTCGGCCATATCGGCAACGCGGCGATAGGCGTCAGCACGCAGATATTCATCCTCGTCATCGTCTTCGTGGCGTCCGTCTTCAGCGGAATGGGCGTGCTGGTCGCCCGCTTCGCCGGCGCCAACGATCACGACAAGGTGAACCGCGTCGTCTATCAGGCGTTCCTGACGGCGGTCGCGATGTCGCTGCTGATCCTCGCGCCCATCGGCTACGTCGCGGCCCCGGCCCTGCTCGCCCTGGTGAACGCCGCGCCCGAGGTGCAGTCCGAAGCGCTGACCTACCTCCGCATCATGTTCGTGTTCAGCATCGGCATGCTCATCTTCTTCATGATGAGCGGCGCCCTCCGCTCCGCCGGCGACGCCCGGACGCCGCTCCGCCTCGGCGCGGTGATGACCGCGCTGAACATCGTCCTGAACGTCATTCTGATTGGCGGGCTGGGGCCGATTCCGGCGTTCGGCACCACCGGGGCGGCGATGGGCACCGCGATTGCGACCGGCGCGACCGCCCTCGTCTTCCTCTGGCTGCTCTTCTCCGACCGGCTGGTCATCCACTTCTCCTGGCGGATGTCGTTCGCGCCGGACTGGCAGATCATCCGCGAGCTGTTCCGCTTCGGCCTGCCGACCGGCTTCCAGGGAATCGTGATGAACATCGCCGGCCTGCTCCTGCTCCGGTTCGTCGGGTCGCTCGCCCAGAGCGCCGAGGCGCAGGCGGCGTACGCGGTCGGCTACACGCAGCTCTTTGCCCTGATAACCTGGACGTCGGTCGGCCTGATGGCCGCCACGGCGGCGGTGGCGGGACAGAACCTCGGCGCCGGACGGCCGGAGCGCAGCACGCGCGCCGCGGTGGTCGCCGCCGCTTACGGCGTGGGGGGCGCAGCCGCGATCGGCGCGGCGTTCCTGGCGTTTCCCGGTCCATTGCTCGCCGTCTTCGGCATGACCAGCGGGCCGGCGTTCGACCTGGGGCGCCAACTGCTCGCGTACCTCTCCATCTCCGCCATCTTCGTCACCGTCGCGCTCATCTACACCGGCGGACTGCAGGGGACCGGGGATACGCGCAGCCCGCTCTACATTTCGATCGTCTCGCAGGTGATCATTCCCATTGGCCTCTGCACCTACCTCCAGGCGACCACCGGCCTGGACGCATCCGACATCTGGCTGGCGATCGTGCTCGGTCACGTCGCCCGCGCCACGCTGAGCGTAGCCCGCTTCCACCAGGGCAAGTGGCGCGACATCGCCGTCGACATCGGCCCCGCGCGCGCGTAGTTTCGCCGAGCTGGTTCGCCGGCCTCCAGGCCGGCATCGGATCGGCCCCGTTCCCCCCGGTATACACTCCCGCTCCTATGTCTGAACTTCCTCCGAATCAGCAATCCTCCACCGTTGCCGCCCAGGCGGGCGGATGGGTCGATCCGCCCACCGGCGGACTGGTGCCGCCGATCCATACGGCGGTGCAGTATCAGCGGACGCCGGAAGGCAAGGCGACCGCCGGACGCATCTACACGCGCGATCAGAACCCGACCTACGAACCGCCGGAGCGGCTGCTCGCCACCCTGGAGGGCGGGCGCGCCGCGATGCTGTTCAGCTCCGGCGTGTCGGCCGCCATCAGCGCGTTCGAGACCCTGGAGATCGGCGCGCACGTCGTCGCGCCGGTCGAGATGTACTGGATGCTGCGCCGCTGGCTCGAGATGCAGCATGAACGGAAGCGGTTCGAGCTGGAGCTGGTGCCGAACGGCGACCTGGACGCGCTGCGCGCGGCGCTCCGTCCCGGCGAGACCCGCATCGTCTGGGGCGAGACTCCCGCCAACCCCGGCGGCGTCATCACCGACCTGCGGGCCGCCGCGGAGATCGCGCACGAAGCCGGCGCCCGGTTCGCCGTGGACAACACGGTGCCGACGCCGGTCCTGACGCGGCCCATCGAGCATGGCGCGGACCTCGTGATGCACTCCGCGACCAAACAGCTCAACGGCCACTCCGACGTCCTGACGGGAGCGCTCGTCACCGCCGAGGAAGACGACTTCTGGAGGGCGTGCCGCCGCGAGCGGGCGTTTCGCGGCGCCGTCATCGGCCCCTTCGAGAGCTGGCTGCTGCTGCGCGGCATGCGGACCGTCGTCCTGCGCGTCACGCAGTCGGCGCGGAGTGCACAGCAGATCGCCGAGCACTTCGTCGGCCATCCGGCCGTCGCGGACGTGCGCTATCCCGGCCTGCCCGACTTCCCGGGGCATGCGATCGCGGCGCGCCAGATGGACGGGGGCTTCGGATCGGTGGTCTCGATGCGGATGGCGGGCGGCGCGCCCGCCGCGGCGCGGGTCGTCCGGTTGTTCCGCCTGTTCCACAACGCGACGTCGCTCGGCGGCGTCGAGAGCCTCGCCGAGCAGCGCCGGATGTCGGAAGGGCCCGGCTCCCCCGTTCCCGACGACCTCGTGCGCTTCTCGGTCGGCATCGAAGCGGCCGAAGACCTCATCGCCGACATCGAGCAGGCGTTCGACCGCCTCTCCGCCTGAGGGAGCCCGGCCCCATGGCGCAGCCTGACCCAACGTTCCGGATCGACCCGGCCACGCCCGCCGACGTCCCCCTCATCCTCGCCCTCATCCGGGAGCTGGCCGAGTACGAGAAGCTCCTGGACGACGTCGTGGCAACCGAGGAAATGGTCCACGAGGCGCTCTTCGGCGACTCGCCGCACGCCGAGGCGGTAGTCGCCCGCGTCGGCGACGAGCCCGTCGGCTTCGCCCTCTACTTCCACACCTTCTCGACCTTCCTCGCTCGCCCCGGCCTCTACCTGGAGGACCTCTACGTCCGCCCGGCGCACCGCGGAAACGGCTACGGCCGCCGGCTACTCGTGCACCTCGCCCGCATCGCCGTCGACCGCAACTGCGGCCGGTTCGAGTGGTCCGTCCTCGACTGGAACGAACTGGCGCAGGCCACCTACCGCCGCGCCGGCGCCGTCCCGATGGACGAGTGGACTGTCTGGCGGCTTACCGGGGAGTCGTTGCGAAAGCTGGCCAACGAGGCGGATTGAACTCAGAGGTGCCTGTGAACAGCTTGGTCGACTGCAACCCGTCAACCTCCGAGAAGTGGACTCTCAAGCCGCAGATCTTCGCGCCGTGGCTGTTGGAGCCAATCCCCCGGGGCCCGGAGAGCCACAAACTCACGCAAACGCGTTTTCTGAGCACCAGGTCCCTCTTTCCCTACGTCCCTGACGAGCCTTGGGACCCTTGGCAGTGAACATGGAGCTTGGCAGCGCCGCTGGGGAGCGCCGATGAAGGTCGGTGCGGGCAGGGTCGTCTACGGAATCGGCAGCGCCCCCTGTTCGGGGACCGGCCTGCAATGGTCAGACGACGAGTTGAACGACGCAATGGACGGGCGGGTTGCGACCGTCCTCTTTGATGATGACGGCAAGGCGAACATCGAGGAAATCCTCGCGGGATTGGCCGAGACAGCATTTGCCCAGGACGGGCTGCGTCGCGTGTTGCAAGATCCGGACGAAATTGAGGACTGGCGCGTGGGCGAAGCGATCGCGGAAACCTACCTCACCGACCATCGGTCATGCAGCTTCCCCTGGCCGCATGGACGCGACGAGAGAAAGAGCGGGTCGAGCCTGCCGGGTGCAGACCTAGTCGGATTCGCGACAGACGACGACGGCGACTGTTTCGCGTTCGGCGAGGTGAAGACATCGAGAGAACGCGAGTATCCTCCGGGAACGATGTACGGTCGGACGGGATTGAAGCGGCAACTGGAAGATCTGCGTGACCGCAAAGCCATACGCGACGATCTCGTGAAGTACCTCGGTCACCGAGCTCGGTCGGCGCACTGGCGAGGGCGGTTCGAACGTGCCGGAACCAGGTATCTGCGGAACGCGTCCGAAGTTCAACTCTACGGCTTTCTTGTTCGCGACGTAAGACCCCATCAGGATGACTTGCGGGTGCGCATCGGCGAGCTTAGCGCCGGATGTCCCGACGGGACACGTATCGAACTGCTGGCACTCTACCTGCCGCCGGAGAAACTGGACGGCATCGGGATGGCAATGATTTCACGACGGGCAGGAGGAGTGGAACGGTGAGCCTGTCGCACACGACACTGGAGGCGCTCAATGAACATTGGGCGGTTGCTGCCATTGGGGCCGACGAGCTTGCGCGCGCCGAGGAACTCGTCCATCAGCGGTTGGCACGGAGAGCGGTCGGCAGGCAGATCAGCTTCTCGTTCGCGGAAAGCGCCGAGGATGAACCGTTCCTGGAAAGGGTGGCGCTCGCCTTTGAACTTGCGGCCATCGAGGGCCTCGATGAGCTGAGCCGTCCGGCGGGAAAGAACCGGCATCTCCGTAACCAGGCTGTGGCTGCTTCGTTCCGAGCCTTCGACATTCGTCGCCTTCTGCCCGTGCCTACGGAAAGCCTGGATCGCCTGTTCTTCGTGCTTCAGCTCTCCGCGATCGCCTATTGCGGTGATCGCTGGTCGGACCTGCGGCGCTGGTATCGAGAACAGGAGGAGGCGTTGAGGGCACCGAGTGTCGCGGACGCAGAATGGGACCGCAGACTCCTGTACAGGCTCTTCGATTGCTGGGTCCGGCTCTTCCGCAAGGAGGGTTGGGACGATCTTGATCGGATCCGCGAAATCATCGCCGGCTTGCGCGACGACCAGCAGACTCACGAAGAAAGTCGTCTGCACAACGGTTCAGAGGTGGCGAACCGAGCGATCGCCCTCCGCCTAGCGGCACTCTACAACTGGGCGAAGGGCACTGAGACGCTCGCGAGATACATGCTACAAGGCCAACCGGGCGATCCGTTCGGCACGCTGGACAAGCACTTCGAGGCGGGGATCAAGGCCGCGGCCGCGTCGAGGGATGCGCAGCACGAGGTCGTCCTGCGATGGCTGCACGCGACGGCACGGATCATGGTGACGAATTCGCTGTGGTGGGCGACCCGAACGGTCAATTCACGGACTTCGGACTTCGTGCGGTCTCTCACGCACCGAGAACACCAAGCCATGTTCGAGTTGCTGCCGCCACAACGCGCTGCGTTGCTTGAGCAGGGGCTCCTCGACCAAGCGAAAACCGCGATCGTGGTCGACATGCCGACCTCGGGCGGAAAGACGCTGCTCGCGCAGTTTCGCATCCTTCAGGCGTTAAACCAGTTCCGGGGCGACGAAGGATGGGTCGTCTACGTTGCGCCAACGCGGGCACTGTCAGCGCAGATCACCAGGCGTCTGCGCACGGACTTCGAGCCAATCGGCCTACTGGTCGAGCAGTTGACCGCAGCGGTCGAGGTGGACGCGTTCGAGGAAGAGCTGCTGACCGACAAGGGCCAGCCCTTCGACATCCTAGTCGCGACACCAGAGAAGCTATCGCTGGTGATCCGGAACAGGAAGGTGGATCGTCCTCTTGCGCTGGTGGTGATGGACGAAGCGCACAACCTGGAATCGGAAGGCCGGGGCCTGCGGATCGAACTATTGCTGGCGACGGTCAAGCGCGACTGCCCGCAGGCGAACTTCCTTCTGCTCATGCCGTACGTTGAAGGATCGGAGTCGGTGGCGCGCTGGTTGGCGCAGGATATCGACGCGGGAAACGCCATCAGTCTTGGTACGGTTCCATGGAAGCCAAACGAGCGGATTATCGGCCTGTACCGGGCCGTGGCCGATGACGAAGTACGCGGCGGCTGGCACCTCGACTTTGAGACGCTGACCGCGACGGAAAAGGCCATGCCTCTTCACGGAACCCACCGCGTGGGGAGTGTGAAACCAATCGACGTACCGAAGAGCCAAGTGCTTGCCAAGGGGGTGCAAAAGGGGCTGGGGCTCCAGACGGCGGCAATTAGCGCCGTGATGTCGTCACGAGGCACGAGCGTTGCGGTAGCCAACAGCATTCCCACGGTCTGGAAGATGGCGGCGGAAGCGGCGCGAAGCCTTCCTGAGTTGGATGAAGTGCCATCTGATATCCGGTTGGTTCAGGACTTTCTGCGCACCGAGATCAGCGCCAACTTCACGCTTGTCGGCCTGCTCGACAAGGGTGTGGGTGTGCATCATGCGGGGCTGTCTGATGATGTGCGAGGGCTGATGGAATGGCTCGCGGAAACAGGCAGCCTTCGGATGCTGTGCGCGACGTCGACGATCGCCCAGGGCATCAATTTTCCGGTTTCCTCGGTCTTCCTGTCCTCGCGCTATGTGCCGCAGGGGAACAGGTCGGTGAAGATCGCCCCGCGGGAGTTCTGGAACCTAGCCGGGCGCGCAGGGCGAATCGGTCACGACAGCGTTGGGGTCGTTGGTCTATCCGAGGGGACAGATCGCGATGCGTTGATCGAGTTTGTGAGCCGGAACACCGGCGCACTCGTCTCCCGTCTCGTGGTGTTGCTGGACGAGCTTGCGGCCCAAGGGAAGTTGGCGCAACTGTCGGACGTGCTGTGGAAGGATCAATGGGAGGACTTTCGCTGCTACATTGCCCATTTGTGGGCAGAGAAAAAGAACCTGGACGCGGTGCTCGCGGACTCCGAGCAGCTCTTGAGGCAGACCTTCGGATATACCTCAATGCGAAACGACCCGGAGCAGAGACGGAAGGCCGACGCGCTTCTGGATGCGACGCAGAAGTACGCGCGCGAACTCGCGGCCATGCCAAAGGGTACCGCCGAACTTGCCGACTCGACTGGCTTTTCACCTGAAGGGGTCCGGGCAGCAATGGGCGAGATGGGCAACCTGGAAAGCGGGTTGACTGCTTCGGACTGGGCGCCGGAGAGCCTGTTTGGCACCGGTGGCAGGATGGCTGACCTGTTCGGCGTCATGTTGCGGGTGCCGCAACTCAGGCAGGACCTCGTAGAACTCGGTGGTCGGGGATTCGACCGGAGCCGAATCTCCGAGATCACAAACGACTGGGTGAACGGAAGGGGACTTGAAGCGATTGCGCAGGACTATTTCCGCCGCGAGAAGGACGACGAAGCGGGCACGGCTGCGTTGACAGATGCGTGCCGGGCGATCTATCGCACCATCGTCAACAGCGGAACCTGGGGCGTTTCCGCGCTGAGTCGAGTGTCCGGGATCGACTTCGACGCGCTTTCCGAAGCCGACAAACGGCGGATCAACGCCCTCCCGGCGATGATCTATCACGGTGTGAGCAGCGAGGAAGCGGTTCTCATGCGGATGAACTCGGCACCTCGAAGCGCTGCGGAGGCGTTGGGCGGCCTGTACCGGGAAATGACCGGCTCGGACGAGAGCCGGTACTCAGTCGGTGACGCGCGGCGCTTCCTGCAGGGACTGGGTACCGAAGGCTGGGACGGGGTACGACCAGAAGGTGCGGCCTTGACCGGCACAGGATACAAACGTGTCTGGGAGATTCTCTCGGGCGAAGCAAGTCAGTCCGCTTCCCTCAGAGGCGGACCATAGAGTTGTTTGGCATGGGACTTCGTTCCAAGACGGGCGCTACGCCCTGCGCCGCTTCTCGGCATCGTCGGCGGACGGACTCGCCGCTTAGATCAGGACGTTGATGTCAACGAACCGAATGCCGGTCGTGCAAGGCGTCGCGACTGAGATTGTCGGCCGCCCTGAATCCGCTGCGGGTCGCGCAGATGTCTTCGAAGATCTCGTCCAACAACCGCCCTCGGCGTTCGCCCTCCGTCTCCGCTGGACGCGCCCGCGTGCTCCGCATCATGTAACGTGTCCTCTTAACCTTCTAGCTTGGCTACGTCTGGCAGGCGCCCCAGGAGCCATCAGTCCTGATGGATCACACTTGTCCGTGGTACAGTGGGTCCAATCCACACTCGTGGAGGGGGATGGCCCGCGCGGGCCAGCGTGGGGAAAGTCGGCCTTGGCCGGCTTTTTCTATTTCAGGTAAACAAGACGCTCCCATATAACCACGGAGATTCTGCCGTCGTAGCGCTGGCGGTTGTACTTCGCTGTCGCAACCGCGATGAGCCGCTCGGGGAATGTGCCGTCAGCGTCTTCTGCGCCTGACTGCTCGACACGTAGAACGTCCCATTCTTCCAGATGGACCGGAATTCTCCCGTGGGTGGCCTTGTCAATGACGACGCCGAAGACGATGATGGGAGTAGCCTCAACCAGTTCGATCAGAGTGTCGTCGAACGCTGTGCGGACATCGTCATCGCGAAGGACGTGCAACGGCCCGCGCCTGTGGAGGAGCCGGTCGGCCTGTCGCCGGATCTGATGCGATGTGCGGTAGTTGATCCGCAGCGTATGGGATCGTCCGCGTACGTCGACACCGGGACGTCCATCTCCGCATACCGCAGTTTCTGGTAGCCGGTGACGAACGATTCCACGCGCTTGGAAGGCGTCTCTCCCGCGAATCGAAATGCGGTGCAAGCACGTCGTTGACGAGCGTCTCCTCGGTCTCGCCCTCAACGTGCGACAGCAACCGGCTCACGGCACAGGCCCGTTCTCGCGATCTTCACGCATTGGCCGTCCGCCGAACTGGTTCTTTTCCCACAGTTGACCGAGGCTGTAGTCCTCCAGCCACGTCTTCAGCGCAGCGCCGTCAAGCCGCGTGAACAGTGTCTGCCCTGCCACACGTTCAGCCACCAGGACATCCTCCGGTCGGAAATGGTCCAAGAGTAGCGGCGACTGGGTCGCCAGAACGACCTGCGTCTCGACCGACACCTGCTTGATGAGCGCTGCGAGGATCGTAATCGCGGCGGGGTGCAAGCCGAGTTCGGGCTCGTCCAAGAGGATTACGGACGGCCGCAGGAATACGGGCTGAAGCAGTACCGTCGCCAAAGCGATGAACCGAAGCGAACCGTCGGAAAGGGACGATGCAGCGAAGTAGGCGTCCGACGCCTGGTGCTTCCATTCGAGACGAATCGTCTCTTCGTTGAGCGCCAACGGTTCCAGACGGAAATCGTCGAAGAAGGGCGCAACGCGCTGGACGGTTCGCCGGATCAGATCGTAGGAATCGGCGTGCTTGCGGGACAGGTAGTACAGGAAGGCCGCCAAGTTGGCGCCATCACGACGCAGAAAGCGATTGTCGTTTACTTCCGCCGTCTTCTTGAGCGGCGACGCTACGCCCGTGTCATGAAAGTGGTAGACGCGCCAGTCGTCTAGATACCTTCGAACACGATCGACGAATTCATGGTCTGGACGGTGCCTATAGCGCTGGCTGATCCACGCTTCAGAACCGTATCCCCCCGCCGACCCTACGGTCAGGGGATGGCCGTCCCGGTACTCGACGCAGTCTTCGTGCACCGGACGCAATCCGTCCGCATCCGTCGCCGTGAGCGTGATCTCGTAGCGGTTGCCTTCGCCTCCGAACGATACGTGAATCCGCAGCTTCGGTGTGACCTTGGCGCCAAAGTGCAGAATCCTGCCCGCTCCTCCGGACCGGACGACGTATTCCTTGAGTCGCCCGGCACGGATCTCACCGAGAAAAGAGAGTGCGTCGATGAAGTCCGACTTTCCGGCTCCATTCGGCCCGATCAGGATGTTGATTGGCCTCAGAGGCAAGCGCTCGATGCACTTTATGCTCCTGAATCCTTCTACCGTGATGCAGTCGAGCACCGGCTTTGATGTTCTGATCGCCTGCGCGGTCTTGCGCGTCACGCGTCGAAGGGATTCAGCACGGGGACGCCGAGACCCTCGACGTCCGGCGCGTTGCGTGTGACCAAGGTCATGTCGTGCACGCGGGCGGTCGCGGCCAGGAGCCCGTCGATGACGGGAATCGGGCGAACAGCGCCCAAGCGGCCCCAGACGTCGGCGACACGGCCGTCGATCGGCAGGATGCGGTCGGCGTACGACGTGACGACATCCTCCAGCCAGCGTTCGAGAATCTTCGCCTGGTGGGAGTCGCGCCGGCGAAGGCGCTCGATACCCTGCCGGACCTCACCGGTCACGACGACGCTGATGAACAGATCGGCATCGTTCACGTTTGCGAACCAACTGGCGACATTGGCGTTGCACCGGTCTGCCCTGCGCACCTCCGAGATGACGTTGGTGTCGAGGAGGAACATCAGAGCTCGATATCACGGCCCGGATCGCGGGACCGATCGAGGTCGAGGTCGACCGGACACGAGGCGAGGAGCTCCTTGAAGCCGCGCGGGCCACGGACTCCCAGTCGGTCGCGCAGCAGCGCGCGCGTGGTGGCGTGGCGATCCGGGTCGCGCAGCGCCGTGGCTACAGTACGAATGAGCTCAACGTCGTCGTGGCGCACCTTGACCTCGCACCGCACCCATCCGCCGCGCTTCAACCGGTCCCGATAGCCGCGTACGGCCAGCGTCTGCCTGCTCGCCACACTTCCCTCCTTTCCGGTAATGATACCGGAAATCGGGCGAGCCCATCCCGCCCGGCTCAACTGCAACCGTCGTGCGCTACGGTAGTACGGGTCGCGACCGGCAGATTCCCGGTGCTCTGTTGGTTGGCAGGAATCAGCCTCGCTGAGCCGTGTTCGACGCACGGCGGCTCGCGCGACTGGACGCCGAGAGGTGACTGGGATATGGACGTAACTCTCAACTTGACTCCGGAACTCGGAGACCGCCTGCAACGCGCAGCTCGAAAGCACGGCGTGTCCACCAACGAGTACACGCGACGGCTCCTTGATCGGCACGTACCGGGCGACGGTCAGGCTGCGGCTCTTGTGTCCCTGCTTCAATCCTGGATTGACGACGAGGGCGACGCCGGTGAACAACGAGAGACTGGCGAGTACCTCGTGCACGCGTTGGACGAAGACCGTCTGTCCGGCCGGCAGTTGTTCCCGACGAAGCACAAGGGTGCCACGATTGTCGAACCGCAAGGGCCTGAGTGACGATCCGCCACGCGCGTAACGCTGACCGGGAGGCGCTCGCTGCGATCGTGCTGGCGGCGATCCGCACGGGCTTCCCGACGTTTCTCCCCGCCGACGTCGTGGAACGCTGGCTTGCGGACGATGCCGTCGGGAAGTACGTGGCATCGCGCTGGGAGTCGTGCCACGTGGCCGAAGAGGCCGGCGATGTGGTTGCCTGCTGCTTCACCGAGGGCGACCTGCTCGACCTGCTGATGGTGCATCCCGCCCGGCAGGGCCGCGGCATCGGGGGCGCGCTGCTGGCGGACGCCGAGGAGCGCCTCTTCGAGGCGCACACGGTCATCCGGCTGGAGAGCTTCGTAGCGAACACCGCCGCTAACCGGTTCTACCAGGCGCGCGGCTGGCGAGTTGCGGCTCGGAAGACGGACCCTGACACCGGCGCCGAGACGGCCCTGTTCACCAAGTCTGTCGCGGCCGCCTCACCGCAGGCCGTGACCCCGCGCTCGGGCTGACCTCGGGCTTTGGCCCCGCCGCCACGGCGCGCCGCTCACCGGCGCCGCCGGACAACCACGCCGGATCGAACAAGAATGATCACGAAGCAGCCTCGGCGTTCCCTGGTCAAACAGGATTCGCATGCTCAACTCTGGAGTCCAGATGCTTGACTACGTGCTCCAGGACCGCCTTGACCTGCCATGCCTCCACCCCGGGAAACCAGTCCAGAAAATCCTCTACGGTTGCGCCTTCCGCCAAGTTGGCGAACAGGCTTGATACGGGCACCCGGGTGTTCTTGAATACGCAGGCGCCGCTCAGCCTTCCCGGTACGCTCTCCACCGCAGGACACGTTGCCCAATCCGCCATGTCGCTACCTCTCTGCTTCAAGCCTGCAGCGTACCGCCGCCTTCCCGCAGCAGGCTCTACACCCTGCGCCGCTGCTCGGCATCCTCGGCGGACGGACTCGCCACGTAGATCAGGACATTGGTGTCAACGAACCGCATGCCGGTCGTGCAAAGCTTCGCGACTGAGATTGTCGGCCGCCCTGAATCCGCTACGGGTCGCCCGGATGTCTTCGCAGACCTCGTCCAACAACCGCCCTCGGCGTTCGTCCTCGGTCTCCGCATCCGACCCGCGCGCACCGCTTCCGTCGGAACCGTCGCGAACGAGACGTTCGAGGAAACTCCGCACGAGTGCTGACACGGAGGTGTCCAGTTCGGCAGCGCGAATGCGGGACTGTCGATACGTGTCGTCGTCCACCGACACCGTGATGTTCTTCATCGCACCAGCGCCGGTCCCCGCAGCAGACGCAGTGCGGCAAGCCGCCGGTCGCCCCGCAGCTCGTCGAGCTCAGCCGACTGATAGAGCCGCGCGATGATCCATTCGTCGGACGTAACCGTTGCCTCGCCGACCAGCCGCGGGTTTCCCCGGTCCAGCCGCAGCCGTTCGACCGGAACCCTCGCGGTCGTCTCAAGTTCCATGGTCACCCCGCTGCGCACCGTCGCGTGACGGTGGCTCCCATCCCGCATCGCCATGTCACAAAGATAGCCGATGCCGGCCGCCGCTCAGACTCGGAACACCTTCATCACCTCGTCGCCGAGGTGCTTGGTGACCCTGACGGCGACGAACCTTGCGGCGCGCGGGTAGACCCAGCGGATCGCCGAGCAGCGCCGCACGTCGGAGGGATCCGGCTCCCGTTCCCGACGACCTGGTGCGCTTCTCGGTCGGCATCGATGCGGCGGAGGACCTGATAGTCGACTTCGAGCAGGCGTTCGACCGCCTGTCCGCGTGAGGAGCTTCGCCCCCATGGCGCAGCCTTGCGCAAGCGTTCGTTTGCTCGCCTCACAAGGGAGTAGAACAATGGTCTCCAACGGTCAACTGAGCATGTTCGAATCCGACACCTCCGCGGCGTTGCTGCCGTTGCCGGAGCACCTCAACTACGGCATTCACGATCGCGGGATGCACAGGATTCCGGGGATACACGGTCTGCACTACTACCCCGGGTTCCTCGACGAGCACGATCAACACATGTTGATCGACCGCATCGATGCGAGACCGTGGCGAACAGACCTGGAACGTCGCGTCCAGCACTACGGTTGGCGCTACAACTATCGAACGCGAACCGTAACACCGGATATGGACCTCGGGCCGTTGCCCGATTGGGTTAAAGAGATTGCGGCACGGCTGTACACCGAAACAAGACTGTTTGACCGCATTCCAGATCAGGCAATCGTCAACGAATACCAGCCCGGGCAGGGAATCGCCTTGCACGCGGACCGGCAGTGTTTCGGTGACACCGTTGCCACGCTATCGCTGGGCGATGACTGGGAAATGCGCCTGCGGCCTGTAGGAGGATCAGCAGCGGAAGACAGACGTATTCTGCTCGCCCAAGGATCTGTGCTTATCTTGACCGCTGACTCTCGGTCACGATGGATGCACGGCATAGACAAGCGCAGAACGGAAAAGAGCGCTGTCGGTCAACGTGATCGCCGGCGACGTTTGTCGTTGACATTCAGGACCATGCTGGCTCGCTGAGAGCCCGGCCCAACGAAAAGACGTTCTCATCGTCCGAGTTCCTCCGGGGGGTTCCTGAAGGCGGCGTCCACTGGGCCGGTGCGCCGCCTGCTGGCCGGCGCCGCGGAGCAGGGAGCAGGCCGGCCGGTCTGCTTCGTGAGATTGTTCTTCAGTTCGAAGGTGAACGCCCTGCCATCACAACGAGGCGTCGCCCCGTCTCCGCTTTCGCCCGATCACGGTCGTACAGTTCGTCCCGCGACAGATTGTCGATAGAACGCAGCCCCACACCCTGCGCTTCGAAATCCGCCACAACCTCCCGCAGCAGCCGCCGACGCCGCTCCAGCAGCGTCTCCGAACCTACCTCCTCGACCGATACCGTGATGTTCCTCATCGTCACAGTCTTACAGTTTCAGCGTATCGCAACTCCAGGCTCCGCCTGCGTTCCCGCGCTCCCCGTGCCGCCGCACCGTCTCCGCCGATGGATTGGCAGTCATTAGGGAGAACGTGAAGTCGAACTCGCGGGACGGGAAGGCACCGTTGGCGAGGAAGGACGGTGACCGCGACCACTTGACACATATACTGCAGGCATGACGCGACTGGATCGAATCACTCGTGATCCCGACGTCATGGGTGGACGCCCATGCATTCGACGGCTTCGCGTTACGGTCGGGACCATCGTGGGACTGCTGGCCACCGACCATCACGCAGACGACGTGTTGGCCGCCTACCCGTATCTTGAGCGCGACGACATCCGCCAAGCGCTGGCCTACGCTGCATGGCGCAGTGAGGAGCAGGAAGTCGCGGTCGGTTCAGCCGACGAGCCCGCGAGCCTCGACGGCGGGGTTGCGAGCCGGTCGGGATGGTGAATTAGCATGGAGAGGATGCAGTCTGAATCGTGCTCCGTCGCCCACAGCGACCCCAAGATCTCCGGGGGCACGCCCGTCTTTCGCGGCACACGGGTGCCGGTTCAGTCGCTCTTCGACTACCTTGAAGGCGGAGAGACTCTCGACCAGTTCCTCTATCAGTTCCCGTCGGTGACGAAGGAGCAGGCGCTCGCTGCGCTGGATCTGGCGCGCGATTTCATCCTGGCCCGTGCGCGTTCTGCTTGACGAGAATCTGCCACGCGCTCTCGCCTCGGAACTCACGGGGCACGACGTCAGCACCGTGCAAGCCGCGGGTTGGTCGGGAACTCAGAACGGTGAGTTGCTTCGGCAGGCTCGCGAGAGATTCGATGCCCTGTTGACCATGGATCGGGGCCTCCCGCACCAACATAATCTGAGCCTCCTCGGCCTCCGCGTGCTGATCATCCGCGCGCCATCGAACCGCATGGTCCACCTGAGATTTACTCACCCTTCGTCGATGACCTTGCGCGTGACCGTACTGCGCCGTGACGAACCTGTGGTCCCGTCGTTCGCTCGTTTGCCGCGGAACACCGCCCAAGAGGCGGAGGTCCGGATGTTGAGATGGTACCAGAAGGATGCGTCACCGCTCAGGTGTGTCCTGGCTCGACAACCTATCGAAGACGGAGCCCATTCTCGGGCTAAACAGACGATCATAGGTCTTGATTAGAAATCTGTCGGTCATGCCAGCGACGTAGTCGCAAATCACGCGGTCCTTCTTCCGCGGTGTGTTCGCGGCCTCATACTGACTATAGGGGTCCGCTGGCAGAAACGACTTCGGGTCCGACTTGAGGGCTTCAAAGACTGACACCACCATTTTCTGGCCCTTGAATTCGAGATGTTGAACGTTCGGACTCTCTATGACCTGTCGCGCTACGATGTCCTTCAGACTTCTGAGGAATTTGTGCTGCTCGGTGTCGAGGCGGGCGTTATAGCGAATCAATGGCTCTTCGAACTGCTCTCGCTCAACTATTGTGGTGTTCGTTACGAAGTAGTTGACCAATTCACCGACTATTCGCTTGCTCCTTGTGCCGCCTGCGAACAACTCCCTAACAAAGCGGTCGTAGATGTCGTCATGCTCGTCGACAGGGCGACGGTTCTTCATTGCATCTAAGAATAAACCGCACTTCTTTTTGGTAACGTATTTCCTAAAAACATCAATGGAAATTAGGTCCAACGCAACAGCGTCTTCCAGATCGTGCACACCATACGCTATATCGTCGGCGACATCGACTATGCTCGAGTCCAGCGAACGATAGCGCGGCTTGTAGTGCTTCTCGGCACAAGCGCTAATGCTCTGGAAGATGCGTCGGTCATCATCGGTCAAAGGACTCAGTATCCAGTCGACAACATCTTGCTCGCTATCCAGAAAACACTTTGGGGGAGTCGACTTCTTTCGGTCAATGATACGAATAGACGTAGCGTGTTCGTCCATGCATGGCTGCATTGCATCGTTGTTGACCTTGCTGTAAGGCGCCGGGTACTTCAAGACGCCAAGCAGGGTGCGGCGCGTCAAATTGGAACCGTCCTTCGACGAGTAGTGTTCTAGTCGAGAGAGAATACGTAGCGTGTGCGCATTGCCCTCGAACCCGCCTGCGTTGCGCATACAATAATTCAATGCGACTTCCCCGCCGTGGCCAAATGGAGGATGGCCCAAATCGTGAGTGAACCCTATAGCCTGAAGAGACGTGATGGAAGGTAGACAGTCCAGACGAGGCGAAGACGTTCGCGCCAGGTGAAGCCCTATTCCGCCGGCGATTTGGGCGACCTCCAGAGAGTGCGTGAGACGAGTTCTGTAGAAGTCGCTGTCTCCTAGATTAAGAATCTGAGTTTTTCCTTGGAGCCTGCGAAACGAAGCGGAGTGGATGATTCGCGCATAATCGACATCGAAGGGTCCCCTTGAATCCAGAGGTGAAGGCGTCCATTCACCACGGCGCTCGTGCCAGATCACCGCATCAACTCCGGGGCCGGACAGTGAAATACGTCGAGAACTCTGAACCCGAGGGAGCGCGGACTTGCTGTGGCGGGAAAGAACTGCATCATCGGCGAATCCTCTCTACTCGATGAGCGGCACGTGGCAAATGGTACTACCCCCTAGATCCAGTTTCGTGGGCCGCGGGGTCGCCTTTGGCATGTACCCCTGTGCGGGAACACTGAGAGTTGTGGACGAGGCCAAACGGAAGAGTAGTGCCAACTTCGCCGAGCCGCCGGCACGGCGCAGCGGTGCCACCCAGTTCGCGGAGCGCCCGAAGGCACAGTGCCCCCCCGGAGGCACACGATGTTGGTGGCAACCGTAGAATCTCCCGTTCGTTCGCGTGCACCTCTCCGGGTGGACAGCGTCAGGCCACGGTCTTGACGGGACGGGCCGTCTTGGGCCTTCCTCCGCACTCCATTCCCCCTCCAGACGAACATCTTGACATGTTGGGTAGCTGACGTGGGCGCGCGCCTGCGACCGAGCCGCGATGAGTTCAGCCGCGGCTTCCGAACCGACCGACCGCCTGGCCGAACGGCAGTCCGTCCTCCCAGACCGCGCGGGCGATCCGGAAGCGCGCCTCGCCTTCTACGATCTCAAGTTCGACTGCGCCGCGTGGCTCGCGAGCCGCGTCCGCGGCTTCCCGCAGGAACTCATAGTCCGACAGTGCCGACTCGAGGCGCGCCCCAATCCCAAACACGACACGGAGTCTCCTACGGATCGTCTCGCCGGTGGGCGCGTCGTCGCCGAGGGGGACCACACACAGCGCGAAGCCGTCGCCGAGTTGGCAGGCGCGAGCCGCCTGGACGGGCGTCATCTTAAGTCGGTCGATCCTTGTGCTCTTCACCTCGATCAGCGTCCTGCCGCGGCTGCCGGAGAGTTCGAGACCGACCTCCTGCTCGTCCTCGACGAAGTCGCTCTCGACCTCGAAGTCGGACCCGATCCCGGTGCGCCGTACGATTAGTCCGCGGCCCTCTAGCTCCTGCCGCAAAAGCTGCTCGACCAAGCTCCCGATCTCTTGGTTCAGCCTGATCTTGTTCCGGCGGATCCTCCGCTCTTCGATGGAGTCGATGATTTCCGGGTGCTCTCGAATCTCGGTCGCCAGTTCGCGAACGCGGTCAACGTCGCCCGCCGCAGCGGCGAGGTCCTGCATGGACGCGATCAGCGCCAGCCGCTCGTCCTCATCGCCGGCGACAACTCGGAGAGCGAGGTCCGCACGGCTGATCGCCAAGGCGTCCAGAAGCTTCTCACTCCGGACCCCGGACAGGATCTTCGAGGTTTCCGGCGAGTCCGCCAAGAGCCCCGCCAACGACTCCGCCGATGCCGTTGTGGCGCGTCGACCGCTGGCGTCGAGCGGTACCCACCGCCGACGGCGGAGCGGCGCGAGCCATGCGGCCCGGTAGGTCCTGTGGCTGACCCCACATTCGCACTCGACCTCACATTCCTCGAAGGCGCGCTCGTCCGCATCGACCGCGAACTCGACCAAGAACCGGACGAGTTCCGTGGCGCGCTTCCTGCTCTTGCGCGCCGTGTCGATTAGTCCGATGTCGGGCTCGACGAGGCAGGCGACGTCGGATATCTCCACCTCCTGAGTCGACTTGTGCGACCCGCCGTCAAGCTCCGGTAGCGGCTCGTCCGGCAGGAACGCCTCCACCACGCGCTGCGTCTCGATCAGCGGGGACGCGTTCACGTAGCCGCTCGCGGCTAGCCGGCGCCACACCTCGGGATCGCCAGCGGCACAGGTTTCCGCCAGGACCCTGCGTCTCGGGAACAAGGAAGCGAACCGCTGCGCGTTCTCGGGCCAGGTCGCGAGCGGCGCCAGTGGCCGCGCGGGCGCTTCGCGTCCGCGTTCGAGAAGCAGTACGGCGACTCCTTCGTCCGACCGTTCGGACGTCGGCACCGGATAGCCCTCCAGGCGCTCGAAGTAGTCCGGATGGTCAGCCATCCAGCGGAACAGCCTGACCGCCCACAGTGCGAGCGGTGCCCTGATCACTTCCTCCCGGCATTCCTCCTTGACGCGCGCCAAGACCCTGTCGAGCAGTTCCGGCTCCCGCTGCGACGCGAGAAGCTCCGCCAGTCCTTCTAGCTCTACGTCCTTGTCGAGCAGTTCGTCGCGGATCTCCAGCCCGAACGCCCCCGCGATGTCCTTGAGTTCTTCGGAGATTCCCTCGTCGCGGTGAAGGTCAGGGCGGCGGCGCAGCCCGCCGCTCTGGGTCGGTAGCAGGTTGTGCTCGTCGAGCAGCCCGGTTTCGCCAGCGTCCCGCGCAAGTTCGAGCAGAGACACGAGCCAGGACAGACCGGTGCCACTCGCCAGTCGCTCCTGCAGTTCGTCCACGCTGCCCGCGTCGCCGACGAGCCGAGCGACTTTCGTGATTGTGAGCGCCTCGCCCATGTCTTCGTGCGATCTGTCCAGGAGTCTCCGCCAGCCGGAGAGGTTCCGCGACCAAGAGGCTAAGTCGTCGAGGCAGGGCAATCTTGCCTCTGCCCCTTTCCACGACGACATGAGCTTCCACAGCCGCTCGCGGTGCGACGGCTCGTCGGTCGCCGGCAGCCACGCTGCCTGCGGCTCGATCCATTCCCCGCCTGCGGTCCGCATAAGCGGAGTCTCGCGTGCCTTGCGCACCAATCTGGTCAGCAGCGGGCTGAACCACGGGGCGCTGTCTGCCCAGTCAGGTAGATACGTAGTGTCGAAGGCCAGCATTCGCTCCGCGCCCGCCCACTTCTTCTGGGCGCACCACTCGAAGAGCTGCTCCTGGTGCCGCATGGATTCCTCCAGAAGCCGCCTGTTCTCCTGCGCGCCTAGCGAGTCCCCGGCCACGATGCCGTCGCGGTCCTCGCGGGGCTTGAATCGTCGGCTGTTGACCGTGGCCGGGAGCCCCAGCCGCTCGCTACCGATGAGAGGGAACAGCACGAAGAGCTTCGCCGCCGTCTCCTGCGCTTGGTCGACCTCCAGCCCGGATTCGCCGCGGCGCAGCTGCAGCGCCGCGCAGCACTCGGCATCCGCGCCCGCGACTGCGACGAAACGCGACAGTTCCCCGCGTTCCGCCACGTGCCGAATCGTCAGGACGCTGCCCTCTTCTTCGCTGCCCCGTGAGAGCTTCCACTCTGAGCCGGAGGCGTCCACCGCGATCTCTTTGATTTCCGGGCAGAACGCTAGGACGAGCGGTCCGCTCCGGCGAAGCTCCTCCAGCCCGGTCTCCGCCAGTTCGCGCGCCCCCGGTTCAGCGATAGCGTACGCGAACGAGGTGATAGCATCCGGTGCGGCTCGGGCATCCTCCACTGACTGCTCGAACGCAGCCCACGACCGTTCCATCGCTTCGCGCAGCTCTTCGGCGGTCCCGCCCGCGCGGTCCAGCGGGAAGTCGAATCCGCGCGAGTCCTCGAGCCGTCCGGTGACGCGGATGATCTCGGAGAGGAGGTGCGTGGCGAGGAATCCCGAGCCGAACTGGCCGATGTCCTCGAAATCCTCGATCTTCGTCGAGCCATGGTAGATCAGATGTGCTATCTCCTCGGACGCAAACGGCCTGCCGTCGTGCTCGAATCGGAACTCGGTGGCTGAGACGTGGGCTCGGATCCGGACACCCTGTCGGTCTGCCGCGTCGCGGGCATTTTGAAGCAGTTCCCAGATCCAGCGCGCACCCAGTGCGCGACGGTTGTCCTTGATGCGGTCAAGGTGCTTGAAGACCGCCTGCGCCGTGTTGTCTACGAGTACTTTGTTCCTGGCGTTCTTGAGTCCTTTGGTCATCTGCGGATTTCCACGGGGCAGGTCGTCGCCACGGGTTTCTCGCTCGGCTTCGGGCTACGCTCCCGCCGGACGCGACGGCCACCGGGCATTGTAGAGTCGCGGCGTGATCGTGTGCTTGGCTTGGGGATCGCTCATCTGGAATCCGGGAGAACTGCCCGCTGTCGGCAGATGGCGGCCGGACGGCCCCCGGTGTCCGCGTCGAGTTCGTGCGCAAATCTCGTGGCGACCGCCTCATTCCGGTTCTCGACAAGGCCGCCGACGCCGTGCCCAGCCTCTGAGCACCGCTGGCCGTCACCGATCACGAAGAGGCGGTGAGGAAGTTGGCAAAGCGAGAAGGCGGCCAGCATCCTCTTCCGACCAACAGAATCGGGCTGTGGCCAGGCAATGTCCCCGAGACCATCATCGACCTGGACTCGTGGGCGGCGGCACAAGGCGTCCAATACGTGATTTGGACAGACCTACCGCCGCGCTTCACCGACCCGACGACAGGCCAAGATCGGAACGGTCGGCGCCCCGACGAAGACCAGGCCGTTGAGCATCTGCGACGCCTAATCGCTGACGACCGGGCTGCGAACGCCGAGAAGTACATCCGTTTGCACCGGAGCAGATCGATACCGCCTACCGTCGCCGTTTCGTTCGCGAATTCGGATGGACGTCCTAGACTCCCTGTGCATAGAGACGCCTCCACGACCTCCCTACAGGCGGCGCAACGCGTTTCCTGACTACCCGGGCCTTTAACACGTCCCTCTACATCCTGCGTCGCGCGCGAGGTGCCGTCTGCGTCCCGGTGTTGAGATCAAGTCGTACACCGGGCACACCATTGCCAGCGCCGAACAGGGGTACCGCGGTGCCGAGTCTCACTGCTGACGGCGTCTAGTTCCTAGCTGGGCGGGTTGGGTAGGTCTTGATCCAGTAGTGGTCAGGCGGTGAGTAGCCGAGAGCTCTAAGGTGCTCCACGGCTTCTCTGAACAGGTGGTCGCAGATGTCTACGTCGCCGTACTTGCCGGTGTAGTAAATGAGGCGTCCATCCGGTGCCGTCGCTCTCACCTTGTAGCGCGTCGTTTCACTGTCTGGATCGAGTTCGATGTCAACGCGAACTCTCACCACTCCACCCCCACGGTCATCTCGTAGATCCTCGCTCGTCCCCCCAAAACGGATAGCCGATAGCACTGTGTTTCATTCTGGTCGGGGAGGACCTCTCAGCTCTATACCGCCCGGCGGCTGTTAACCCCCATTGGCGCAGTGCCGGTTGCCTCAGCGGGCTACCCACGAGACGCCGCCGACACCTCTGATGCACTCTCCGTTCTCTCGCAGGCCAGATCGAACACCGCGTCGGTCATCCAGCGCTTGAATCCCTCGTTGTCCATGAACTGCTTGAACAACTGGGTGTCGTCCTTCATGACACTCGTCACCACCCGCAGCAACGCCTTGCCATGCTCGATCCGCGCGTTCTCGTCGTCCGAGTTCCTCCGGGCGTTCTTGAAGGCGGCGTCCGCGGCGACGCGTGAAGGGATCGTCTCGGTGATGAGCTGCCGCACGCGGTCGGCGTCCTGCCACACGATGTCGCCGAAGTGGTCGTTGAACTGCTTCACGATGTCCGACAGCCGCTTCAGTTCCGGATCGGCAACGTGGCCGCCGCCGCCGGGGGCCGTCGGGTCGATGTCGGAGTCCTCGTCGGGCAGCATGAGGCTCTGCAC
This sequence comes from Acidobacteriota bacterium, assembly GCA_009838525.1. Classification (NCBI taxonomy): domain Bacteria; kingdom Pseudomonadati; phylum Acidobacteriota; species Acidobacteriota bacterium. Next base: position 150,585 of record VXRJ01000016.1, read on the forward strand.
GGTTTGCTTCTCGACCCGGTAGCTGTCCATGTCGATGGCGTCGAGGATGCCCCTCGTCGGGTCTTCCTCCGGTGGCGACGGTAGCTTCGGGATCAGGAAGTTCAGGAAGATCGACCGCTTCTCCCAGTCCGGATTGTCGTACGGAAGCACGCACGCGAGGAATCCGTAGGCCCTCATGAAGCCCTTGGCCTTGCCCTTGAATGCCACCTGCCCGTCCTCGTCAAGATCCTGCATGTACGCCGCCACGCACACGTCGAGGATCGGATCCAGCTGGTCGCGCTCCGCACCGCCCAGATAGCGGTCCACGAGTTCGTCGACCTGCTCGGGCCTGTAGACCTGGGCCGCGTCCAGATCCGCCTGGAGGTTGTGGAGCCGGTTCGGATCGGTCTCGTCCGCCAGGATCGTCGCGCGATGGTAGTCGGCGAAGGCGTCGCGGATCGTGTCCGCGTCGTTCAGGAAATCGAGCACGAAGACGTCGTGCTTCTTCGGGTGTGCCCGGTTGAGCCGCGAGAGTGTCTGCACCGCCTTGATGCCCGACAGCGTCTTGTCCACGTACATCGTGTGCAGCAGCGGTTCGTCGTAGCCGGTCTGGAACTTGTCGGCGCAGACCAAGAAGCGGTAAGGGTCTTCCTGAATCTTCTCGGCGATCTGGCTGGCCGGGAAGCCGTTCAGCGACGCCTCGCTCACCCTCTCGCCGCCGAACTCCGGCTCTCCGGAGAATGCGGCGATGGCCCGGTACGGGCTCTTGCGTTCACGCAGGTAGTCGCGGATGGCGTGAAAGTACTGGATCGCGCGCGCGACGCCGTTGGTGACCACCATCGCCCGCGCCTGGCCGCCGACCTTGTTGTGCCCGAGCACCTGAGCGTGAAAGTGGTCGACCATGATCTCGGCCTTGAGCCCGATCGCGTGCTCGTGGCCCTCGACGAATCGCCGCAGCTTCTTGTGGGCCTTCTTGACGTCGAACTCCGGATCGTCCTCCACCGTCTTGGTGAGCTTGTAGTAGCTGTCCACCGGCGTGTAGTGCGCCAGCACGTCCAGAATGAACTTCTCCTGGATCGCCTGCTTCATCGTGTAGCTGTGGAAGGCATGGTGACGGACGGCGCCATCCGGCTGCGGGTCCGGTTCGCCGAAGATCTCGAGGGTCTTGTTCTTCGGGGTGGCGGTGAATGCGAAGTAGCTGGCGTTCGGGAGTAGTCGGCGCGACTCGATCAGCCGATTGATGCGATCCTCGGTGGTCTCTTCCTCGACCTCCTCGCCGGCCTTCCCCAGCGCTGCGGATATCGACGCCGAAGTGCGCCCGCCCTGGCTGGAGTGCGCCTCGTCGATGATGATGGCGAACCGCCGATCCCGCTGCTCGTCCCCGATTTCGTCCAGGATGAACGGGAACTTCTGGACGGTGGAGATGATGATCTTCTTGCCGGCCTCGATGAACCGCCGGAGGTCGCCGGAACGCGCGGCACGCCCCACAGTTGCGCCGACCTGGGCGTACTGCCGGATCGTGTCGCCGATCTGCCGGTCGAGGATGCGCCGGTCCGTGACTACGATGATCGAATCGAAGACCTGCCGACCGTCCTTCGCGAGTCCGATCAATTGATGGGCCAGCCACGCGATGGAGTTGCTCTTCCCGCTGCCCGCCGAGTGCTGGATCAGGTAGCGCCGGCCTGTACCCTGCGCCGAGGCGCTGGCCAGGAGGCGGCGCACCACATCGAGCTGATGGTAGCGCGGCCAGACCTGCGTCCGCCTCTTTCGGCCCGTCTTCTCGTCCTTGCCGACCACCACCTGGGCGTAGTTTTCGAGGATGTTCGACAGGCTCTCGCGAGTGAGCACCTCGCGCCACAGGTAGTCCGTCTTGATGCCGCTCGGGTTCGGCGGATTCCCGGCCCCATCGTTCCAACCCCGGTTGAACGGCAGGAACCACGACGCCTTCCCCTTCAGATGCGTGCAGAAGCGCACCTCGCTCTCGTCCACGGCGAAGTGGGCGACGCACCGACCCAGTTCGAACAGCTTCTCCCGCGGATTTCGGTCCCTCCGGTACTGCTCAACCGCATCGTGGACGGTCTGCTTCGTGAGGTTGTTCTTCAGTTCGAAGGTGAACACCGGCAAGCCGTTGATGAACAACCCGATGTCGAGCGCCCGCTGCGTATCGTCGCGGCTGTACCGGACCTGCCGGGCGACGGTGAAGCGGTTCTGCCCGAAGCGCTCCCGCGCCTGCTCGTTCGCAGCCGATGGCGTGCCGTAGAACATGTCGAGATCGTGCGCGCCGTGCTTGATCCCGTGGCGCAGCACGTCGATCGTGCCGCGCTTGCTGATCTCTCCCTGTAGTCGCGCAAGGAACTTGCGCCGCGTCGGGCCCTCCTCGTCCAGCCCCAGCGCGTCGGCGGCTTCTGGTTGCGTGGCGTTCAGGAAGGCGACCAACTGCACCCGATCTATGCAGAACTCGCGGTCGTAGTCGTGGGGGTTGCCGCCGGTCCACCCGACGCCGCCGTAGGCGGGTCGTGCCTCTGAAACCTTGCCTTCCTTCGGAGGGTCGCAGGGCTGGCCGGTCAGGGCCGTGCAGATGAGCCGTTCGAGACCCCGCTCCGAGGTGTCGGTGACCTCAGTCATCGTCCTCGTCCCCGCATTCTGTAGTCCGTATCCGCACGCCCTTGCTCGTCACCACGACTATCGCGCCTCTCCGGAACTCGTGGCCGTGCCGATCGATTAAGCCGCGCATGCGTCCAAAAGGAACTTCACGACGCCTCTCGAACCCCAAGTCGGTCATACACCTGCTCGCCCGCCCCGGAACGATGCGCGAATTGCAGCCAAGCCTACATGTCCTCTGGTTCCACTTCCGGGTACTCTCCCCAGGTTCGTCTCTGCCGTGTCTCCCGCCGCGCGCATTCCCAGCACATCCCGCACCACCATTCGCGCGCCCGAATGTTCCGCCTTCCGCTGAAGATATCCGCCCGCAGCGTCACGGGATCGAGCAGTCCAATTCGTTGTTCATGGCCTTTTCCCCAAAGTTGCTACCCGCATCTCGTCCCTCACAACTGTCATCCAGCGCGAACGCGTGTGCCCTGACCGACCAGCAGCCTCTCACGGACCCTGACCCCTAAGAACCCGCCGTATTCCCTGATGGGCCAATAACGCACTGTTCCTAGTCGACAGCCACGCTCCGAAACACCTCCAGTCGGCGAATCAGCGCCGCCAGATCCTCCGGAACCTCCGCCGCCTTGTAGCAATCTAGTATTCTCACATCCGTCAATGTAATACCATGACTATCCTGTAGCCGGTCGCGTACCGCCCGCAGCACCTCTTTACCCGCTACAATTTCAAGTCTTGATTGCATGACATCCCATTTCTCTTCAAATATTCTAAGTGCTTCAGTCGTAAGCGTCGCCGGGTCTCTTCCCGTCGATTTAAAATAAGCACAGTACTTACTTATATACTGACCGCTGCATTTCTCCTTGAGCGAATCCGTAATAGACTCCAATATATTAACAATATCGACACCATCCTCAGGCGACCCGCCGCTTCGTCGAGCCCGGTCCTCTACTGCCTTTGTTGATGCTCGATGCAGAATCTCCGGAGACAGCAGATAATTCTCAAGCTCCTTGCGACCGTGAAAATGGGCAAATTCTATTTCTTCCTCTAGTTGGCCCTTGAGCCGAGTCAACTCTTCCTCACAGCGATAATCTCTATCGAAGATCGCGACGATGCTCAACTCTGCCCCTAGGGTACTCTTGAATCCCCACGCGAAGGCCTTGATTTTAGTCCACGAATCGAAACCCCCTAGTGCAATTGCCGTCAGCCCACTACCGGCCGCCAATTCATCAAAACCAAGAATCTTTGCAAATCTCCTTATTGTCTTGTAGTCATGCAAACTCTCCACAAACAGAATGCGCCGATTTCTTGCCAACTCCGTGAGTGTCAGATTCTGAATCGAACCGATATTGTCGAGCGCTTGCTGAACCCCTTCAATATCCCGCAAGCGACGTGCTGATTGTAGAGCCTTGTCTACCAGCAATATCTCGCTGGGATCCGCCTCGCTCAGGATTTCCACTGAATGAGTCGCAAGCACGATATCGGGACGAACCTCTCTGAGAATTCCCAACAGTTGCCTTTGCACTTCAGGGTGCAAATAGACTTCTGGCTCGTCAACGACTAGCAGATCCGATCCGGCACATCGCGAAATGTGCGTAAGCAGTTGGCACCAGATTTGAAACCCCAAGCCGGACCAATAGAGTTCTCGGTCAATTCGGTTCTCCGAAACGAACATAGTCAACTGATCTCGTAACGGGTCGAGTCGTTCAGGCTGCTGAATGGACATGCCGGGCCATGTGTTTTCCACAAGGCGCCGAAAGTCGTCGAAGCCATCTGGGTTTTTCCTCCAGTAGTTCCTAAAATGACGGCTGGCGGCCGGTGTACCAGCGGCGCGTCTCACAGTCTCGTCGGTGACGACGGACTCATGCTGTTCAATGGGACCGAGCACTGGAATAGTCTGGACCACTTCGGGAAATGCCTTCCGAAAGGCAGCCGGCGTGGTCGGTGGTCGTTGCGCTGTTTCCCATGACATCTTCACGCCTCCTTCCACTGGAAAGAGCAGGTGAATTTTGTTTCCGCGGGAGTAGCGTACTTCAATACGACTATCCGACTTCGTGTAGCCCGAGTGTACGTTCTCAAGGGAGATCGGCACCATGTTCTCGGGTATGTTGTGACCCCAGGAAACCGTGCCTGTAGGCGTCTTTACCAGTGAGGCTTTGCGAGAACGTGCTCGTCGTAACGACTGTTCAAGAACCCGAAATGCGCTCAGAACTGTGGACTTTCCGCTGTTGTTGGGTCCGACGAGCACGTTCATGCGCTGCAGGGATACGGAGTAGTTCCGCAGTGCCTTGAAGTTCTTGAACTTAACGGACGTTATGGACATGGCACAATGTGCAGCGCGCTCGCGCTCTCGCAACAATCGCCGACGGCGTTCCAGTGGAATCTCCGCGGGCACTGTGCGGTCCCCTTTGGCCGACGAGCGCCCTCAGAAAACCCCGCCTCCTGCGCCTAGACCGCGTTACCCAACTCTTTCGCCCGAATGTCGGGCACGTCGGCATGTCTACAGGACAACCGGCCCTCCTTCACGGACGGCTCGGTCAACGATTCGACCTCGCCTCCAGCGTGCGAGCGACGTCTACTCAGGAACCAGAAACCCCGCCACGGCGCTGTTACGATCCGTTCCACATGATATTCGGGCCGTTCCCACCCAGGAACCGGCACGGTTTGATTCCGACCGTCGCTGCGACGGTCTCCCTCCCACACCCGGCGTGTTCTCGTGCCTGTCGCAACAGAATGGGCCGCAACATCGTCTGCACGCGACCGTCCACTCACGCCCGCCCGTCCGGCTCCTCAGGGTCGTCGCGCCTATCACGCGCGGGGGTCCCGCAATCCTCGCGATCGGACCCTATGATCTCACCCTCGGAATCCGACCCGTCGCCCGTGGCGTTCACACCGTCGAGCTTGTCGTCCATAGCGAGGGGATCGATCTCCGGCAGCCCGGCTGCAACATCGCGAACGTCGAGTTTGCCAGTAACAACATCAGCGAACAGACGTGTGCGGTAGTCCGTCACCAGTTGGATTCCACGACGCGCAACCTCCGCGGCCATAGCCAGAGCCGCCAATCGCTCCTTGATGTACTGCGAGATGTGCCTTTGTTCATCCAGGTGCGGCACCGGCAGCCAAAGCCCCCGAACGTCTTCGCCATTAACCTTGAACGTCCCAACCGCTGTGTGTGCTACTGCCTCGATCTGGCTCCGAACGACTCCAGAATTGAGTACAGCCACGACAAACCGCGGAAGCGCCGTGCGAGTGAGTCGGACCCGCATCAGCAGGTCGGGATAGACCCACTCTTCCATTGCTCGGTCGACCAAACCAGCCCGACCGACCAGCCGAAGGTTTCCGTTGCCTCTCACGAGCAAGATGTCGTCGGCGACCAGCCCATAGACGCCTCTCCGGATGCCCGGATCAAGCGCTACCATCTTGACGTCTGCCTCGTGCACATCAACGACACCATCCCGGATGGCAGAGATCGCAAAGGATCGAACAGTGCCGTCCTCGACTGCTCGCGGAGAGATCCCGTTCTTGGGCCCCTCTCCGATCAGTCGGGAGAACCTGATGGCTTCCCAATGCTCAGGCATCTCCGCTAGCCACTCTACGCCAGCGTTCTTGTACGACGAGTACGGTCGCTCGGTGCGAACGTCGATCCGACCGGTTACAGCCTCGTGGATACTGGCCTGCTTCTGTTCCTCCAGCAGCGCGATCAGTTTCTCCTTGGCGCGGATGTAGCGCCGGATACGACGGTCGATGTGGTCGAGGAAGCGGACGATGGCGGCTTGTTCAGCGGGCGGAGGAACCGAGAACCACGCGGACTTGATTCCGTTGTGCGTAAGGCCGTACCTAGTCACGCCATTGGCACGTACATGAAACTGATACGCAACCGCCGAGCTCTGTGCCGCTCGAAACAGGAAACCACCGCTGACACAGTCTGAAAGGGGCCGAAGCAACGCAAGGTGGTAGCCACAAATCGTGTCATCTGTGGCTCCCTCGACAAGGGCTGGCACGCCTATGTCGTTCCACGCCTCCGAGTCCTTCGTGATGAGGACGTCACCGGCGCGTAGCCGAAACTTCTCGATCTCTTCCGACGCTGCCGTCGCAACCATGAGCCGCATTCCCGTCCGGATCCGGCCAGCCTTGTAGACATCCACGTAGTTACAGAGCCGTACTGGCCGTTCACCTTCCCTTGAGTGCTTGTCGACGCTGCTGACTCGCATCTCGGCGATCGTGCGAAGCCGCCGCACCTCCCAATGCGCCGGTACTGCTCCGAGCCACTCCACGCCGGAGTCCTTGTACCTCGAATACGGCTTGAGCTTGGCGGCGGTCACATCAACCGAAGAGGGTGTCGCGTACGGCCTGCTTGGGCAGGCCGAGGAATGCCGCCACATCGGCAGTGATTGCGTCTAGCGTACCGATCCGCACGTCCCGGTGCCGCGGTACGGTCACCTGATGCCGATCGCCTCCCGTCGTCAGGGTCATTGTCATGTGGCTGCCCCGAGTCCGGGTTACGCGGTAACCGTAGTGGCGGGCGAGCCGCCGGGCGACCTCGGTGCCCGAGAGGTCGCGGGGCAGCTTCATACCGCGATGGCCTCCTCCCGAACGAGATGCAATCGGATTACGCGCGGCACCTCGTCCTCATCGAAGTGACAGCGCACGGCGTCTCGCGCCATCTCCTTCAGATCGTCCCAGTTCTCGCCCTGCGTGTAGATGCTGTAGCCGAGCGCCCTGGCATCGTACCCGCCTTCGACAGCTTCCGTGACCTCGAAGATGATCTCCGCTGGCCGCGCCCGCGACTCCGCCGATGGATTGTCAGTCATTGGCCACTCCGTTGCGCTCGTCATCGCTCCGAGACCGGTTCGCGGTAGCCCAGGATCTCTGCCAACAGCCCCTCGTTCTGTTGCTCCAGGGCCATGATATCCGCGCGGATCTCGGTCAGCGTCCGCATTGGCTTCGGCTTGTAGAAATACCGCGTGAAGCTGATCTCGTAGCCGACCTTCACGTTGTCGGGTCGATACCAGGCGTCGGCGGCGTACGGCAGAACCTCACGCCGCAGGAACGCCTCGATGCCGCCTTCCTCCTGTAGCGGGATCTGCTCCGTGTCGCGCAGGTCGGTGTCCGGTTCGTACTCCACGACCGCGGACCGACCGTCGATGGTAGCCGGGCATAGGCCGCGGAGCGGGTCGGCCTGTGTGCCGCGCTTGTGGATCTTCCTGATGATCGCCGGGGCGTCCTCGCTCCGCTTGCGGTGCTCCTTCAGTTCCCTGATCTCGGCCGCCGTGTAGGCCCGGTTCGGATCGGCGCCGTTGATGCGCAGGGGCCTCTCCACCGTCACCTTCCAGTAGCCGAAGGCAGCGTTGTCGAAGATCTTGCTCTCCTCGGTCTCTTCGAAGGCGAGGTGCGTGTCACAGATGCGGGCGATGTCGTCGTCGCCCAGTTCGCAGTTCTTCTTGCCGAGGTTCTTGCGGAGCGGCCGGTGCCACTTCGTGGCGTCGATCAACTGCACCTTGCCCCGGCGGTGCGCGGCCTTGCGGTTGGTGAGCACCCAGACGTAGGTGGCGATACCGGTGTTGTAGAACATGTTGAGCGGGAGAGCGACGATTGCCTCTAGCCAGTCGTTCTCGATGATCCAGCGGCGGATGTTGCTCTCGCCCTGGCCGGCGTCACCGGTGAACAGCGAGCTGCCGTTGTGGACCTCGGCGATGCGGCTGCCGAGCGGCGTGTCCTGCTTCATCTTCGAGAGCTTGTTGGCGAGGAAGAGCATCTGGCCGTCGCTGGAGCGGGTGACCAGGGAGTACTCGGGATCGCCCGCGTGCTCGATGACGAAGCGCGGGTCGCGCATGTCCTTCTTGCCGCCCATGCGCTCTAGGTCAGTCTTCCAGCTCTTGCCGTAGGGCGGGTTCGAGAGCATGAAGTCGAACTCGCGCGACGGGAAGGCATCGTTCGCGAGCGTGGAATGCTCCGGTCCGCCGACGATGTTGTCGGCCGCCTCGCCCTCGCCCTTCAGCAGCAGGTCGGCCTTGCAGATGGCATAGGTTTCGGCGTTGATCTCCTGGCCGTACAGGTGCGTGGCAACGTCCTTGCCGTGCTCGGCCCCGATCTGCCGCAACGTCTCCTCGGCCACGGTAAGCATGCCGCCGGTGCCACAGGCGCCGTCGTAGAGCAGGTAGGTGGCGGACTTGATCTCCTCAGCGACGGGCAGGAAGACGAGCTTCGCCATCAGCCGCACGGCGTCGCGCGGTGTCCAGTGCTCGCCGGCTTCCTCGTTGTTCTCCTCGTTGAAGCGGCGGACCAACTCCTCGAAGATCGAGCCCACGGCGTGGTTGTCGAGGCCAGGATGCCGGACTGAGCCATCGGCGTTCATCACCGGTTTCGGACTGAGGTTGATCTCGGGTGAGGTAAGCCTCTCAATCAACGTGCCCAAGGCGTCGGCCTTCGAGAGCCGCGGAATCTGGTTACGGAACTCGAAGTTGTCGAGGATGTCCTGCACGTTGGGCGAGAACCCGTCGAGGTAGGCGCGGAAATCGGCCTCGAGCTGCTGGCGACTGGCACGGGCACGCAGGTCCCGTAGCGTGAACGGCGACGTGTTGTAGAACGCCTGCCCCGCCGCCTCACGCAGGGAAGACTTCTGCTCGATGATGCCGTGCTCATCGAGCACGGCCTTCATGTCGAGCACGGCCTGTTTGCCGTCTTCCAGAACAGCGTCCAACCGGCGCAGCACCGTCATCGGCAGGATGACGTCGCGGTACTTGCCGCGAACGTAGAGGTCGCGCAGCACGTCGTCGGCGATGCCCCAGATGAAGTTGGCAATCCAGTGCAGGTCGTGATTGCTCACCGGACGTTTCCTCTGCTCCGCTCCTCCCAGACGTACCGGCAACTCGGCATCGGCTGGCGGCGGCGCTCTTCACGCGTTCCGTACTTTCCGGCCTTCCGCCAGCCCGGAAGTGTAACGGAGCGTAGCGCACCAACATTCAGCGACCGGCACCCGGCGATGTACTGGTCAGGCTCTCGGCCACGTGGTCGATGTAGACGCGGCTGCCCCGCGGCACCGCCTTGGGCAGTCGCAACCCTCCCACTCGGGAGCTGCGGCGGCCAGCGAATTGAGGTTCAAGGCCCTCGGTCTGCTCCCTTCGTTGTAGAGTGCCGGACCTTGACGAACCGTGGGCTGCTACCGCCACTCGACGTACAGGATGGGTATTCCGTTCTCGATTCGTAAGAACACGAAGCTCAACCGGTTAGACCGTCGGACCTCCGGAGCCGTTCTGGATTCATTTGACATTCCAGAAGTCCTGGCATCCATGGCGAAATCGAGAATCCCATGGGTCCAAGACGGTCACAAGACTCTGCACTTCTGGGTTGCCACTGACAACACATCGCCCGACCGCGTGAGCGCCGCGGCAGGATGGCGTCACCGCCGCCACTTGGCATCCGCTGACCGTCTTAGCTCAGGCGCCGATTCCCCCAACCTTCCAGCCGCCACCCGGCGACGGCGCGCGTAGCTTCCCGAACGCAGACCTCCGAACACCGCCCCTCTGCAGCCAAAGGCCCCGTCCCCTCGGTGCCGCCGCTTCAGCCGTCGTTCGCCGCCGTACACGTCGACCGCGCCCGTGGTTATCGGCTATAATGTCAATCAAGGTCAACTCGCTGTAGGCTGGCCGCCTGCACGAATACTACGATCTCGATCCCTCGCCCGCACGGCCGTACGAGTCTGAGGGTCACAACCGCTCGGGAATCCGGGAGGCATGATGAGCTACAAAGTGATCATTGATGGCAAGCGCTACGAATTCCAGGATCCCGTGCCGACCGGCCGACAGCTCCTCGACTGTGCCGACAAGCATCCTGCCGAAGAGTACCGCGTACTCGTGATGGGGCCGCGCCGCCAACTTGAAGACATCGACTTGGAGGAAACCACCGATCTGCGCGAGCCTGGCCGCGAAGTCTTCTTCACATTCAAGAGCGACCGATCGTTCAACTTCATGCTCGACGGCCGTCGCCAGCCTTGGGGCAACGATACGATTACGGAGACTATCCTGCTCCAGATTGCTGGCCTTGGCGGCAATCATCGTGTCTGGCAAGAACATAAGAACGAGCCGGACAAGCTGCTCGATCGCGGCGAAACCGCAACCCTGAGCGGCGAAGGGGTAGAACGTTTCTTCACCGGCGAGCGTGAATCGACAGCTGGCTCCACCATTATTCCCGCGCCCGACCGTCGCTACCTTGAGGACCACGGCTTGCAACCAGACGCGATCATCGAAAACAACCAGAAGGGTCTGGTGTTCCCTTCGTACCCACTGCCCAATGGCAAATTCAATCGACCTCAAACCGATATTCTGATCCTCCTTCCCGCCGGATACCCCGACGCGCCACCAGACATGTTCTTTTGTAACCCACCAATCCTCTTGGCGGACGGTTCCGCGGCCGCCAGCACCGACGTCCAGTTCCCATTTCACGGCCGTCTCTGGCAGCGCTGGAGTCGGCACAATTCAGCTTGGCGCCCCGGCATCGACGGAATCCATACGATGCTTCAGCGCGTGAATGCCGCGCTTCAAAGTGCCACGCGATGAGCTTGTGCGCGGTCACTCTACTCGACGACCACGCCGCCCAACTCCGGCAGCTAGTACTACCGAAGCACGGCCGAGAAGGCGCCGCCTACGTGCTTTTTCGCCGCGTCCGCGCGACAGATGCCTGGGAGAGCGTGCCCCTCATCCGATATCTCTCCCGAGAAGTCGTGCCTCTCGATTCTCAAGGCATCCTATCATCTTCGCGGAACCACGTTACTACCGACAACGATGGGTACGTGCGGCTTCTTCAACGCGCCGCCCAAACTGATTGCGCTCCAGGCTTCGTGCACGGTCACCCTAGTGGCTTCGACCGCTTCTCCCAGCGCGACGACGCCAACGAGGCTGCGCTGACGCAACTCGCACAGAATCGCAATGGAGAAGATGTCCATCTTGTTAGCCTTGTCTTCGCTGGCGACACCGTGCCCTTCGGGCGGGTGTGGACGACTCCGGACTCTAACACCACTTTCGACGCGATAAGCACTGTCGGTCAGCAAATCCGCCTCCACGCTCGCTGCCCCGATATTTCCCGCGCTGCGTTCCACCGCCAAGAGCTCGCATTCGGCCCGGCCCTTACCCGAACGCTCGCCTCTCTAAGAGTTGGTGTTGTCGGCTGCGGAGCAACTGGTACGGCCACCGTAATGCTACTCGCGCGACTTGGCGTACGGCGGCTCCTGTTGATTGATAACGACACCGTAGAAACGACCAACCTCAATCGGCTGTTGGCGGCGTCAGCGTCGGATGTAGGCGAACCGAAGATAGACGTTACACGTGCGATGGTTGAGAGAATGGACCTGGGTGTCGCGGTGCAAACCTACAAGGGGTGGGTGGGTGACGCGGCCGTCCGCGACCGCTTGAAGTCGTGCGATGTCTTGTTCGGCTGCACCGACGACCATGACGGGAGGGCGCTACTAAATCGCTTTGCATACTTCTACCTCGTACCCGTCTTTGACATGGGAATCCGCATCAACGTCGCACCAGACCGCGCCGCAGTTACACACGCCGATGCTCGGGTCACAGTACTCATTCCTGGTGCACGGTGCCTATTGTGTCATGGAGTGGTCAACCCGGTACAAGCACGCGAAGACGACCTCCTCCGACGCGATCCAGAAGAATATGCGCGACGCCGAGCCGAAGGCGAAGCCTACATCCGGGGCGGCGGCGTCCCAAACCCTGCCGTCGTCACCTTCACGACCGGTGTTGCCTGCATGGCCGTGGATGAGTTTGTTCACCGCCTCACTAACTACCGCCACAGCGGTCCTATTGACCATAGAGTATCCAAGTATCATCTTTCCGACGAACGGCGTCCGGGAGCGGACTCAGGCCCTTGCCCCATTTGCCTCGACTCTGAGTATTGGGGCCTCGGCGACACGGAACCCTTCCTAGATCGAGTGGGCTAGCATGTTCAGGGGTCTGTTGCTGCGCGCCCTCGTTCGGCTCCGCCTCGTCGAAGAACCGGCGTTCCGCATAACGGTGCAGGATACCCATCCAAGGCCAGAACAACTTGCCGCAGATAGCATTGTGCTTGTACGGGGCACCAGCGGCGATAAGTGGACCTGTTTTCAATGTCCTGGCGGTTGCGGCCAGAAAATCATGCTCCCCGCTGACACCTGGCACACGGGCACCGACTGGCTCGGCCGACCGCGAATCGAGCCGTCGATCCGACAACTCAACGACTGCGGTTGCCACTTCTGGATACGGCGAGGCAAGGCGTACTGGTGCCGTGATTCTGGTACATTCCCGAGTCCTTAGCCCGGCCGCACTGTATTTCTCTTGGCCCTCACCTAACTTGCGTTCTTTAAGAACCCACTGGCTCTCGCCGTGCCGTCGATCTCAACTCCTCTGGCAAACCACTCCCTGTGGTTCCGCCGACGTCGACCAGTATCCCCATTCCCGACTGACTGCACTGAGTTCGCCCACTACAAACCTGAATGCAGGGCCGCCAGCAATGACGAAATAGAAGAACGCGTGAGCGCCACTCTCGCCACCACCTGCGGTCGTTCGACCTCTGCCAAGCGCTCGCCTTCGGTTGGTCGCTCACCCTCTCCCGCCGGAAGGCCTGGTGTGGTCAACCCGATGGTCAAATAGTACTGATCGTGCTCACCTTCCTGAAGCAGAAAACGATTGGCCGGTCGCACCGGTACGTCTTCTCCTCCTGACCAATCTCTCCCCAGCATTCTCTTCTCCTTTCGAAACCTAATTCGCTTCAGACCGTACACACGGGCGTTTGCCGTGTCAAGTGTGCCGTGCTATTCTCCCTCGCCGTGACGCAGCAGCAATTGCGGATTCGCCAGACCCAACTCCTTGAGCAAAGAACCGCCGAGGAGATCCAGCAGGCAATCAGAGACTTCGGGCTCCTTCCGTTTCGCCGTCTGGGCGCTGACATTGTCCGTGCACGCGTCTTCGAACTTCTTCACGTAACCGATTCGAACGGGGATGTTCAGAGCCCGAGCATCGTCCAGCCTGTTCCCATACGGTTTTACAATGCCAAATCCCGTTTTTATCGCGTTCGAACCGCCGACCAACTTTGTGCCCTCGACGACTGCTGGTGTCCGCCAAGCCCGTGTATGAAGCGAAATCGCCTTAATCGAACAGGGAAACAGATCCTCTATACCTCTCCGATGGACTATCGCGTAGCGGTCGAGGAAATCGGCGTCGACAAGAAGGCAATGGATATCTTCTCTCTGATTGTCTATGGCGTCAAGAGGAGCAAGCAAGTACGCCTCACGTATATTGGTGGGACTGACGACAATTCGACACCGTCGATTGAACTGGGTATGTACCTGGATTTCATACATAATTGGTTTGCACGAGACGTGGGCCAAGGAACTGAGTACCTGTACAATATCAGCAACGCGATAAAGGATGCGTACCCAAAAGGCGACACCGATGGCTGGTGCTATCCGAGTGTTGCTCATCGGAACGGTGCTCTTAACGCCGCGTTCATCCCGTCGAAAGCGGACAACAAGCTAGAGATCCTCGCGGTGATTGCCGCGCAAACTTGGAGGTGGACAGCCGACGGCACGGACCAGTACGAGGTGAAGTTTATGCGAGTTGGCTTTGTAGGGGCCAAGGGGAAACTGCTATATGAACCATATGATCACAGCAAACACGCTGAGTTGGTGCCGGGCTACGAGCCTCCAGATCTTGCGAGTATCGTAGGGTGAGCGCCATCGCGTCACGGTAGCAGCATGTCCGACAGTTAGGAGCCGTCCATTTCGAATAGCGAACCGAGACATTGATGGTCAGGAACTAGACGTGCCTGCCCCGCATGGGCAACGCCTCGACAGAAGACAAACGACAGCAGGTCCTTGACGAGGCGTCCCGGACCAGGGTCGAGAGCATCGTGACGGGCGCTGAGGGACGGTACGAAATCGCGCGACATGCACGCAGACGATGCCTCGGTGTGCACAACGCCTACGACTTTCTGTCGGTGGCCCCTTTTGGCACCGCGTGCGGATCTCGGCGAGCATCCGGCCCCAGCCGGCACCATTCGCGGCACTTGGATCGCCGTCCCTGTCGCTGCAAGCCGAGCGTCCGACCACGCTTCGGAGAACCAGTCGATGAACGGTAGTTGACATCGGGGGCCCGCTGTCCCCCTTGTCGACACCTGCGCACTGACCGGTGAAGATCGGGCACGCCGTCGCGGTGTTCCGCGCCGCGACTTAAGTGCCGTGCGCCCGCGACAGCCGTTGAAAGCGGGCCATGAGGTCCGCGCGATGGAGGGGGACGTTCGTGATGAACTCGCGGTGCTGGCGCGAGCCTCTCCAGGCCGGGTGCTGCGGCGGTTCGGGCAGAACCGCGTCGATCAGGTCGAGGTCGAAGCCATAGAGGATGGTGCCGTGGTGAAGCAGGGTGTTACGGAGACGTCGCTGGGCGTGGCCGGCGAACTTCAAGTTGCCGAGCGCGAGGTCGGTCGACTGGATGGTGACGGCAGGAATGGCGAGCGCATTGACCACGGCACCGAGTAGCGTTTCGTAGCTACCGGCGACGTCGGCGAGCGCGGGGCGTGCGTCGAGGGAGAGAATTAGCGCGAAGTTGAGGCAGCCGGGGCCGAGCACGACCGCTCCCCCACCGGATTCGCGGCGGAGGATCGGCACGCCGCGGGCCGCGCAGGCGTCGACGTACGCCCAAGCGTCCGCGGAACCGTTGCGGGGCAGGACGACGGTCGGATGAGCAGCCTCCCAGATGAGCAGGTGCTCCCCTCCCCCAGCACCGCTTGGCGTGTCGCCGGCATGCACGCCCGCGCACTGGACGCGCTCGACGCTCGCCAAGATCTCCCGTTCCTCGCGCAGCCCCGTGGCGGCTGGCACGACCCCGAGGTCGGTCAGCTCCATGGGGGCTGGCGGTACAATCCGGGCAATCAAGGGTGACTGATTCTGCCGCGACGGAACGGACGGGGGCAGTCTATCTGGACTGCGCCGCCACCTGCCCGCTGGATCCGCGGGTAGCCGCGGAGCTGCGGCGATTCTCCGAGGCGGAGTTCGGAAACGCGGGCAGCCGGACGCACGACTTCGGGCGGCTCGCCAGGCAGGCGGTCGAACGGGCGCGGGCGCATGTCGCGCGGGTCGTGGACGCGGGCCGGAACGAGGTGGTGTTCACGAGCGGCGCGACGGAGGCGAACAACCTCGCGATCCTGGGCCTTGAAGCGTTCGGACGGACGCACGGTCGGAAGCACTTGGTCAGCACGCGGATCGAGCACCACGCGGTGCTGGAGCCGTTGCGGGCCCTCGCCGAGCGCGGATTCGAACTGACGCTGGTCCAGCCGGAGCCGGGAGGCTGGGTCGATGTCGGCCGCGTCGCGGATGCGGTTCGTCCGGACACGCTGCTCGTGTCGGTGATGCAGGTGAACAACGAGACCGGCGTCGTGCAACCGGTTGACGCAATCGCGGATCGGCTGGAGGACGCCGGGTCGGAGGCGTTCCTGCACGTTGACGCGGCGCAGGGGTTCGGCAAAGCGATCGAGCCGCTACGGTCGAAACGGATCGATCTCATCAGCATCAGCGCGCACAAGATCTGCGGGCCGAAGGGCATTGGCGCGCTGATCGCCCGGCGGCGGGGAACCGACAAGCCGCCGCTCACGCCGCTGCTGCACGGGGGCGGGCAGGAGATGGGGCTGCGGCCCGGCACGTTGCCGGTCGCGCTCATCGCCGCGTTCGGCCGCGCCGCCGAGATCGCGCTCGAAGAGCAGGCGGCGCGTCGTGACGCTGCGGCGGCGTTCGAACGGCGCCTGCTCGACGGACTCGCGCCGCTTGCGCCGCGCGTGAACGGCGATCCGGAACGCCGGATCCCGTACATCCTGAACCTGTGGATCCCGGACTGGGACAAGGAAGGCCTGATCGAGGCGTGGGCGCCGTTCGCGGCGATTTCGGACGGCGCCGCCTGCACGTCGCAGTCGTACACGTGCAGCCATGTGCTGGCCGCGATGGGGGTCGAGGGGCAAGCGGAGACGGGCGCGGTCCGGCTGTCGTGGTGTCATCTGACGGAGGAGCCGGACGTGGCGGCGATGGTGAGGGCTTGCCGGCCTGGAGGCCGGCGCACCGGCCGGCGCACCAGTGGGACCACGGGCGGGCTCTCCGAGCGCGTTGCGGCGGGCAGGCCATCATGACGCCGCGCCGTCCCGCCGGCGAGGTGCTCCGCTACAAGCGCTCCCGCTTCGCGACCCGCCTCCCGAAGCACTACCGCTACACGCGAGCCCATTATTGGCTGCACCGCGAGTCGGACGACGGCCCGTGGCGGATCGGCCTGACTACGTTCGCCACGCGGATGCTGGGCGACCTAGTAGAATGCAACTTTGCGCTGGCGGCGGGCGACCCGGTCAGGGTCGGCCAGCCCATCGGCACCATCGAGGGATTCAAGGCAATCTCGGACCTGTACGCCGTGGCGGAGGGACGCTTCGCCGGGGCGAACGGGGCGCTCGACATGGACATCACGCTGGTCGAATCGGCGCCTTACGCGGACGGCTGGCTGTATGCCGTCGACGGCGCCGCCGACCCCGACAGTCTGGACGTGGAAGGCTATGTCTCCGTCCTCGACGCCACGATCGACCGGATGCTGGCGGCCCGGGGCGAGGGGGATCCCGATGCCTGAGGCCCGCGCCGGCGACGGCGCGGCCCGCTACATCATGGTGGGGGGCTTTCTCGGCGCCGGCAAGACGACCGCCATCCTGCGCCTCGCCCACCACCTGACCGACGCTGGCCAGCGCGTGGGACTGATCACGAACGATCAGAGCGTCGGGCTGGTCGACACGACCCTGGCCCGGGCCGAGGGCTTCCCGGTCGAGGAGATCACCGGCGGCTGCTTCTGCTGCCGCTTCAACACGCTGATGGACGCGGCGGACAAGCTGACCGCGGACGCTCGCCCGGATGTCTTCATCGCCGAGCCGGTCGGCAGTTGCACCGACCTGCGCGCCGCCGTGAGCTACCCGTTGCGCCGGATGTACGGCGACGCCTTCGAGATCGCTCCGCTCAGCGTCCTGGTCGATCCCATTCGCGCCCTCCGCATCCTGGAGCTGGAGCCGGGCCGCTCGTTCTCAGAAAAGGTGCGCTACGTCTACGACCGGCAGTTGGCCGAGGCGGACGTAATCGTCGTCAACAAGACGGACATCGTGGACGGCGGACGTCTGGCCAGTCTCCGGCAGGGGCTCGCGGAGCGGTATCCGCAGGCGGAAGTAATCGCCATGTCCGCCCGCGAAGGCGACGGCGTGGCCGGCTGGTTCGACCGGGTGACGGGCGGCGCGCTCGGTTTGGACGCCTCGCCCGACGTCGACTACGAGACCTACGCGGAGGGCGAAGCGCTGCTCGGCTGGCTGAACGCGACGGTGCGCGTGACCGCGGGTGCGCCGTTCGATGGCAACGCGCTGCTGCGGGAGCTGGCCGGCCGGATCGCGGTCACGGTCGGCGCTGGCGAGATCGCCCACCTGAAGATGACGCTGACGGCGGAGGAGCTGCCCTCCGACATCGCCGTCCTGAACCTGGTGGCGGGCGACCGCGGGGCGGAGATGGCGCATACGCTGAAGGCGCCGATCGACGCGGGCGAACTGATCCTGAACCTCCGGGCCGAGGCGGATCCGGAACTGCTCCACGACGCCGCGCTTGCCGCCCTCCGCGGGTGGGAAGCCGAGGCCGCGGGCCGTCGCGCGGCAGTCGATCACATCGAGCACTTCCGTCCCGCGAAGCCGGAGCCGACGTACCGGATGGCGACCGCCACCGCCTGATCGCCCGAGGGCATGAGACTGCAATGAGCGACCGCGAGCGGACCGAGCCGAAAGCCCCGGAGGGCGGCGGCGCCAGCGCCGGACCGGCCCTGGTTTACTGCCGCTGCGCCTACGCGCGCGTCGTGCCGCTGAAGGTGAAGGACGGCGTCCTGGAAGCGCTGGCCGCCTCCGGCGTCGACTTCGACGCCGCGCCCGACCTGTGCGAGATGTCGGCGCGGCGCGATCCGCGCCTCAAGGAGATCGCGGGCGCCGGGCCCGTGAAGATCGCCGCGTGCTATCCTCGCGCGGTCCGCTGGCTGTTCAACGACGCCGGCTCTCCCCTCGACGAGGAACAGGTCACGATCCTGAACATGCGCGAGCAGACGGTGGAAGAGGTAGCGGCCGCCATGCTGAACGGCGACTCCCAACCTGCGACGGAGGAGAACGAATGAGCGGCGCCGGCGCGCTCTCGCTGCCCGTCCTGCAGGTGGCGCTCTACGAGGGGCGCGGGGCCGAGCCGATTGACGCCGGGCGACGCTTCGCGCTCATGGGCGCCCTGCTCGATCGCGGCTACCGCGTGACTCGCGTCACGGAAGGGGCCGCCGCGCGCGCCGACGACGGCAACGCGCTCGCCGTCCTCGGCCGGTTCAGCGACGAGAAGCCGGCCGACGCGCTCGGCACGGACGGCGGCGGCCGCGTCTGGTTCCGGGACATCGGGGACCACACGCCGGACGCCGTGATCGCGCAGGTCGAGGCGATCCGCGCCGAGTGCGACGCCCGCGAGCCGGGGGGCTGGAAGCCGTGGTTCCCGGTCATCGACTTCGACCGCTGCACCAACTGCATGCAGTGCCTCAGCTTCTGCCTCTTCGACGTGTACGGCGTTTCGAAGCAGGGGCAGATCCAGGTCCAGAACCACGACAACTGCAAGACCGACTGCCCCGCCTGCTCGCGCGTCTGCCCGGAGGTGGCGATCCTCTTCCCGAAGTATCGCCACGGCCCGATCCACGGCGGCGAGGTGAACACCGACGACGTGCGGCGCGAGGCGATGAAGGTGGACATCTCCGCCCTCCTCGGCGGCGACATCTACGCCGCGCTGCGCGACCGGAGCGCGAAGGCGAAGTCGCGCTTCTCGAAGGAACGGGACGAGGAGCGCGCGCTGAAGGAGCGGCAGAAGTGCCTCGTCAAGCTGCAGGCGAACCTCGACATCCCGACCGAGGTACTGGCGAGCCTGCCGACCCTCGACGAGATCCAGGCCAAGGCGGAAGCCGCGAAGCGCCGCGCGGAAGAGGCGGTGGAGGCCAATCTGGCCGCCGGCCGGGCCGGGGGCGAAACGGCCGGGGCCCGCCAGGAGTCCTGATCCCCATGGTGGTCGCCCTCGCCCGCCGGATGCTGACCGAGCCCGATCCGCGGGCGTTGCGCAAGCTCGTCTGGAACATGGGCGTCAAGGGCGTCCGCTCCGTCCAGCGCTACAAGCAGCGGCTGAAGCGCGGCGAGCACTTCCCGCCGTTCCTTTTCATCTCCGTCATCTCCGGCTGCCAGTTGCGGTGCCAGGGCTGCTGGGTCGACGTCGAGGCGCCGAGCCGCAAGATCGAGCTGGACGAGCTGAACCGGATCGTCGGTGACGCGAAGGCGCACGGCAACAGCTACTTCGGCATCCTCGGGGGCGAGCCGCTGATGCACCCCGAGCTGTTCGATCTCTTCGCCGCGCATCCGGACTGCTACTTCCAGCTCTTCACCAACGGCCACCTGATCGACGACGCGCGGGCGGCGGAGCTGCGCCGCCTCGGCAACGTGACGCCGCTCGTCAGCATCGAGGGAACGTCCGTCGTGAGCGACGAGCGGCGCGGACGCGCCGGCGTCCTCGACAAGTCGATCGCCGGCCTCGAGGCGTGCACGCGGAACCGCCTGGTCACCGGCGTGGCGACCAGCGTCTGCAAGACGAACATCGACGACCTCGTGCAGGAGAAATGGCTGCGCCGCCTGATCGGGATGGGCGTCCATTACGCCTGGTTCCACACCTACCGGGTGACGGGACCCAAGCCGTCGGTGGAACTGGCCCTCGATCCGGAGGAGGTGCTGCGCGTCCGGCGGTTCATCGTGGAGATGCGGGCCCGGCTCCCGATCGCCATCGTCGACGCCTACTGGGACGACGAGGGGCAGGCGCTCTGCCCGATGGCGACCGGCGTCAGCCACCACATCAGCCCCTACGGCGACATCGAGCCGTGCCCGATCATCCAGTTCGCGACCGAATCGGTCTATGATCGCCCGAGCCTTTTCGAGACGATGACGCAATCCGCCTTCCTGAAGGACTTTCGCGAGACGGCGGCCGCTACGACGCGCGGCTGCATCGTGCTGGAGCGGCCCGACCTGGTGCGCGAGCTGGTCGACCGCCACGGGGCGCGCGACACGACGCAGCGGCAGACGGCGGCGGCCGAATTGTCCGCCCTGACCGGCCGCGGCAGCCAGCATGTCCCCGGGCAGGAGATTCCGGAGGAGCACTGGGCTTACAGCTTCGCGAAGAAGCACTGGTTCTTCGGATTCGGAGCCTATAGCTGAGCGCGCCTCCCGCAGACCCGATGGAAACCGCCACACCGACCGTTCCGCTGCCGCTCGTCTCGCTGCCGCGCGCGGTGCCGGAGATGCCCAACCGTCCGCCGCAGGAGAACATCCCGCAGACGCGCGGCGAGCGCGAGCTGATCCTCCGGCAGGTGAAGGCCTACGTCGCGGAAGCCGAGAACGAGTTGACGCCGCCGCTCGTGCTCGACGAGTTGCGCCAGCGGGCCGAAGCGCTCGTCGCGCGGCACGGGATCGACTCGAAGTACGTCGATTACGTCGGCATCGTCCTCAGCAACGAGGTGTGGCGCGAGCAGCTTTCGGCGGTTCCCTACGACCGGCGGCTGCTGCTGATGCCCAAGTGCCTGCGGGTCGAGGACCGGTGCCCGGCCCCGTTCGACGAGTTCGGCCTGCTCTGCAAGCAGTGCGGCCTCTGCTCCATCCAGGATCTCCAGGAAGAAGCCGAGCGCCTCGGCTATGCCGTGCTGGTAGCGGAGGGATCGGCCCTCGTCATGGCGTTGATCCAGACCGGCAAGATCGAGGCGATCGTCGGCGTAAGCTGCATCTCGGTCCTGGAGCGGGCGTTCCCCTACATGGAGTCGGCGGCGATTCCGGGCGTCGCGATCCCGTTGCTGCAGGACGACTGCAAGGACACGGCGGTCGACGTCGAGTGGGTCTGGGACTTCATCCATACGACCAGCGACGACCGGACGCGGCGCCTCGATCTCGACGCGCTGCGCAAGGACGTGGAGAGCTGGTTCGAGCCGGCGACGCTCGATACGCTGTTCGGCGGTCCGGCCGCCAGCGAGACCGAGACCCTCGCCCGCGCCGAACTGACCCGCGCCGGCAAGCGGTGGCGGCCGTTCCTGACGGTTTGCGTCCACCAGGCGCTACAGGACGATCCGCACGCGCCGGTGCCGGACGCGCTCCGCCAGGTCGCGGTGGCGGTCGAGTGCTTCCACAAGGCGTCGCTGATCCACGACGACATCGAGGACGGCGACACGCTCCGTTACGGCGAACCGACGCTGCATGCGACGCACGGCGTGCCGGCCGCCATCAACGTGGGCGACCTCCTCATCGGCGAGGGCTACCGACTGCTCGCGGAATGCGGCTTCCCGCCGGACGTGCGCGCCGCCATGACGGCGATCGCGGCCCGCGGCCACCGCACCCTCTGCCTCGGCCAGGGCGAGGAGCTGTTGTGGGCGCGCAGCCCGAAGCCGCTCGGCTCGCGGAAGGTGCTGGAGATCTTCCGGCAGAAGACCGCCCCGGCCTTCGGGGTTGCGCTCGAGCTGGGGGCGGCGGCGGCGCGGGCCGAGCCGGAGGTGTTCGAGACCCTGCGCAAGTACAGCGACGCGCTCGGCATCGCCTACCAGATCCGCGACGATCTGGACGACTTCGCGCCTTCCGCCGACGCGCCGGACGACATCGCGGCGCTCCGTCCGTCGCTGCCGCTCGCGGTGGGTTACGAGCAGGCGAAGACGGAGCCGGAGCTGCGGCCGATCCTCGCGCGGGCCTGGCGCCGCGAGCGGGTGAACGGCAGCGCCTCGCCGGAACGCCTGCGCGCCCTGCTCGACCAGTTCGATTCGGTCGAGCGGAGCCGGCGGATGATGGAAGGCTACAAGGAAGAGGCGATCCGCTCGCTGCCCGGCCTCACCAACCCGAGCCTCAAGGGGTTGCTGCGCCGGGTGATCGGCAAGATCTTCAGCGTCGAGATTCAAGGCTGGTGCAGTGAGTTTGAGGCTCGAAATGCTGCAGGTGGCCAGAGTGTCGCCGAAGCTTCTCGGTGATGCGGCCGACCTGACCGCGAACTTCTTCTCCTCCCGGCTGAATCCCGACGGCGGCTTTCAGGATCGCGACGGCGCGAGCGACCTCTACTACACCGTCTTCGGCCTCGAGGGACTGATCGCCCTGCAGCGCGAGCCGCCGTCGGACCAAGTGCGGCCGTTCCTGGCGAGACACGACGACCCCGCGGCGCTGGACTTCGTGCATGCCGCCTGCCTCGCCCGTTGCTGGGCCGACATCGGCGCGGCGGACGAGGCGCCGGCCGACGCGCTGCGCGCGCGGATCGAGGCGCACCGGACGCCGGACGGCGGCTATAGCCAGACGCCGGACGCGGAACACGGCTCGGCCTACGGCTGCTTCCTCGCCGTCGGCGCCTACGAGGACCTGGGCGATGCGGTTCCGGATCCCGGGGGCGTTGTCGCCTGCCTGGAGGGTCTGCGCGTGGAGGACGGCGGCTACGCGAACGACCCTTCCATCCCGGTGGGCCTGACGCCCCCGACCGCCGCGGCGCTCACCCTGTTGCGGCGCCTGTCGCACCCGGCGGCGCCCGAAGCGGCGGAGTGGCTGCTCGCGCAGCATGCCGCCGAGGGCGGCTTCCGCGTAGGACCGGTGGTCCCGGCCCCCGACCTGCTGTCGACCGCGACCGCCATCCACGCCCTGGCCGGCGCCCACGTGAACCTGGAGCCCATCCGGGAACCGTGCCTCGACTTCATCGACAGCCTCTGGAGCAACTCCGGCGGCTTCTACGGCACCTGGGACGACGACGTGCAGGACTGCGAATACACGTACTACGCGCTCCTCGCCCTCGGGCACCTGAGTTTCTGAATGGCGTTCGACGACCAGCTCGCCGGCGCGCTCGAAGAGACGCTCGACCGGATGACCGACACCCTGCTGGCCAGCCGCAACGGCGCCGGGCACTGGGAAGGCGAGCTGTCATCATCCGCCCTCTCCACCGCGACGGCCGTCATCGCACTCACGCTCCATGCCCGCGCCGACCGGCTGGCGGCGCCAGATTCCCAAGCTGCCGGGCTCACGGCGCCAGGTCCCCGCACCGGAGAGGGGGCGGCACCCGGTTCCAACGCTGGCAGGCACTCGGCTTCAGATCCCGGCACCGGCGGGCAGGCACCGCCGGGTCCCCTCGCCACCGCCGGCGTCGACTGGCTGATCCGGACGCAGCTTGACGACGGAGGCTGGGGCGATACGACCGACAGTCCCGCCAATGTCAGCACTACCGCGCTCTGCTGGGCGGCGGTGACGATCGCCGGCGCCGGACGTCCGGGCGTCGACGCGGCGCTGGAGCGGGTCCGGGCCTGGATGACGCGGGCCGCCGGCAGCCTGGAACCGCCCGCGCTGGCCCGAACCATCCGCCTCCGCTACGGCAAGGACCGCACCTTCTCGGTCCCGATTCTCACGGTGCTGGCCCTGGCGGGCCTTCTGGACGACGACGCAGGTCGAGACGGCTGGCAGCACGTGCCGCAACTGCCGTTCGAGCTCGCCGCCGTTCCGCCCGCGTGGTATCGCTGGCTGCGCCTGCCGGTCGTCAGCTACGCGCTGCCGGCCCTCATCGCGATCGGCCTGGCGCGGCACAGGCAACGGCCGACGCGCAACCCAGTCACCCGCCTCCTGCGCGGCGCCGTCACCCCCCGGACCCTGCGCCAACTCACGACGCTGCAGCCGAGCACCGGCGGCTTTCTCGAAGCGACACCGCTCACCAGCTTCGTCGTCATGAGCCTGGTGGCGGCGGGAGAAACCTCGCATCCGGTCGTCGCCCACGGCATCGACTTCCTCGAACGCTCCGCCCGAGCCGACGGGAGCTGGCCCATCGACACGAACCTCGCCACCTGGGTCACCACGCTCGGCATCAACGCGATGTCGCGCCGCCCCGGCTGGCAGGAGCGGCTTCCCGACGAAGAGCGCCAGCTCCTTATCCGTTGGCTACTCGATCAACAGCACCGCGAGGTCCACGTCTACACCGACGCCGCCCCCGGAGGCTGGGCATGGACCGATCTCCCCGGCGGGGTTCCGGACGCCGACGACACGCCGGGCGCCCTGCTCGCCCTGCACACACTGTCGGGCGCAAACCCTGTCCCGTCGCTTGAAGCCCCAACCCTCGATGCCGCCTGCGCAGGGATCGGGTGGCTGCTCGACCTGCAGAACCGCGACGGCGGCATCCCCACCTTCTGCCGGGGCTGGGGCGCGCTGCCGTTCGACCGGAGCAGCCCCGACCTCACCGCCCACACCATCCGCGCCTGGAACACCTGGCGGCCGGCGCTTCCCGGCGCACTCGCCGAACGCGTGGAACGTGCCACCCTCCGTGCCGTTCACTACCTGGAGCAGTCCCAGCAACCGGACGGCTCGTGGATCCCCCTCTGGTTCGGCAACCAGCAGGCGCCAGACGACGCCAATCCCGTCTACGGCACCGCCCGTGTTCTGGAAGGGCTCGCCTCCCTGGATGACGACACAGCTCCTCATGCCACCGAGTTACGCGCCGCCTCGTGGCTGGCCGCGGCCCGGAGTCCCGACGGCGGGTGGGGCGGAGCCCCGGGCGTTTCACCCTCCATCGAGGAAACCGCCGTCGCCCTCGGCGCGCTCGCCACGTGGCGCCAACGCGCCCGCTCCAGTTCATCCGGCCGCACCGGCTCCCTCGACAGCACCAGCCTCTCCGCCGTCGACACATCGATCGAGATGGGCGTCCGCTGGCTGATCGACGCCACCGACCACGGGCAGCGGGTCCCCGCGACCCCCATCGGCCTCTACTTTGCCCGCCTCTGGTACAGCGAGGCGCTCTACCCTCGCGTGTTCACGCTCGCCGCGCTCGCCTCCGCCGCCCACCATGTGCGGACGGAATCCGGAGGCTGCAGTGAGGTCTCGCCAAGCCCCGAGGCCTGACCGCCCCCAGCAACAATCACGGTCGCGTACCCGGCCTTCGAGTCGTCACGGCGGTGTGGTTGCCGACTCGCCTTCACCATCCCCTCCCGGCCGCCAGGCGACCCCAATGACGTACGGCAGATCAAGCCGCTCGCCGTCCCAGTTGGGGATCGACGTATTGGAGTCGATCTCGATGCCGTTCTCCGCGAGCTTCGCGTCCGTCGGCGCCAGCGGAACGCCAGTCCAAGGAGGAGCGGTGGGCACCGCGGGCAGAGGCGCGCCTCCCGGCTGCGTGAACTGCGGCTGACCCTCCGCATCGAGCGTGAGGCCGAAGCCCTCCTCGTGCACGGCGCGATGATGCCGCCTACAGAGCAGCACGAGGTTGTCCAGCTTCGTCGCGCCCCCGTCCGCCCAGTGCTCTACGTGATGAGCATCGCACCGTCGCGCCTCGCAGCCGGGGAATCGGCAGCGCTGGTCGCGTGACGCCAAGGCACGGCGCAGTGCGGGGGGAATCGTCCGGGTCTTGCGGCCGACGTCCAGGACGTTGCCCTCGGCGTCGTGCCGCATGACCACCTTGCCGGCATCGCAGGCAATCCGCCGCGACGTTTCCGCGGAAACGCGGATGCCGCCCGCTTCCTCCAGGGCAGCCTGTCCGGCGCCGGGCGAAGCACCCGAGCAGGCGCTTCCGTCACGTCCACCCACCTCCGTCTGCGTTTCCGCGGAAACGTCGTCCTTCAGGGTTTCCGGGTCGACGTGCACGACCACCTGGTAGCGGTCGCCCGCCGTCCCCGCGTCGAGCTTTGCGGCCAGCGCGCTCTCGGCAACCAACCCCAGAGCGTCTGCCCGCCGGCAGGCCGGCGATTCCGCCTCGACGTTCTTCGGCTCCGCGTCCTTCGCTTCCTGGTAGAGCTGTTCCGATGCCGCCTCAATGGCCCGGCGCACCACCGCGCCGACCTCCGGCGTCAGCAGACCCCGGACGACGAACATGCCGTCGACATCGGGATAGATGCTGAGACCCTGGTTCCGCCGCCGCTTCGCGTCCTCCCGCCCCTCGTGCTGGCGGTCGCACAGCCGCCACGCCCGGACGATACGCTCGAGGTCGGCCGCCGTCGCCTGGCGGGCGAGATGCAGCAGGCGGTCCTCGGTCGCCGCCGTCGCGACCCGGGTGATGGCGCGCACCTTCGAGTAAGAGATCTGGCCCCGCCGCAGCGCGTCGGAGGTCTTCGGCAGGTCGGCCAGGGCATGCGCCACCCGCACGTACTCCCGCGCGGTGCCGGGGGCCAGGTTGGCCCGCCAGCTCAGCCACTGGGGGTAGGACGTGGCGCCCGACCAGCCGCCCAGCTCGTCGAAGCGGCGGATGCGGACCAGCAGTTCGTAGACAGCGGCGTCGATGCGGGCGGAGAGCTCTGCGATCTCGTTTTCGAGGCGGTCGCGCTCCTCGCGGTTCCGACGAAGTTCGTCGGGGGACGGAAACTGATGGATCTCGGAAGTCGTGGAAGTGTTCATACTTCCAGTCTAAGCCACTGTATTTAGACCGTTTAGGTTGGACTGTGGCGGCCACGCCGAGGTTTACATGAACCTGTCGTCGCGATTCGCGGCGGTGTCGCTCTACGGCGCTGTCAGGCTGCTGGAACGACGGGTTTTCCGGCGGGTTGGGAAGTTCCGGAGGGGGACTGGAAGAAAGTTGTCAAGCAGTTTCTTTGTCCTGTCGACAAATGGCAGCGCACCAGTCAGTAGAGCGGATCGTGCCGAAATTGAATGCTGTCCGTACACGATCCGTACGCTACACTAGTCGTCGAGGAGCCGTTCGTGCCGACATCTCCGACGACCCGAGACGACCGCATCGAGCTTCGCGCAACCCGCGAAGAGAAGCGAATTCTCGCGGCGGCCGCCACCTACGAGCGCCTCGACCTGACCACATTCGTCATGCGGACGGCGCTGCCGGTCGCTGAGGACGTCGTCGCGCGCCATGAGCGTCTGCGTCTGAGCGCCCGTGACAGCGCCCGCGTTCTGGAGCTGCTGGAGCATCCGGCGGAGCCCACGGCGGCGTTGCGCGCCGCGGCCAGGCGGGTGCGGCGGAATCGGGAGTGACACCGCGCGGCGTGGGTTGGCGCGAGGAAGCGCTGTCCCGCCGCCACGATCGGGCCCAGTTCGACTGTGGCGTCCCCGAGTTGAACGAGTACCTCCGGCGGTATGCCCGGCAAAATCACGAGCGCGGCGGCGCCAAGACGTTCGTAGCCGTCCCGCCCGAGTCGCCCCATACGGTCATCGGCTACTACACAATTGCCCCGGGAGCCATCGACTTCGGCAAGGTGCCAGACCACGCCAAGAAGGGGCTTGGCCGCTATGAGGTGCCGGTGTTCCGGCTCGGCAGGCTGGCCGTGTCGCTGGACAGGCACGGGCAGGGACTTGGCGGCGAGCTGCTCGTTGCCGCCGGCGAACGCGCGATCGCGGTGGCCGAGGCCGTCGGGGGCGTCGCGCTGGCGATTGACGCGAAGGATGACCGGGCGGCGCAGTGGTACGAGCGGTTTGGCGCGTTGCGTCTGCTGGACCACCCGCTGAAGCTCATCCTGCCACTGGCGACGATCGCGGCGGCGCTCAAGGCAACGCGATAGGAGCACAAGCTGGTGCAGTCGGCCAGTTGTGGGTGTTCGGCATTGACGAGTTGCTCAGGACTTGGCGCCAGCGAGGCCGAGACGCCGCCTCACGCTATGATCACGTGTTGGCCGCTTGACGGCGGCCGGCGTTGACGATGACACCCTTCGAGTTCCGGTTGCCGACCCGCCTGTTCTTCGGCGCGGGGTCGATCGCCCGCCTGGGCGAAGTGGCGCGCGAGCTGGGGTTTGCGCGGCCGCTGCTGGTGTCGGACCACGGACTGGAGGAAGCGGGCCACGTCGACCGGGCGATGGCGCTGCTGCGCGCGGCGGACATCGACGTGACGGTGTTTGATGACTTCGATGTAAATCCCGACACCGACATGGTGGCGCGCGGCGTGCGCTTCGCCCGGGAGCTGGGCCCGGACTCGGTCATCGGCCTCGGCGGCGGCAGCTCGCTCGACTGCGCGAAGGGGATCAACCTGCTGCTGACGAACGGCGGCGCGATGGTCGACTACAAGGGCTACGGCAAGGCGAGCCGCCCCCTGCTGCCGATGATTGCCGTGCCGACCACCGCGGGCACCGGGTCGGAGGCGCAGAGCTACGCGGTAATCGCCGACGCGGACACCCACATGAAGATGGCGTGCGGCGATCCGAAGCTGTTCTTCACGGCGGCGATCCTGGATCCGGAGCTGACCCTGTCGCAGCCGGCCCCGGTGACGGCGGCGGCGGGATTCGACGCGATCGCGCACGCCACCGAGACCGCCGTGACCACGCGCCGGACCGCGGTCTCCGAGCTCTTCTCGCGCGAGGCGTTCCGGCTGCTGGAGGGGAACTACGAGCGGGTGCTGACCTCTCCCGACGATCTCGGGGCGCGGAGCGCGATGCAGCTCGGCGCGTTCTACGCCGGCGTGGCCATCGAGCAGTCGATGCTCGGGGCGGCGCATGCCTGCGCGAACCCCCTGACGGCGCGCTACGGCCTCACGCATGGCGTCGCGCTCGCCATCCTGCTGCCTCACGTCGTGCGGTGGAACGCGCAGGCGAACGGCGACCTGTACGGCGGGCTCTGCGACGCGTCCGCCGGCGGCAACGGGGCCGGCAACTACCTGGCCACCCGACTCGTCGAAATAGGAAGGACGGGAGGTTTCCCGCCCGACCTGCGGACGGCCGGCGTGACGGAAGCGGACCTGGCGGCTCTGGCGGAGGCGGCGGGCCAGCAGTGGACGGGAACGTTCAACCCGAGGCCGTTCGGCGCGCGCGAAGCGCTGGAGGTGTACCGATGCGCGTACTGACTCGCTCGCTGATCGTCGTGCTTTGCGCCACCATCGCCATCGCCGTCGGCGTCGGCGGCGGGCCGATGGTCGCGCAGACGGTGTCCCCCGCCGATACCTGGGGGCAGTTCCGCGGCGGCCCGAGCCTCACCGGCGTGTCGGCCGCGACGGTGCCCGACGACCTGGAGCTGCTCTGGACCTTCGAAGCAGGGGAATCGATCGATTCGTCCGCCGCCATCGCCGACGGCACGGTCTACGTCGGCGCATACACCGGCGAGCTGATCGCGCTGGACCTGGACACCGGCGACGTTCGCTGGCGCTACAAGGCGAGCGAGCGGATGGGGATCGGCGAGTCCTCGCCCGCGGTGGGAAACGGGCGCGTCTTCATCGGCGACCTGGCCGGCTTGCTGCACGCAGTCGACGCGGCCACCGGCGAGGCGCTGTGGACCTACGCGACGCAGGGCGAGATCAAGTCGTCGCCGGTCCTCGTCGGCGACCGCGTGCTGATCGGTTCGTACGACGGCTACCTCTACGGCCTCGACGCGGCAACCGGCGAACTCGCCTGGCAGGTGGAAACGCAGAACTACGTCCATGCGACGCCCGCCGTGATCGACGGCGTCGCCTACTTCGGCGGCTGCGACGAGGTGTTCCATGGGGTCCGGGTGTCGGACGGCGAGAAGGTGGTCAGCCTTCCCGCCGGCGCCTACACCGCCGCATCGTCCGCGGTCCGGGACGGGCGCGCCTACTTCGGAACGTTCGACAACGAGGTGATCAGCCTCGATCTGTCGACGCACGAGATCCTCTGGCGCTACGAACATCCGGAACGCCATTTTCCGTTCTACTCGTCGGCCCTCAACGTCGACGGAACCGTCGTTATCGGCGGCCGCGACCGCATGGTGCATGCGATCGACGACGCGACGGGCGAAGCGCGCTGGACGTTCATGACCCGCGCGCGGGTCGACTCGTCTCCCGCCGCCGCCGGCGACCGCGTCTATATCGGCTCGGGCGACGGCCGTTTCTACGTCCTCGATCTCGCCACCGGCGAGAAACTCTGGGAGTTCGACACCGGCGCCCCGCTCTCCGCCTCACCCGCCATCGCCGAGGGCAAGGTGGTGATCGGATCCCAGGACGGCGTCCTCTACTGCTTCGGGTGATGCGGTTACTGCTTCGGATGATGCGGCCGACCGCTGACATATAGTGAAGAGTTGATGAGCACGGCAACCGAGACGGAGGTTGGCAGCTACTTCGTCGCCAACTACCCGCCATTCTCCGTCTGGACGGACGGCGCGGTGGCGGACGCGGCGCTGCCGGCGCTTGCCTCACCGTCCGCGGACGTGCCGCTGGGGCTGTACCTCCACATCCCGTTCTGCCGGAAACGCTGCCACTTCTGCTACTTCCGGGTCTATACGAACAAGAACGCCGGCGAAGTGCAGGCGTACCTCGACGTCCTGGGACGCGAGTGGGAACTCTATGCGGAGCAGCCCGCGATCGCCGGGCGCCCGCTCGACTTCGTCTACTTCGGGGGCGGGACCCCGTCGTTTCTTTCCGTCCGGCAGTTGACCGGCCTCGTCGAGCGCCTGTCCGCCGTCACCCCCTGGTCGGACGCGAACGAGATCACGTTCGAGTGCGAACCGGGAACCCTGACCGAACCGAAGCTCTCCGCGATCCGCGATCTCGGCGTGACCCGCCTCAGCCTGGGAGTCGAGCACTTCGACGACGCGATCCTCGAGCTGAATGGCCGCGCGCACCGTTCACCGGAGATCTTCCGCGCCTACGACTTCGCCCGGTCTATCGGGTTCCCGCAGATCAACATCGACCTGATCGCCGGCATGCTCGGCGATACCGACGCCAAGTGGCGGGACGCGGTGGAGCGGACGGTGGCGCTCGATCCCGACAGCGTCACCATCTACCAGATGGAGCTGCCCTTCAACACCACGATCAGCAGCGACCGGCTGCACGGCGGCGGCCAGTTCTCGGAGACCGTGGCCGACTGGGCGACGAAGCGGCGCTGGGTCGACGAGGCGTTCGCCGCGCTGGAACGGGCCGGCTACACGGTGGGCAGCGCCTATACCGCGGTCAAGGACCCGGGCCGCACTACGTTCGTCTACCGCGACCGGCTGTGGCAGGGCGCCGACCTGGCGGGCCTGGGCGTCGCGTCGTTCGGGCACGTGAACGGCGTTCACATGCAGAATCTCGACAGTTGGGGGCCGTACGTCGCCGCCATCAACGAGGGACGGCTCCCCCTCAACCGGGCCTACCGGCCGACCGACGAGGAGCGGCTGATCCGCGAGCTGGTGCTGCAACTGAAGCTGGGGTCGATCCGCCCCGGCTACTTCCACGAGAAGTACGGGGTGGACATCCACGACCGTTTCACCGCGCCGCTCGCGTCGCTCGAGTCGGACGGCTATCTCACGGAATCGTCGGCCGAACGGGTCCGGCTGTCGCGCGACGGCCTGCTGCGCGTCGACAGCCTGCTCCCCCGCTTCTTCCTGCCGGCGCACACCGACATCCGGTACACCTGATCGTCCCGACCCCTCCGATGGCGCCGCTCCGACTCCTCTATCCGCTTGATGCCGTCTACAAGCGCGCCGGCATCGATCCGCCGGGCGCGTGCGCGGCTGCGCCGGACGAGATCCCGCTGCCGTACCGGTCGCTGCTGGTCCACGAAAACGACATGACGGAGACCCTGGAGCGCCACTTCGGCGGGCGGATCGTCCTGCGTCCGCTCGGCGTCTTCACGCGGGGCGGTTCGTATTTCCGCCGCGTCCTGCTGGTTCACGAGGAGGCGGGGCGACCGGTGGAGATGGGAGCCATCCGGATAGACCTCGACGCCTTCAGCGCGCCCATGCGCGAGAAGATCCTCCAGAACGAGATTCCTCTCGGCCGGATCCTCCGGGACGGGCACGTCGACTACCGGAGCGTGCCGAAGGCGTTCCTGGCGATTACGCCGAACCCCGAGATGATGGGCGTCTTCTGGATGCGGCAGCCGAGCCGGTTGTACGGCCGGCGGACCGAGATCGTCCGCGAGGGCCGCAAGGTAGGCGACATCGTCGAAGTCCTGCCACAGGTGATCCGCTGATGGCCGGCACGCACGATACCGACGTCGTCGTCATCGGCGGCGGCCCGGCCGGCGCGACTGCCGCCACCGTGCTCGCGCAGCACGGCCGGCGCGTGACGCTCGTCGAGCGCGAGACCTTCCCGCGCTACCACATCGGCGAGTCCCTCATGCCGTACACGTGGTTCACCTTCGAACGGCTCGGCGTTCTCGACTGGTTCGAGCAGGCCGCGTGCCCGAAGAAGTACAGCGTGCAGTTCGTCTCGACGAGCGGTCAGGTATCCCAGCCGTTCTACTTCTTCGAGACCATCAAGCACCCCTGCGCGACGACGTGGCAGGTGCTCCGGAGCGATTTCGACCGCATGCTGCTCGACAACGCACGCGCGACGGGAGTCGACGTCCGCCAGGGCGCGACGGTGCGCGAGCTGTTGATGGACGGCTCGCGCGCCAGCGGCGTCCGGACGGTGTCCGCGGACGGCGCGCACGAGAAGATCCACGCCGGCGCCGTGATCGACGCCTCGGGGCGCGACACGTTCGTCGCCTCCAAGCTCGGCTGGAAGCGGCGCGATCCGGATCTCGCGAAGATCGCGATCTTCAGCTACTACCGCGGCGCCAGGCGCGACCCGGGCCTCGACGAAGGCGCCACCACGGTTGCCTACATCCCGGAGAAGGGGTGGTTCTGGTACATCCCGCTGCCGGACGACGTCGTCAGCGTCGGCGTCGTCGCGGAAGCCGACTACCTGTACCGCGAGACGCGCGACCCGGAGACGATCTTCGAGCGCGAGGCGGCGGCCTGCCGCTGGATCGACGACCACCTGCAGCCGGGCACGCGGGTGGAGCCGGTCCGGGTCACCGGCGAATTCAGCTATCGCGCCGACCGCATCGGCGGCGACGGCTTCTGCCTGGCGGGCGATGCGTTCTCCTTTCTCGACCCGGTCTTCTCCACCGGCGTCTTCCTCGCCCTGAAGAGCGGCGAGATGGCGGCCGATGCGATCCACGCTGGCCTCGACTCGCCGGCCGGCGTGACCGCCGAGACGTTCGCCGGCTACGAGCGCGACATGCGGTGGGCGCTGGATCAATTCCGGCAACTGGTGCTGTCCTTCTACAACCAGGCGTTCAGCTTCCGGGACTTCATCCGCGTCCATCCGGAACTGCATCCCCGCCTCGTCGACGCCCTCGTCGGCAACGTCTTCGCCGACCTCGAGCCGCTGTTCAACGCGCTGCAGGAGTTTTCCGCCCGAACGTCGCGGGGGCTACAATCGGCACCTTGACAGGGCCGAGAACCAACACGACGAGCGAGCATCGTCTCCGGCGGCGCGTGCAATGGCACGAGACCGACGCCGCCGGCATCGTCCATTTCTCCTGCTTCTTCCACTACATGGAAGAGGCGGAGCACGCCCTCTGGCGCGCCGCGGGCCTGAGCATCGCGGCGCCGGACGCCGCGGTGGGCTTCCCGCGGGTAGCCGCCACGTTCGATTTCCGGCGTCCGCTCCGCTTCGAGGACGAGTTCGACGTTCACATCCGGATCGTGGAGCTGGGCGCGCGCTCCATACGCTACGCCGCCGAGATCACGAAGGGCGGAGAGAGCCTGGCGACCGGGTCGCTCACGATCGCGTGCGTCGCCAGGGAACCGGGCCGGCCGCTCCGATCGACCCCCATTCCGGCCGAAATCGCCGAGCGGTTCGCGGTGGCGGACTCCGGGGTGGAAGGGTGACGGAAGCAAGGAACGCCGCACCTTCCGACGTCGAGCCTGGCGCCAGCGCAACACGGGACGAGTGCCGTTCGCGCGAGGCCATCGCCGCCGCGCAGGAAGCACGGCTGCAGGCCCTGCTTCGGGCGATTCGTGGACGAAACGCGTTCTACGACAGGAAGTTCACCGGAGCCGGCATCAACGTCGATACGGTGCTGGGCGACGGCGGCCTCACCGCGCTCCCGTTCACCACGAAGGAAGAACTGGTCGCCGATCAGGCGTCGAACCCGCCGTGGGGCACGGCGTTGACCGAGCCCCTGGAGCGCTACGCGCGCTACAACCAGACGTCGTCGACCACGGGCGAGCCGTTGCGCTGGCTCGACACCCCGGAAAGCTGGCAGTGGATGCTCGACTGCTGGAAGGCGGTCTACCGCGCGGCGGGCGTGACCAGCCGGGATCGCATTCTCTTCCCCTTTTCGTTCGGCCCGTTCCTCGGCTTCTGGACCGGCTTCGACGCCGCCGTCCAGATCGGCGCCCACGCGATTCCGGCCGGCGGCATGACGAGCAAACAGCGGATCGGCTTGATCCGGGCGCTGGCGCCGACCGTCGTCTGCTGCACGCCGACCTACGCGTTGCGGTTGCTCGACGTCAGCCTGGAGACGGACGACGGGCCGTCGCTCGCGGAGAACCCGATCCGCCTGATCATCGTCGCCGGCGAGCCGGGCGGCAGCATCCCGGCGACGCGGCAACGGATTGAACGCGGCTGGGAAGCGCGCGTGATCGATCACCACGGCATGACGGAGGTGGGGCCGGTCAGCTTCGAGTGCCGCGAGTCGCCGGGCTCGCTGCACATCAACGAACGGGAGTTCATCGCCGAAGTGATCCACCCGGAGAGCGGCCGCCCGGTCCCGGACGGGAAACAGGGCGAACTGGTGCTGACTAACCTCGGGCGCACGGCGAGCCCGGTCATCCGGTACCGGACGCGCGACCTGGCGATCCGTACCTCGACGCCCTGCGTTTGCGGCCGGACCTTCGCGCGGCTCGAGGGCGGCATCGCCGCGCGGACCGACGACATGGTGAGTGTCCGCGGCGTCAATGTCTATCCCTCCGCCATCGAGACGGTGGTGCGGGCGATTGACGACGTTGTGGAGTACCGCTGCACGGTCCGGCCGTGGCGGGCACGCCACAAGATCGCGCTGGAGGTGGAGGTGGCGCCCGGCGCCGACAAGGGCAGCGCGATCGCGGCGGCCGCCTCGCGACTGCGCGAAGCGACGGGTCTGGCGATTCCGGTTACCGCCGTGCACGCCGGATCGCTTCCGCGTTTCGACATGAAGGCGCGGCGTTTTGTTGTCGAACGGAGTGAGGTCAAGCAATGAGCATCAACGGACTCGCCCACGTCATGCTGGGCGTCACCGACCTGGAAGCGTCCCGCGCGTTCTATTGCGGCGCGCTGGGCCTGGCCGTGCAGCGCGAGGCGCCCGGCTTCCTCTTTCTCGACACCGGCGCGGTAACGCTGTGCCTGAGCGAGCCGCACGCGACGCTCTCCGAACATCCAGGTCCCACCGAGGTCGTTCTCGCCGTCGATCACGTCCGGCAGGCCTACGACGCGCTCCGGGCGAACGGGGTGGAGTTCATGCGGGAGCCCGTCAACGTGACCGGCACGGAGTGGGCGGCGAATTTCCGCGATCCGGATGGCCATCTGCTCTCGGTCTTCGGCCCGGAGTAGGGGGCAGACGTAGTAGCATGAGCCGATCCACGATAGTTTTCAGGAGGCTGGTGTCCGTGCGCCGATCATTCCCTTTTGCCCGAATTCACCTTTCCGCCCGGATCCTGGGCGCGTTGCTTGCCCTGCTGGTTCCGCTCGCCGCGTGCGGCGGCGGCGGTGGCGACGGTGACGCCGGCGATTCGTCCGCGCCGTCCCGCCAGTTCCTCAGCCTGGGGTCCGCCCCGGCTGGCGGCGCCTTCTTCGTGGTCGGCAGCGCCCTGGCGGAGGTGGTGAACGAGACGGGCGCGTCGCTCGGCTACAACGTGACCGCCGAGGCGACCAGCGGATCGCAGGAGAACATCCGGCGGCTGGCCAGCGGCGAGCTCGACTTCGCGTTGTCGAACGCGGCGATCACCTACTTCGCCGTGCGCGGCAGCGAGGGCTGGGACCGCGCGTATTCGGCCCGGTCGGTAATGACCCTCGCACCGAACGTCGCGCTGTTCGTGACGCAGGCGGATTCCGGCATTTCCACCATCGACGATCTGCGCGACCGGCGCGTCACCGTGGGCCCGGCCGGGGCCGGGTTCGAGTACTTCGTGGGACCGCTGCTCGAGGCCCACGGCGTCACCTACGACGACTTCTCGCCGCTCAACGCGACGCAGCAGGCCGCCGTCGACATGCTGACCGACGGCTCCGCCGACGCGACCTTCCTGGGGGGAGCGGTGCCGACCGCGTCGATCACGCAGGCCGCCGCGTCGATGGAGATCACCTTCATCCCGTTCGGGGACGACGAGAAGCAGCGCCTGGTCGACGACTACCTCTTCTTCCGCCCGGCCACCATCCCGCCGGAGACCTACCGCGGCCAGACCGAGGCGTTCGACGGTCTCGACGTCGGCTCCATGCACCTCATCACGTCGGCCGAGGCTTCGGACGACCTCGTGTACAACGTCACGAGGCTGCTCTACGAGAACCGGGAGCTGGTCGTCGAGAAGCACGCGGCGGGCCGCGCCATCAACCCCGCCAACGTGGTGCGTGACACCGGGACGGAGTTCCATCCCGGCGCCATTCGCTTCTACCAGGAAGCCGGAATCTGGCCGCAGTAGGCCGCGCCGTGGCTCAGCCGCACACTCCCCGCGACTATCGCCTGCTGGCGAGCGGCGCACTGGGAGTGTTCCTGTGCGTCTTCACGCTGGTCGAGGTCAACTACCCGCTGCTGGCCCCGCAGAGCCGGCTGGCGCTCTTCGCGCTGGCGGGACTGGCCCTCTGCTTTCTGCAGGTCCCGATTCACTCGACCCTGAAGCAGCATCCGGCGGCCCGGGCCAGTGACATCGTCCTTGCGGCGCTCGCCGTCGGCTGCTGCGGCTACATCGTCGTCCAGACCGATCTTCTGTTCGAGGCCTGGTGGATCGACGGACAGGCGCTGGGCAACCGGGCCGGCTTCGAGACCACCCTGGACACCGCGATAGGCCTGGTCGGCCTGCTGCTGGTGATCGAAGCGGCCCGCCGGGCTCTCGGCCTGGCCCTGCCGCTTCTGGCCGGGGCGTTCATTCTCTACGCCCTGTTCGGCTCGGCGTTCCCCGACTGGCTGTTCCCCCACCGCGGCTACTCCGTGGAGCGCATCGTCGCGCAGACGTTCCTGCACAGCCAGGGCGTCTTCGGGGTGGCGCTGGGCGTGATGTTCACGTACGTGTTTCTCTTCGTCATCTTCGGCGCATTCCTCGAGGCGACCGGCGCCACACGGTTCATTGTCGACTTCGCGGAGCGGGTCTTCGGCCGAAGCTCGGGCGGCCCGGCGAAGGTGGCGGTCCTGAGCAGCGGCCTGATGGGCTCGCTCTCGGGCAGCGCCGTCGCGAACACCGCAACCACCGGGACGTTCACCATCCCGATGATGCGAAGCGCCGGCTTCCGGCCCGTAACGGCGGCCGGCGTGCAGGCCGCGGCCAGCTCCGGCGGGGCGCTGATGCCGCCCGTGATGGGAGCCGGCGCCTACATGATGCTGGAGATCGTCGAACCGCCGGTGACCTACCTGGAGGTCATTCGGGCGGCGCTCATACCGGCCCTCCTGTACTACCTGTCGCTGCTGCTCATCGTGCACTTCCACGCGAAACGGATGGCCGGTGCGACCGCCGGGGCGCGGGCCGACGCGGCGGGCGTCGGCGCTGGCGGCGGTGGCGGCGGCGACACCGCTGGCGGCGGTGGCAGCGGCGAAGAGAGCGAAGCGGACATCTCGCGGGCGGCCGGCATCGTGTTCGGCTCCGCCCTCGCCAGCCTCATCGTGTTCCTGTTACTCGGCTACACGGCGTTCCGGGCCGTGACGCTCTCCCTGGCCGCGATCGTCGTCGTCAGCAGCCTGAGCCGCGAAACCCGACTCGACTGGCGCGGCACCCTGACGAGCCTCGCGAACGCGGCGCGGGGCGTCGTGCCCCTCGTGGCGGCGGCCGCCTGCGTCGGCATCATCATCGGCATCGTCACCCTGACCGGCGTCGGCACCCGCCTCCCCGCGACCATCATTCCGCTGGCGGAACAGAGCCTGTTCCTGGCCCTGGTGCTGATCATGGTCTCGTCGATCATTCTCGGCATGGGGCTGCCGTCGGCGGTCTGCTACCTGCTGATGGCGACGCTGATCGGTCCGGTGCTGGGCGACCTCGGCGTCATCCCGCTCGCCGCCCACCTGTTCATCTTCTACTTCGGGATGATGTCGATGGTGACCCCGCCCGTGGCGCTGGCGGCGTACGCCGCGTCGTCGATCGCCAATACGCGCATCATGCCAACCGCGTTCGCGGCATTCCGGTTCGCGCTGGTCGGCTTCACGCTTCCCTACATGTTCATCTACCGGCCGGAGCTGCTCATGCTGACCACCTCCGGCGAGGCGGCGGGCTGGCTGGAAATGCTGCTTCCGGTCGCCATCGCCACCCTCGGCGTCGGCTGCTTCGCGGCCGGCATCGCCGGACAACTGCGCGCGCCGCTCGGCCTCGCGCTCCGCCTGGCGGTGTTCGTCGCGGCGGCCCTGCTGCTGGCGCCCGGGCCGGCGGCGACCCTGGCGGGCGTTGCGGTGCCGGTGTTCGATCTGGCCGGCGTCGCCCTGTTCGGCGTGGTGCTCGCGCTGAACCGTCCGGCCGCGTGATATCGTCGGCTGGGGTCTTGATGGACTTCGACGCGTACGACCTCGACGACGACATCTACGACGAGATGTTCGAGCCGGGCGGTGCGCCGCGTCCGCACCACCACTCCCTGCACGACGCGATTGCCCGCCTGTCGACCCAGGAGTTGACCGACGTGCAGGAGCGCGTGACGCGCTCGTTCCTCCAGGAAGGGATTACGTTCACCGTCTACGGCGACACGGAGGCGGAAGAGCGGATCATCCCCGTCGACTGCCTGCCGCGCATCCTGTCGGCGGCCGAATGGCAGGAGATCGAAATCGGCCTCACGCAGCGCATCCTGGCCCTGAACCGGTTTCTGGCCGACGTGTATGGAGACCGGCGCATCATCGCGGACGGCGCGGTACCGGCCGACATCGTCGACGACTGCCCGCAGTACCGGCCGGAAATGCGCGGCGCGACACCGCCCTGCGACACGTGGGTCGCGGTCTGCGGCACCGACATCGTCCGGACCAATGACGGATTCGTGGTGCTGGAAGACAACCTGCGTGTGCCGTCCGGCGTGTCCTACATGATCGCGAACCGGAAGGCGGTCAAGTCGAACCTGCGCCGCCTGTACCGCCGCTGCAACGTCCGGGAGGTCGAGAACTACGGCCAACTGCTGCGGGACACGCTGGTTGAGCTGGCCCCGGAGGGCCGTTCCGATCCGTCCATCGCGCTGCTGACGCCCGGCATCTACAACGCGGCGTACTACGAGCATCTGTTCCTGGCGCGCGAGATCGGGGCCGAACTGGTCGAAGGCCGGGACCTGCTCGTCCGCGACGGTCATGTCTACAGGCGGACGACGGAAGGGTTGAGCCGCGTCGACGTGATCTACCGCCGGGTGGACGACGACTTCATCGATCCGGATGTCTTCCGGCCCGATTCGCTGCTGGGCGTGCCCGGCCTGTTGCAGGCCTACCGGCTGGGGAACGTCGCTCTGGCGAACGCGCCGGGAACCGGCGTCGCCGACGACAAGAGCGTGTATGCCTACGTGCCCGACATGATCCGCTACTACCTGTCGGAGGAACCGATCCTCGCCAACGTTCCGACGAGGCTCTGTCGCCGACCGGAGGATCTCGAGTACGCGCTGGACAACCTCGATCGGCTCATCGTCAAGCGGGTGGGCGAGTCGGGCGGCTACGGGATGCTGGTGGGCCCGCACGCGTCGCCGGCGGAGCGGAACGAGTATGCGAAGGGCATGCGCGCGAATCCCGCGGACTTCATCGCGCAGCCGGTCCTTTCGCTCTCCCGCGCCCCCTGTCTGATAGACGAGCAGATCGAGCCCCGCCACGTCGACCTGCGGCCATTCGTACTGCGGGGGCGAACGACCCGGATCGTCCCCGGCGCTTTCTGCCGGGTGGCGCTCCGGCGCGGCGGGATCGTCGTCAACTCCAGTCAGGGCGGCGGCGGCAAGGATGTCTGGGTGATCGACGGCGACGTCAGCGCCGCGCAGTGAGACCCGCCTGATGCTGTCACGCAGCGCCGAAGGGCTCTACTGGACCGGCCGCTACCTGGAGCGAACCGACCATCTCTGCCGCCTGCTGCGGGTGCAGGTGGAAACTCTGGTCGACCGTCCGGTGCGTGAAATCCACTTCGGGTGGCGGCGGATCTACGCGTCCCTCGGCCGCCTGCCGCCCGGCGCGAACGTGGCTCTCGGCGGCGCCGATGACGACCTCACCCTGGCCGACGCCTACACGCTTGCGGACCACCTGACGTTCGAACGGACGAATCCCGATTCCGTCCGGAACGGCTTCTCGATGGCGCGCGAAAACGCGCGGCAGATGCGCCACTGCATCAGCGCCGAGTTCTGGACCACGTTCAATCTGGCGTGGCTCCGCTTCAAGTCGCGGCGCATCGAGGAGATCTGGAAGACCGCGCCCGAGACGTTCTACACGGAAGTGTCGCGCGACATCGACACGCTCGGCGGCGTCGCCGCCACGACGATGTACCGCGACGAAGGTTGGCGCTTCCTCGAGCTGGGCCGCTACACGGAACGGGCGATGCTGATGCTCGCCCTGGTGCTTGCCCACCTGGCGATCTGGCGCCGGCAGGCCGGCGAGAGCGTGCGGGCCGACGACTCGTGGTCGAGCCTGCTGCGCGTCTGTCAGGCCGTCGACGCCTATCGGCGGCGCCACGGCGTGGAGGTTCGGCCGGCGCGGGTCATCGACCTGCTGGTGAACGACCCGCGGCTGCCCCGGTCGCTCTGCCACTCGTTCGCGATGACGGTCGCCGAGCTGCAGGCCCTGCCGATCGGTCCGGGGCCCATGGCCGACGCACGGCGCCTCGCCTCGCAGATGGGCACGGCCCTCCGGAACGACTGGCCGGCCGGATCCAGCCTGGACGCGCGGGAAGCCTGCCTGCGCACGCTCCAGGCGCGGTTCCTGACGTTGCACGGCCTCGTGATGGCCGCCTACGTTGGGTACGACGCCGACGGGGCTCCGGTTCGATGAACCGGCCGGTTCGTTGAACTGGCCGGTTCGCTGAACCGGACGATCAGACGGTGTCGCTCGCTTCCGAGCGCGATCCCTTGATCGGGATGATCTGGTCGAAACCGCTGATCCGGAACACCTCTTCGATGTGATCCTTCATCTCGCACAGGACCAGCTTGCCGCTGCTCGCCTGCAGCTTCTTGGCGGCGATCAGCAGTACGCGCATTCCGGAGCTGCTGATGAACGTCAGACGGCTGAAGTCGACGATAAGCGCCTGTTCACCCCCGCTGATGCGTTCCATCACGATCGACTCGAACGAGCGGGCGTTTGCACTGTCCAAACGTCCGACCGGCAGGAGTACCAGCGCCGAACCATCCCGTTCCTCTGCCACTTCAATGTTCATCAATCCATCCTCGGAACCCGTTCGGCAACGGCGCGGTCGGTTTCCTGGCTATTCCGACGCCCGCTGCAAGTCATGTTCGAGTGTCAGGCAGTTCTGGCCATCCACGTATTCGTAGTGGATCCGGTTGGCGAAGCTCTTCACCAGGTGCAGCCCCAGTCCACCGATCCGGCGATCCTCGAGCGAGGAATCCAAATCCGGGTCGGTGTCGGCCGTCGGATCGAACGGTGCTCCGTTGTCCTTGACCGTCAGCTTCAGGCTGTTGCCTTCCACCAACAGACCGATGTCGATGTGGGGATCCCCAACGCCAGTGAACCCGTGCATCACGGAATTGGTTATCAACTCGTCCAGAGCCAGATTGATGACGAACACGGTCGGCTCCGGCAGCCCGCGGGCGTCGCCGTACTCCTCCACCCGGCGTGACAGTGCCTGTAACTCGGTCACGCGAGGCATTATCGAAACCTGAAGCGCGTCGTCAGGCATCCGCAAATCCTAGCACGACTTACCGGCGCTTGATTACGAGGCAGGTCATGTCGTCGACGACGGGCGCGCCAGCCGAGAAATCCGCTATGCGCCGCCAGACGTGGTCGATCAGCGCTTCGGGGGCAAGGGCGGCCGCTTCGATGAACGTCTGGTCGAGACGCTCCTTGCCGTAGAGTTCGCCCTCGAGATTCACCGCGTCGGTCAGGCCGTCGGTGAAGAGGAAGAGCGTCTCGCCCGGCTGCAGGGCGATGCGGCGGCTGTCGTAGTCCATGCCGTCCATCACGCCCATCGCGAGACCGCCGGTCGCCTCGACCATCCGGCATTCGCCGTCCGCGCCGACGACCACCGGCGAGTCGTGGCCGGCGCAGACGTAGTCGACCGTGTGGGCCTGCAGATCGACGAGGGCGACAACGCCGGTCACGAAGAAGCCCATCGGATTCTGGGCGCACAGCCGATCGTTCGCTTCAACGACGACCGCCCCGATGTCCGTGTGCATGGAGGACGCCGTCCTGAGGGCGGAATGGGCCGCCGCCATGAAGAGGGACGCCGCCACCCCCTTGCCCGAAACGTCGCCGAGGATCAGACAGAAGCGGTTGTCGGACAGCTCGACCATGTCGACGAGATCGCCTCCTACCGCCTGGGCCGGCGTCATGCGCGCGCAGGCGAAGAAGTCGCTCAACTCGACGTTGCCTTCCCGCACGAGCGCGTGCTGCACGACCTTCGCCATCTCGAGGTCCTGCTCCATCGCGTCCTGGGCGAGCTGCAACTGCTGGTTGCTCGTCTGCAGTTCCTGCGTCCGCTCGGAGACGAGCGTCTCGAGCTGCTCCTCACGCATGAAGACCTGCACCGTCATGTCGTTGAAAACACGCGCAAGACTCCCCAGCTCGTCCTGCCGTTGGACCACCTGGCTCATCGCGGCCGGGTCGGGCTCCCGTCCCGATTCCACGTCGCGCGCCGCGTCCGCAATCACTTCGATCGGACGGGTAAGCCAGCGCGTTCCCCAGAGCGCTCCCGCGCCGGCGCCACCCAGCAGTACGAGGGCTATCAACGTCGTGCTCACCACCTCGGCGAACACGGTTTCCACGATCTCGTCCAGATTGACGGCGACCGCGAGGGCGCCGATCGGGATCCCTCCCGCGTTGATGATCGGCGAGGCGACCCACAGGCCGCGCTCGGCCGGCGCCAGCAGCGACAGGCTCGCCTCGCTCACCACGCGGCCTTCGTCCATCGCCCGCGCCACGACCGCTTCCGCGTTCCGGCTGTAGACGGCGCGCGCGTCGGTGATTTCCCCGTCGGTCGGCATTCCCGGACGCGGCGCGGCGGCCGCGATATCGCGGTCGAGGTTGACTACCCAGAGCGCCTCCAGGTTGCGCGAGCGAACCAGCACGTCCGCCTCGCTCTGGTAGACCGAATAGAGAAGGTTGCCGGCGCTTCCTTCGATGGGGATGCCGACCTGCACGAACTGCGGCGTGTCGCGCCCGGCGAGGGTGACGTACTTGAATATGGCGTCGTCGGCGGCTCGCGGCGCCGCCGGATGCTCGACGACCCGTTCCGTGCCGTCACGCAAGGACGCCAGCTCCGAGTCGTGCGGCAGCGGACCCTCGGCCAGCGCGGCGGGCAGGCTCGAGTACCGGATGGCGCCCCCGGCGTCGGTCACGCGGATCTCGCCGATGACGGTCGTGTCGACGATACGCCGCAACCGCTCCTCCACGTCGCCGCGGTCCCACCCCGCCAGCCCGGCGGCATACGTGAAACGGTCGAGGATGGTGGCCTGGGCGACCATCTGCTGGCCCAGGATTCCCTCAATGACCGCGGAAACGTCGGCGCGCTGCGAGGCGTAGACGTTGGTGAGAATCTCCTGCTCGCCGAAGTTGAGCGCGTTGCCGACCTGCACGATCCGCGGCTTGTCGACGCCACCTACCCCGACGTACTTGAAGACCTGCTGATCGATCTCGCGCACCTGAGCGGGCTGGGTGATGACGTCGGTGCCGTCGAGCGGCGAAGCGAGCAGGACGTAGAACTTCGACGCCTGCGGCTGCACGGTCGGGTCGGGGTCGAAGGCGAACGGGACGAGCCCGCCTTCCTCGTCGCGCACGTTGGTCAGGTAGGAGTAAGCCGATTCGTCGGTGATCCAGAACTCGTCGAGCACCGTCGTGCCGACGATGCTGTCGAGCAATCCAATGACTTCCGGCGGCGACATCCCGGCCGCCTCGGCGGCCGCCACCATGTTCGCGGCAAGGCGCGCCTGGGCCGTCATCTGGCCGTCCAGCGTCGCATCGAGCGTGCGGGCCACGTTGGCGAGGGAGATCTCGCCGATCTCGGCAAAGCTCGCCGCCAGCAGCTCCGACAGATTGACCGCGTTCGCTTCCGCCTCCGCCCGGAGGGCGACAGCCGTGTTGTAGAGCTGGGTCGTCGACGTGGCGGTAATCGTGATCGCGAGCAGGAGCGCCGCCGCGAGGAAGCCGCGCACGGCAAGCCTCAGGCGCGGAGAACTCGTTTCCGCCG
Source organism: Acidobacteriota bacterium (assembly GCA_009838525.1). Taxonomy (NCBI): domain Bacteria; kingdom Pseudomonadati; phylum Acidobacteriota; species Acidobacteriota bacterium. The sequence continues at coordinate 195,387 of VXRJ01000016.1, forward strand.
TAATCGGCGCCGTCGCCGTACCTACCGCCACGTCACTCATCAAGTCGCCCCTGCGACAGGCATTCAACTAACTATATTGGATCGCGCCTGGCTGCGACGCCGTCCTGCTCGCGGCCGAACCCGCCGGGGCTGGCGCTACATCCGCCATACCGCGAGGAACTGCACGGTGTTTTCGTCCGCCGCCGCACCCAGCTTGTTCCGCCAGTACTGATACTCGACGCCGATGAAGATCTGGTTTGCGGCGGGCTCGCCGCCGATGGCGTTCCCCAGGTCCCAGACGAACTGCGGCTGGGCCAGGAGCCAGCCGTTCTGGTTGCGGTTGAAGGGCACGTCCTCCGTGATGGTGGTCGCGCCGATGTACTCCGCGTGCCCCATGAAGTTAAACGACTGATTGCCGATGGTGAAGATGGAGAGCCAGTTGACGTCGAACATGTAGCTGTTGTTCGTTCTGGGCGCGCCACCGCTCGCAATGCCCGAGTTGCCATCGATGAACGCCGTGATGTCGGTGTTCAGGAAGATGAAGCCGGGGACATTCCAGGAAAGCCGGACCCCCGGCAGCCACTTGAGGAAGTTCGCATCGGCGTCGATGTTGATGCCGCCGATCAAGGCAACGTCCCGGAGCGGGCCGGCGCCCACGGTGGAACCCGAAACCTTGGAGAAGCTCAGCGTGGGGTACCACTCCGTGTAGATCTCCGTCTCGTTGAAACCGTCGATGCCGGCGTCCTCGATGATGTCGGCGAAGAAGAAACTGTCGCCTCCCTTCCAGGTGGACGCCTGCTGCAGGGTGAGGATCTGCGTCCTCGCGATGGTCCCCTCCGGCGATGCGAACGGGTTGACCAGCCGTCCGAACTGGTAGTGGAACTCCGTCTGCGCCGACGCCGCGCTCGCGGTCGCCAGCACCAGCGCCATCACTACCGTGGCCCATCGGAGAATAGTCATGTCGTCGTTGCCCTCCGGGATCGCCAGATTCTATGTGTTAAAATCTGACGGTTTTGCCCTTAATATGCAGAGCGATTTTCGATAGCCATACCATAGGCTTGGCTTAAGTATTTTAATAAGGAGTCCGTTCCTATGCAACGTGATGCGACCGGCGGCTACGCCGTCGTGCAGGTCGAAGGGGAGGAAGTCCGGGCGTTCGTTCCCGATCCGCTGCCTCCCGCGCCCCCGCTGGCGATCGACGGCGGGGTTCCGCGGGCGCTGGAAGCCGCGGCGGCGGCGCTTGGCCGGCTCGACGCCTTCGGCGCTGCCGCCCACCCGGACGCGGCTGCCCTCGGCTACGCCTGCGTCCGGCAGGAAGCGATCGGCTCGTCGCGCATAGAGGGCATCGACGTCCCCCTGGAGGCCCTGCTGAGGGTCGAGGTGGACGGCCCGTCGTCGACGACCGGCGATGACGTGCTCGAGGTGGCGAACCATGTCCGCGCCATCGAGCAGGGCCTCGGCCAGTTGCGGCAGGACCGGGCGGTCTCGAACCGGCTGCTTCGCGAGCTGCACGCGGTGCTGCTCGACAGCCCGCGCGGCCAGAGGAAGATGCCGGGCGCGTTTCGGCGGGCGCAGAACTGGATCGGCGGGCCGCATCCCCTGAGCGCGCGCTACGTGCCGCCGCCGCCGGCGGAAGTAGAGAACTGCATGGCGGCGCTCGAACGCTTCGTCCATGCCGCCGACGACCGCCTGCCGCTGCTCGCGCGGACGGCCCTCGCGCACGCGCAGTTCGAGTCGATCCACCCGTTCCTGGACGGCAACGGCCGGGTGGGACGCCTGCTCGTCACGTTGATGCTGCGCGACCTTGGCCTGCTGCGCGAGGCGGTCCTGCCGATCAGCGCGTTTCTCTACCGCCATCGGATGGCGTACTACGACCTGCTGAACACGGTGACCGCAACGGGCAACTGGGAAGACTGGCTCGAGTACTTCCTCGAGGGCGTGCGCGCCGCGGCCGATGGCACGGTCGCGCTCGCCGGACGGATGGCGGAGCTCTTCGCGGCGGATCGGCGACGAATCGACGACGTGGGCCGCCGCATGCGGTCGGCCGCACGCGTGCACCAGGCCCTGATGGCGCAGCCGGTCGTCTCGATCCCGGTCCTCCGGCAGAAGGCGGGGATCTCCTTCCCCGCCGCCGCGAATGCGATCGAGCGGTTGACCGAGATGGGAATCACACGCCAGATCAGCGCCGGTGCGCGCAACCGCATATTTGCCTACGAGGCCTACCTGAAGCTCCTCGGCGAAACCGACTGACCCCGCCAGCGCGCGCGCTGGCTTCACTACGGTGCGCCGACCGTACGGTGCGCCGGCCTCCAGGCCGGCATCTTCGTGCGGTGCGCCGGCCTCCAGGCCGGCATTTCGGCGGGCTCGGCCACGGCGCATATGATAGGAGCCATGCGGGGCGGCAGGTCGTCGCGCCTGGTCAGCCGGGCGCCTCGACCCTCTCGATGCTACGCGGCGTTTCACCACGGGCTGCTCGCCGTTGCGATCGCGTTCGGCTTCCTCTGGCCGTCCCCCTTTGCGCCGCCCGCCATCGCGCCGCTCGCCGCGTCGTCGGGATCCCAGGCAGGGCCCGCGGTGGCCGATCTGCCCCCGGCGATCCCCATCTTCCCGCTCGACGACATCATGCTCTTCCCGCACGCGTCGCGGCCGCTTCACATCTTCGAGCCGCGCTACCGCCAGATGGTGGCCGACGCCCTCGAAGGCAACCGCATCATCGGAATGGTCATGCTTCGGCCCGGCTACGAAGGCGAGTACGAGGGCAACCCGCCGATCTACGAGATCGGCACCGCGGGCGTCATCGCCAACGTCGAAGAGCTGGCCGACGGCCGCTACAACATCGTGTTGCGCGGCATCACGAAGTTCCGCGTTGCGTCCGAGGACCAGAGCCGGCCGTACCGGATGGCCGACGTCGTGGCGATCCCGGAACCCGTCGGCGACGACGAGCGCGACCCGCTGCGACGGCACCGGCCGCTCCTGCTGGAGCTGCTGGCCCTCGATGACCCGGACGCCACCCCGACACCCGATGAGCTGCCGGACGCGGCGCTCGTCGACGGACTCGCCCAGTTCCTCGGCATGAGCCGTTTCGACCGGATGGACCTGTTGCGCCAGAGCGGTTCGCTGGCGCGCGCCGACGCCCTCGTCGCGATGCTCGGCCGGGGCGAGCTGTCGCGGTGAGAACGGGTCGTTCATCCCCACTGAGAGGTACCGACATGACCGGATCCGACCATTCCGTTACCCTCCCGGCCGCGCCTGCCGCAGGCTCGGCCACGACCGCCACCGGCCTGACGCGGCGCGACGTACTGCGCGGCGCGGGCGCGCTGCTGGGCGGCGCGGCGCTGCACTCGACGGTCCCGGCCCGCGCACGGGCATCGGCGGAAGCGGCGGCGCAGACCGACCCGGTCGGCCCGTACGACCCGAGCGTCCTGCCCGACGGCGTCCGCTCGCGCTTCGTCGCCGGTGTCCACGGGCTCGACATGCACCTGCTCGAAGCGGGATACGACGCCGCGAACCGCCGGCCGCTCCTGCTTCTCCTGCACGGCTTTCCCGAGCTCGCCTACAGTTGGCGCCATGTCCTCGTTCCCCTCGCGGAGGCGGGATACCACGTGGTCGCACCGGATCAGCGAGGCTACGGCCGAACCACCGGCTGGGATCCCGACTACGACGGCGACCTCCGGTCCTACCGCCGGCTGAATGCGGTCCGCGACGCGCTCGCGCTCGTCTCGGCCCTCGGCTACCGGTCGGTCGATGCCGTGTTCGGCCATGACTTCGGATCGCCGGTCGCCGCGTGGTGCGCCGTCACACGTCCCGATATCTTCCGCGCCGTCGCACTGATGAGCGCGCCGTTCGGCGGCACCCCGAGCTTTCCGTTCGACACCGCCGACAACCCGCAGCAGCCGGCTCCGGCCGAACCGGACATCCACGCCGAGATGACGCGCCTTTCGCGCCCGCGCAAGCACTACCAGCGCTACTACACGACGCGCGAGGCGAACAACGACATGTGGCGCGCGCCGCAGGGAATCCACGACTTCCTCCGTGCCTACTACCACCACAAGAGCGCGGACTGGGAGGAAAACCGTCCGTACCGTCTGGCCGGATGGACCGCCGCCGAAGTGGCGAAGATGCCCACCTACTACATCATGGACCTCGACGAGACGATGGCCGAGACCGTCGCCAAGGAGATGCCGACGCCGGCCGAGATCGCCGCCAACACCTGGCTGCCGGACCGCGAGCTGCGCGTCTACAGCGAGGAGTTCGGCCGGACCGGCTTCCAGGGCGGCCTGCAGTGGTATCGCTCGGGCGTCTTCTCGGAAGAGCTGCGCACCTTCGCCGGACGCACCATCGACATCCCGTCGATGTTCATCGCCGGCAGCAGCGACTGGGGCGCGTACCAGCGGCCCGGCTCGCTCGAGCGGATGCAGGAGTCGGCCTGCACCGACATGCGGGGGGTGCATTTCATCGACGGCGCCGGCCACTGGGTGCAACAGGAGCAGCCGGAGGAAACCGCGCGGCTGCTGATTGACTTCCTGCGTGACGCGTAGTTGCGGTAACGCGGCGGGCCTGCCGACGCCGGGGCTCTTCGAGAAGCTGGGGATATGACGGAACCCACTCTCAGGAGTCGCATGAACGAACAACCGCCATACTCGATCACGCCGGGCATGCTGTCCCGCGTCGCGCAGATCGGCGAAGCGATCGGCCGCGCCGAGGCGTCCGGCGTCTCCCAAGACTTGCGGCTGCGGCGCATCAACCGCATCCGCACCATCCAGGGTTCGCTGGCCATTGAGGGCAACGTCCTCAGCGAGGAGCAGGTCGCCACCATTCTCGACGGCAAGCCGGTCATCGCCCCGCCACGGGACGTGCAGGAGGCCCGCAACGCCATCGAGGCGTACGAGCAGTTCGACGGGTGGAACCCGGCCAGCGAAACCGACCTGCTCCGCGCCCACGGGGTTCTTATGGCCGGCCTGCTGGACGCGCCGGGTCACTATCGCCGCGGCGGCGTGGCCGTGATGGGGCAGGATCGAATCCACCACGTCGGCCCGCCCGCCGGGCGCGTGCCGCAACTCATGGCCGGTCTGTTGGCGTGGCTCGGCAGCACCGGCGAGCATCCCCTGGTGGCAAGCTCCGTCTTCCACTACGAGTTCGAGTTCATTCATCCGTTTGAGGACGGCAACGGACGCCTGGGACGCCTTTGGCAGACGCTCATCCTGACCCGCTGGAAGCCGCTGTTCGCCCATGTGCCGGTCGAGAGCCTTGTCCGTGACCGGCAAGGTGATTACTACCAGGCCATCAGGCGGAGTTCGGAGGCGGGCGCGAGCACAGCGTTCATCACGTTCATGCTGGACGTGATCTTCGCGGCCGTCCAGACCCCCCAAGACACCCCACATGAAACCCCCCAAGTAAAGCGCCTCCTGTCCGTGCTGGCCGGGGAGATGTCCCTGCGGGAGATTCTGCACGCGCTTGAGCTCCGCGACCGCAAGTGGATGCGGGAGCGCTACCTGTTACCGGCACTACAGTGCGGGTACGTCGAGATGACCCGCTCGGACGCGCCGAGAGCCAGGAATCAGAGGTATCGCCTGACCGCGCTGGGGCGGCAGGTTCGGTCCGAGGGCCCGTGGAATCAGACTTGACAAGAACTGGACAGTAGAGGCCCATATGACGGAATGGTCGTTGCAGGATGCAAAAAACCGGTTCAGCGCCGTCGTCAAGGCTGCGCGCTCGGGGGAACCCCAGCGGGTGACCCGCCGGGGCAAGCCGGCGGTGGTGGTGCTGGCAGTGGAGGAGTACGAGCGCCTGCGTCATCTGGAGCGGGCCAAGGCTCCTACGCTTGCGGAGCTGCTGCTTGCGATCCCGCGTGATGGCGGGGAATTCGAGCGCATTCGATTGCCTGCCCGACCGGTTGACATCTGATGTTCCTAATCGACACGGACGTGCCGTCGGCACCTTGATCGCGGCGACGGTGATCCGAATACCATGTGAACATCATCAAGTACTTTGTTCTCGCACTGCTCTGCGTGCTTCACCCGGGGTCCGTCAGTTTGCCCGCGGCCGCCGCCGCGGCGCCGAACGGGCAGGCGGAGCACCGCGTGGTCATCCTCGCCTACGACACGAACGACGTCCGGCTGCCGATGGCGCTCGACGCCATCAGGTTCTGGAACGAGGTGGCGGAGGAGCTGGAGCTGCCGCTTCGCCTGACCGAGGAGCTCCGGATCGGCACGCCCATCATGCGTCCCCTCGAGAACTACGCCCGGTCGATCTCCCAGCGCGCGGGCCGCCTGCGGGGCGGACCGAACGAGCCGGACGCGCCCGAGGAGGTGACCGATCTGGACGCCGAAGCGGTGCTGCTGCTGTCGCGCCAGGACCTGATGTCGTTCGCCTGGCCGGTGCCGCGCCACCCGGGACGCTACTTCGTGGCGATCGAGGAGGACGCCACCGCGATGGCCTTCAATCCGAACATCGCGCGCAACATCCTCGCCCACGAACTCGGACACACCCTCGGTTTGCGGCACAACCGGAACCCGACGACCCTGATGTGCGGGCCGTGCCAGACCGGCGGGCTGGCGAAGGACCGGCCCCAGTACATGCGCCTGACCGAAGCCGACCGCGAACGCCTCATAGAGCGCTACGCTTCCGGGGAGGAACCGGCCGGGCTAGAATGAACGGCTTCCACCGGAAGGTTTCACCAGAAGGAGTTGCCACGATGATGACCCGCAACACGCTCGTCGCCCTCGGCCTCATGGTGTTTGGCCTCGGTTTCGCGGCCGGGCAGTTCGCCGACTTCGAACCTGTCGCCTCGGCGCAGGGAGAGAAGATCTTCGAGATGCGCACCTACACGTCGCATCCGGGGCGGCTCGACGCCCTGAACGCGCGGTTCCGCAACCACACGACGCGGATCTTCGAGAAGCACGGCATGACCAACGTCGGCTACTGGACGCCGCAGGAAGCGCCGCTCTCGGAGAACACGCTCGTGTACATCCTGGCCCACGACAGCCGCGACGCGGCGCAGGCGAGCTGGGATGCGTTCCGGGCGGACCCGGAGTGGTCGCAGGTCGCCGAGGAATCGCAGCGCGACGGCCGCATCGTGCAGGGCGTCGACGTGCTCTGGCTCGAGGCGACCGACTACTCGTTGATCAAGTAGCTTGAAGAGCACTCTCGGCCCAGCGCTGCTCTGCGTGGCATTGCTCGGGACGATTGCGGCGGCCCAGCAAGTGGCCGACGCGCCACCGCCGGTGGCGGCGCGCAACGACGTGGCGCGACCGCTGGGGCCGGAAGACGAAGTGCTGATGCTGCGCCACCAGTACCTCGCTCGCGGGACCCACGAGATGTACTACCGGGCAAGCGCCTACGGCGTGTGGCCCTGGTTCGAGCAGATCGGCGCCCGTATCGTGGGGCAGTGGCAGGTGGTTCATCCCGACGGCGGCGCCGGCCATCCGGAGTTCGACGAAGGCTACCGCCTGGCCCGCTACGCCAGTTTCGAGCACTGGCAACAGACCCGCGGTCCGGCCTCGAACGCACTGGGCGGCAACGGTCCGAACCGCCTGCGGAACAACGAGGCGTTGCGAATCCGGCAGACGTTCGCGCGCGGATCGGAGGGCGGCTACTTCCTGCAGGGGCTGACCGCCACGACGCGGCCGCGCTACCTGCCGGGCGTCTCCGGCGAAGCGTACGAACAGATCGACGCCGGGGCCGCGGCCGATCCGGCGGACGAGCTGATCGCCGTGCGCCGCGACGCCGATCGCGGGGCGGGCCGGGAATTGATAACCCTGACCTACCGGCGCATCCGCGCAGGGTCATTCCGCGGCCTGCTCGACGGCACGGTGTCCGCGGTCTGGCCCTTCGAGGAGAAGCTGGGCGCCCGCCCGATGGGACAGTGGCAGGTCCTGCATCCCGAGGGCGCCGCGAGCCGCACCGAGCCCAGCGGCAGCCACGACGAGATGATCACGATGACCCGCTATGCCGGCTATGACCACTATCTCGCCCTGCAGCCCGGGCGGGCGGTGCTGATGGGGGGCAACGGCCCCGACTGGCAGGCGTGGCGGGATGCCGCCAGGGCCATCGAGTCGGCAACCCTCGAGAGCCGCGTGGAGTTTCTCGAGGGCTACTTCCACGACACGCCACCGACCTACATGCCGCCGTTGCCGGAGCGCTACCGGCGGTCGGACGCGCCCGCCGCCCGCTAGCGCGCCCGTTCCGGCGACGGTCAGAGCACCGACTGATTGAAGCCGCCGATCCCGGCGTAGGTGCATTCTCCCGCCAGGTCGTGCTCGATCCGGAGCAGGCGGTTGAACTTCGCGGTCCGTTCGCCGCGGCAGCCGGAGCCCGTCTTGATGTGCCCGCAGCGGGTCGCCACGGCGAGGTCGGCGATGAACGTGTCCTCGGTTTCGCCCGAGCGGTGCGACATGTAAGCGCCGTAGCCGTGCTCCTGGGCGAGGCGGACGGTCTGGAGCGTCTCGGTGACGGTGCCGATCTGGTTCAGCTTCACCAGGATCGAGTTGGCGACGTTCTTGTCGATCGCCTCCCGCAGGATGGCCGGGTTCGTGCAGAGGAGGTCGTCGCCCACGAGCTCGATGCGCGGCCCGAGCGACTCCGTCAACTGCGCCCAGCCTTCCCAGTCGTTCTCCGCGAGCGCATCCTCGATCAGGACGATCGGATAGCGGTCGATCCAGGAACGCCACAGATCGATCATCTCGGTCGTGCTCCGCACCGACTGATCCGACTTGAACGCGACGTAACCGCCGTCACGCCACATTTCGCTCGTCGCGGGGTCGAGGCAGATCGCGATATCGGCGCCGGGACGGTAGCCGGCGGCCTCGATGGCTCGGAGAATCAGCTCGACCGCCTCTTCGTTGCTTGCCAGGTCGGGCGCGAATCCGCCCTCGTCGCCGATGCCGGTCGACTTGCCGTCCGTCTTCAGGAGCGCGCGGAGGGCATGGAACGTCTCGATCCCCATCTGCAGCGCCTCGGCAAAGGTGGGCGCGTTGTGCGGCGCGATCTTGAACTCCTGGAAATCGACGGTGTTGTCGGCGTGGCGGCCGCCGTTGATCACGTTGAGGCACGGAACCGGCAATACCGCCCCGTCGCTGTCGGTGCCGCCGTGGAGGCCCTGCAGGTGCCGATACAGCGGCACTCCCACCGACGCCGCCTCGGCCCGGGCCGCCGCCATCGAGACGCCCAGCATCGCATTCGCGCCCAGCCGCGCCTTGTTCGGCGTCCCGTCGAGCTGAATCATCCGCCGGTCGAGCCCTTCCTGATCCGCCGCGTCGAAGCCCTTGAGTGCGTCCGCGATCTCCCCGTTGACGTTGGCGACGGCCCGGCGCACGCCCTTGCCGCCGTAGCGGCCGCCGCCGTCGCGCAACTCGGCCGCCTCGCGTTCGCCGGTCGAAGCGCCCGAGGGGACGCGCGCCTCGGCGACGGCGCCGTCTTCGAGGTGGACTCGCGCCTCCACCGTCGGGTTGCCGCGGGAGTCGATTACTTCGAGAGCGTCAATCGCACGGATCTTCATCGCCGCCGTTTGCTCCTTCTGGTTGCCGGCGGGTCGCCGCCGGTCGGGGCCGGGGGAGGCGCCGCCGCGCCGCTACCCATGCTCGCGGGCGAGCGCGTCGTTCAACGTGATGCCGAAGCCGGGGCCGTCAGGCACGCGCAGGATGCCCGCCTCGAACCGCTCGGGGGGATCCAGCAGGTCGCCGCGCCAGTCGGCTTCGTTCCACTGGTACTCCAGGATGTCGAAATTGGACATGCCGGCGCAGGCGTGCGCCGACACCATCGTGCTGACCGGTCCGCTCGGGTTGTGAGGCGAAACCAGCACCCCGTGGAGTTCCGCCACGGTGGCGATCCCCGCCATTTCGGCGAGTCCGCCGCAGTGCTTGACGTCCGGCATGATGATGTCGACCGCGCCCTCGCGGCAGAGCGGCTCGAACCCTTCGACGCCAAAGAGGAACTCGCCGCCCGCCATCGTCTGGCGAATGCCCTCCTTGATCGCCTTCGTGCTCGCCACGTCGGTCGGCGGGACCGGTTCCTCGTACCACGACAGTTGCTGCGGCTCGAGCCGGCGGGCCACCTCGATGGCCAGGGGCACGTCGAAGAAACTGTGGACGTCGATCTTCAGGTCGACGTCCGGACCGATCGCCTCCCGCATCGCTTCGATGCAGGCAATCCCCAGTTCGGTCGCCGCCTCGACGTCGGCCGCCGGCCCGTCGAGGGGAGGGAAGCCGTCGAACGGGGCGGCCTTGATCGCGCGGAAGCCGTCGGCCGCCGCCTGGCGCGCGTTCGCGGCGAATCCCTCCGGCGTCCGATCCGACGTCGCCCGGTTGATGTTGGCGTAGGCCGGCAGGTCGTGACGAAGGGCGCCGCCGGTCAGGTCGTAGACCGGCGCGCCGAGCGCCCTCCCGACAAGGTCCCACTGCGCCTGCTCGATCGCGCTGAACGCGGTCGCCTGCACCCGGTCGCCGCCCGCCGCCATTGCCCGGCCGTTCTGCCGGTACCGCTCGATCTCGAACGGCGAGCGGTCGCGCACGAGGTCGAAATACGCGGCCAGCTCGGGCATCTCGGTCCGGCGTCCCATCGACGCTTCGCCCAGGCCGGTCATGCCGTCATTGGTCGACAGGCGCACGAAGATCCAGGCGGTTCGTCCGGTTGCGCGGACGACAATCGTCTCCATCCCGGTGATCCGCACCCCCAGCTCCGCCTGACCGAGGGGCAGCCGTACCGGCGCCGCGGCGGGCCTCACCGCAGCGGCGGTCGTCGCGACACCGGCGAACGCCGGAAGCGCGGCAAGAAACGTGCGCCGCCCGCAGGGCGTGATCATCGGAATCTGAACGCCGTTCAGTGGCTCATCGAGTAGAGCAGGACGTTGATGCCGAGACCGTAGCCGTCCGGCGAGAACTGTTCGAAGAACCGCGGGTCGTCGGACTCCCGTTCCCACGCGTCCGCCACATCCGTGTTGTGCGTCATCACCACCAGGAAGCGGTCGTTCTTGTCCGTGATTGCCCGGAAGTGGGCGACGTCACTGTCGCGGCCGCGCTCGGACGTGGTCCGTCCGCCGGAGCGGTACCAGAACTGGATGGAGGTGATCTGCGGCACCTTCTCCACGTGCGTCAACGCCCGGAATACCGGGTGGTCCATCGGAACGTCGCGGATCGGGTACTGCGCCGGCGGGAGCACGCGGCTGATCTCGCTCACCCAATGGTCCCACGCGCGCGGACCCCAGAAGTCATCCACCCAGAGGAAGCCGCCCTTGAGCAGATAGTCGCGCAGGCCCGCCGCTTCCTCGCCGCTCAGGCCGATGGTCCCGACATCGGCCGCCATGACGAACGGACAGTTGAACAGCTCGGGGTCCGTCAGCCGGACGACCCAGTGGTTAGGCTCGCCACGGTTGTCGGTGCTGATCTCGGTCGACGTCAGATCTTCCAGCCGGTGCATCAGGTTGATGCCGGCGAACGGGTAGTCGGTCGACCACCCCATGCCGAGCGCTTCGTAGCGCACCTGGTCGTACATCAACTTGCAGAAGGTGAAGCCCCGGTCCGGCATCGACTCGGGCGGAAAACGGGCGGGCAGGTTCCCCTCGCCCACGCCCCAGCCCCACTGCGCCGATCCGACCGCGAGAAGGCCGGTGAAGAGGAACGCGACGACCAACAGGACAACACGACGCGCCACGGCACCCTGAGCATACCCCAGCTTTCGGGCGGCGCACGCGTCCGGGGACGGCGGGAGCGTATGATCTGGAAACCCGATGGCGGGGAACTGCGGAAGGGACGGAAGAGCGATGCACAAGATGAGCCGATCGACGGGATGGACCGGGCTCCAGGCCGTGCTGCTGGCCGGAGCCGTCATGCTGGCGGCGCCGCCGGCGCTGGCGCAGCACGATCACGGCGGCGCCGGCGACACTTCGGCCGGGAGCGATCTTCCGGAGAGCTTCAGTGAGCCGATGCGGCTTTACGACGTCTCCGTCCGCGGCCCGCACGCGCATCCGATCTCGACCACCAATCCGGAGGCGCAGGCGTACTTCGACCAGGGTTTCGCACTCATGTACGCCTTCGCCAAGGAGGAAGCGACCCGCTCGTTCCGCGAGGCGTGGAAGCGCGACCCGGAATGCGCCATCTGCTACTGGGGCGAAGCGTGGTCGTGGGGCTCGTACCTGAACGGTCCGATGCGGACGTTCGAGGCGCCGCACGCCTACGCGGCAACCCAGGAGGCGGTCAAGCGGATGGACGGCGCGAGCCCGAAGGAGAGGGCCTACATCGAGGCGCTGACGCACCGCTATGTGGAGGATTTCGACCCGGAGACGCGGCGCGAACAGGACGAGGCGTACGCCGAGGCGATGCGCCAGGTGGCCGAGCAGTACCCGGACGACCTGGATGCGGTGACGCTGTACGCCGACGCACTGTTCCTGCTCGAGCCGCGCCGCGGCCTGCGCGACCTCAACGATCCGAACGTACAGCGGCTGCACGGGGTGCTCGAAAGCGTGCTTGCCCGGGACATCCGCCATCCCGGCGCGTGCCACCTCTACATTCACGCCACCGAGTCGACCGTGGATCCCGGCCTCGCGTCCGGCTGCGCGGAGCATCTCGGCAGCGGGATTCCGGGCGCCAGCCACATCAACCACATGCCGTCGCACACCTGGAACGAGATTGGCCGCTGGGCGGACGGCGTGCGCTCGAACCTCGACGCCTGGCATTCCGATCTGAAGGCGGAGCACAACGAGGGGATCGCCATCTACCCCAGCCACAACCTCCACATGCTGCTGTTCGCGGCGTCGATGGACGGCCAAGGGGCAATCGCGGCGCAGGCCGGGAAGGACTACACGAAGCTGACGGAAGACAGCGTCTACGAGGTGCTGACGCTGCTCCGCTTCGGCCGGTTCGACGAGGTGCTCGAAGTGACCGACCGCCCCGAGCAGGAGGCCTCGGGCGGGCTCTGGGACTTCGCGCAGGGCTATGCCCACCTGCGCGCCGGCGAGGCGGACTTCGCGCGGGTCTACCTCGACCGGGTGACGGCGCTCGCCGAGAAGACCACCGCGCGGTTCCGCTTCGATGAGGCTCGGCTACTGCTCCAGACGGTGGGCGGAATCCTGGAGGGCGAGCTGCAGCGCGCCGACGGCGATCTCCGCGCGGCGATCGACACGTTCCAGCGGGCGGTCGAGGTGGAAGATCAACTGGAGTACTCGGAGCCGGAGCCGCTGCCGTTCGCCGCGCGGCACTGGCTCGGCGCCGCGCTGATCGAGGCCGAGCGGTACGCCGACGCGGAGCAGGTCTACCGCGACGAGCTCGAGGACCATCCGAACAACGGCTGGTCGCTGTTCGGCCTGATGACGGCCCTCCAGAAACAGGGGAAACCGACCGCGGAGGTCGAGGCGCAGTTCAACGAGAGCTGGGCGCGCTCCGACACCTGGATTCCGGCGTCGCGGTTCTAGCCAGGTGAATGCCGGCGTGGACTCCTAGAACCCGAGGGCCCCGCCGCCGAAGCCGAAGCCCAGGCCGAATCCGACGATTCGTGATGCCGCCGTGTTCCGGCCGGCCACCATCTGACCGAAGAAGGCGTTGAGGCTGACCGTATCCGTCACGTTGGCGAGCAGCCGCCCCGCCACCAGGTGGCGATCCTCCTCCAGACCGGGGAAGCGGCTTGGCGAGAAGCCCGGGCCGCCGATGTCGAGGCCAGACATGGCGTTGACCATCTGGTAGTCGGCGCCAATCGTGACGGCGCCGCCGACCGGGATGAAGAGACCGAGGTTCAGGAACATCTCCGCCGGAATGTCGACACGCTCACTCCCGCCGGAGGCTCCCACCGCCTGCGGGTTGACTTCCGTGCTCGTCCGGGCTCGGTAGCCGACTTCCGCCGAGAAGCCCGCCGCATCCGCGAATCTACCGATGATCAGCGACGTCTCGACGCCGTTGCCCCCGTCGCCAATCGAGTTGATATAGCCGGTGTCGTAGGGGCCGGCGGCGATGGCGCCGATCCGCAGGGCCACGCTCGGCGCGTCGCTGATCAGCTCGTCGACGACCCGCCAGGTGATGGCGATGTTGGAATCGTACAGGCCGCTGTAGCTCTCCTGGCCGCCTGACGGGCCGACTCCCCCGGCCACGAAGCTCCGGGCGAAGGCCGACTGCACATCGATGGCCACGGCATCCGTGAATGCGTAGTTGACGCCGAACCACACGGTGTTCTGCGCAAGATTCGCGTTGGTCGCGGCGAGCGGCCCCTGGACCTTCGTGGTCTCGCGAAAGAACTCCTTCGCGTTCTGATTGACGTACGTGATGCTGAAGGTGCCCGTTCCGGGCTCCGCGAGCCACGGCGTCCCCTGCGCGAACGCGGGGGAGACGAGCGCGAGCCCAAGTAGTGCCGTGATGGCGGGAATGTTCAGCAGGAGGCGGAAGTATCTGGACATTGTGTGCACTTCTCTCGACGTTTTCTCAACCACTGGTTTCGGCCTGGGGGGCAATCGGAACGGTCCCGGCTACAACTTGAAGCGGCGGCTGAGGAAGTAGTGCACCAGCTCCATCCGGAGATTGCACTCCTCGCCCTGCACCGCCCCGCCGCCGCACACCGCCGTCACTGCCTCGTCGTCGGCGGATCCGGTTGTGTTGCCGTCGAAGACCGCCACCAGGCTGGCCGTCAGGCTCACCGCCCGGTCCCGGTCGAGGTCGCCCCTCTGGACCGGGCAGGAATCGCAGACCAGAAGGTCGAACGTCAGGGCCTTGCCCTGCGAGTACGCGGCGCGCGGGCTCACCTTGCCGGCGCCGGTACCGATGGAACCGGACGCTTCCGCCGAACCGTGGACCAGGGCCACACCGGCCACCAAAAGTACAGCTAGAACGAAGTAACGCTTCATGCGGTTCTCTCCAATTAGGGGGAAGCAGTCATACCCAACGGTTAAGCTTACCCCACATAAATGTATGGCTGCCAGCAGTCGGGGCCAATCGCTGCGGCCACCGTGACTACTCCCGCAAAACGTCGGGTACTACCCGCCCCGCTCAGCGGACGAGGCGGCCATCGCGGACCCAAACCTCGTCGCCGACCGTGACCGTCGTATCGGTGAAGAAGTTCCAGCGGACGTAGCCACCGGTTACGGTTCCGCCCAGCTCGGAGTTGTCGCCGAGTGAGAGGCGCACGATGCCGGCGCCATATCCGTAGTAGGGGATCCACGGGTTGCGCTCCGGCACCGCCAGCAGCGGGTTGAAGCCAAGCGCGAACTCCCGGAACGCCCGCGCCTGCTCCGGAACGCCGGCCAGTTCCGCCTCCGCCGCATCCTGGCCCGACTCGGCGGCGACACCAGCGACCCGGCCATTCTCGATACGCACCGTGAGCCCGGTTACCGGCCGGCCGTCCCATTGCGACGGCGGGAAGGCGATGGTCCCGTTGACGCTTTCCTCGATGGGCGCAACGCGGATGGCCCCGGACGGCAACTCGATCTCGCGGTCGATCAGGATCACCCCCTGGTCGGTCCGTTCCTTCGACGCGTTGCCGTCGCCGAAGTTCACCGGCCGGTCGCCGATGCGAAACCGGATGTCGGTGCCGAGCGGCGACGTCACGCGCACGTCCGCCCCGCGCATCGCGTCGACGAAGCGCCGCTGGGACGCCGCGAGCGCGGCGTAGTCGGTCTCGAGTAGCGCCCGCTGGTAAGTGGCGTCGACTACGGCCTGGCCCGGCATCGGCTGCCCCGGGATCGGGAACGCGCTGCCGTTCTGGGTCCAGTGGAAATGGATGGTCCGGCCGATCCCCTCGTGCAGCAGATCCTGCAGTGCGGCGTAAACGGCATGGTCGGGCCGAGCCCCCGGCAGCATGATCGCGCCGTCGAAGTCGCGCAGCATTTCCCGGTACACGGCGCGAGCGGCGTCGCGGTTCCGCGCCAGGAGATCGCCGTCCCACCCGGTCGGATGCGGTTCCTCAATGACGTCGATCACACCCAGGTCAATCGCGCCGGCGCGCATGAGCGCGTAACGGAGCGGCGGGATCAGCTCGTCGAACTGGCCGGGCCGGGCGACGAGGAGGATCTTCTCTCCCGGGGCCGGCGCGAGGCGCCGAACGAGCTGCTCGGCCATCGCCTCCCAGTCCATTGTGAGGCGCGGCTGGGCGAGTAGCGGCGCCACGCTCAGCAGCGTCGCGGCGACGATGACGGCGGTGCGCGCGATGCTGCGCATGAAGAGGCTCCGCCCCGGGCTCCTAGCGGTTTTGCGCGTTCAGACCCCAGTCGTAGTCGTACTCGATCGCCCCCTCGAAGCCTTCCAGGAAGGTAGCCAGTTCGTCCTCGGCGTGCTGGCGGAGATGCTCCATGATCGACTCCTCGGTGTCGCCGAAGTCTTCCGCGTACCAGTCATAGATGCTCGAGATGACGATGAAGTCCTCGTCCACCACGTCGACGCCGCGGAAATTGTTGACGTACGCGCGCGCTCCGGCGTCGAGCAATTCCTCGGTGTTGGCGGCGGTGAACGCCGTATCGATCAGGTGCGGACAGCCGTAGGCGGCGCAGTTCACCGCGTAGTGGATCCGTTCCTCCTGCCAGAGGGGACGCAGGATTCCGTGCTCCATGTGGTTCAGCGTGAGGTCCTCCCCGGTGACGCGCGCGTGCACGTCGTCCCACGGTCCGGTGTACGGAACCACGCCTTCGTGAATGTCCCGGATGGTCTCCACCGGGTACTCGTCGAGCACGACCTTGACGGTCAACGCGTTGTAGAAGTTGATCCAGTAGGCCATCTGCTCCGCCCGCGAATAGTCGCGCGGGTCGAGGTTCTGAAGGTATTCCAGGTACGCGTTCAGCTTCGCGGCGTCCCCGGCGTTCGCCTGCAGACCCTCGTAGTCGAAGAGGTTGACGCCCTCTCCGTCGGTGGCGACGTAGCCGTCCAGAATCTCCTGCCACGGGCCGTGGTCGAGTTGCTCGACGCTGGCCTCGTCGCTCACGTCCCACCCCTCGATCTCCTCCGGCACGGGCGCGCCGCACGCCGCCGCGAACAGGCCGGCGCCAATCAGCGCCCCCGCGAGCCGCCTCCCCCGCCGTTTCTTCGCCACGTCCTTTCGCCAAACTGTCTTCATCATCGTTCCGCCTCGCTGCCTGCGGCTCGGGGCGTCCCGCGCCGGGTCCAATCGAAGCCGAGCGCGCCGAGTATCAGGCCGAACTCCAGCCAGCGCACCCAGAGCGGCTGCGCATACGGGTCCATCGTGTAGTCCTGCAGGTTCAGACCCGTAGTGTAGCTGAGCAGCACGGCAACGGAGGCCGTCCACGCCCAGGCGCTGGGGAATGCCGCGGCGAACGGTAGCAGCCAAAGCAGGTACCACGGATTGATCACGGGAGACACGACGAGCAGTGCGCCGTACAGCCAGTCGCCGCGCGGTATCCGCCCGGCAACCTCGTGCCGGACGTACCGACGGCAGTACGCGACCCAGAACAGCGCGAAGACCAGGCCGAGAGCGAACCGGGCCTCGAACCGCGGCATCACCGTCGCCAGCAGTCCGAATGCCGCCGAATTGAACTCCCACTCGCGCGCGAACACCTCCAGCGACGCCAGGTCCGTGCCTCCCTGGAGGGCGAACGGCGCGTACAGCGCCGCGAGCGTCGCGGCGAACAGGACCCAGTGCCGGATGCCCGCGCGTGCGAGCACCAGCGGCGCCAGCACCAGGCCGAACACCTTGGCGCCGGTGGCCAGGCCAAGAAGCACGGCGGCGCCCGGCCAACGGCGCTCCCGCGCGAGCAGGATGGCTGCGACCAGCAGGCAGGCCCCGGCGCCGTCCGGGTGCGCGGTGAACGCGATCTCCTTGACCACCAGCGGACACCACGCGTACAGCAGCACGTTGGCGGTTGACGTCAGTCGCAGCAGCAGTCCCAGCGTGACCAGATCGACCGCGATCAGGATGACCTGAAGCACCGTGACGCTGGCCGGCTGCACCCAGTAACCGAGCAGGAAGACGAGCTGCGACGTGGGGCCGTAGATGGTGGGCAATTCCGGATAGTTGATGCCGCCCAGCACATCCTGAAACGCAGCGGGGACGGACGGATCGAGGAAGAAGGCCTCCGGTGCGGCGCCGTACGGGGTGCCGGTCGTGGCGAAGCGGTAGGCGTCCCACAGGTAGCGGTAGAAGTCGTCCTCGTAGAACGGTCCGCCCACCAGGCCGCAGAGGCGGAAGACAACCGCCCAGAAGAAAAGGCGGCCCACCGGAACCGGCTCGCCGCGCCGGCGGAGCAACCAGTAGAGCCCGAAGACCGGCAGTCCGGTCCAGGCGACGAGCGTGAAGAACGCGGAGAGGCCCGGTTCGCCCGGTTGCCGCGCCAGCAGGGCGAGGGCGGCGTAGCCGACCGCGCACCAGAGGCCGACCGCGTCGACGTAGCGCAGGCGCGATGTATCGCCGCTCCAATGCAGCGGGGGTCTCACCACGGGCTCCACGCTGGCGGGTCAGGGACGCGGGGGCTGGTTCTGCTCCGGAAAGTAGCGGGACAGCGTGGGTGCGGCCGGCTTGGGCGTCAGCCACGAGACCACGACCATCAAGAGCGACGAGCCGATGAGCATCGGCAGCACCGGCATGAAGCCGAGCACGTCGGTGCCGCCCGGCGTGCGCGTGATGATCTCCGTTCCGGCGAGCGTCCAGACGGGAACGGTGACCCCGGGAGGCGGCGCGGGCACGACGGCCTGCAGCAGGGCGATGCCCGCCATCGTCACCGCAGTCCAGATCACCACCGCCAGCGCCCCCCACTTCGTGCTGCCGCGCCAGAACAGCGCCGCGACGAGCAGCGGCAGCATCGACGTGAAGCCCGAGAAGGCGTACTGCACGGCGAGGCCGAATATCCCCGGCGGCACGTTCAGCGCGATGACGTAGGCGACCAGCGCGATGAGCACGACGAATAATCGCCCCGTCTGCACCTGCACCGCCGGGCCGAAGCGGGACGTGCCCCCGTAGTACGTGAAGACATCCTCGGTGAACATCGTGGACAGGGCGAGGATCTGCGAGTCGCTCGCCATGACCGCGGCCATGATGCCGGCGCCGAGCAGGCCGGCAAGCCAGAGCGGCGCGTAGTACTCCAGCATCAGGATGATGACGTCGTCTCCCGCCGCCGCGCGCTGCAACGACGCGGTCTCTTCCGCCGTCAGCGAATCGCGCTCGGCCGCCAGCTCGGCCCGCGCCTCGAGCTTCGCGTCGATCGCCGGCACGTCGGTCATCGCGTTGGCGGCCAGGCCCAGGAACGTGCACGGCAGCCAGATCGCCAGAATGCAGAGGGGATAGAAGATCACCGTCTTCCGGAACTGACCCATCCGCCGCGCCGTCAGGCAGAAGATGGAAATGTGCGGGAACATGATCGACGAGAGCGGGATCAGCATGTAGCTGAAGAAGAAGCGGGGCGGGATCCGCTCGCGCGTCAGGAGCGGCGCCGACTCCGGCGAGCCGAGCAGCCGTTCCATGGCCTGCGGGAAACCGCCGATGCTCACCCCGATGAAGACGATGGCCGCCGCCCCGAACGTGAGGAACAGCACGGTCTGGAAGGTGTTGACCCAGGCGGTGCCGCGCATGCCGCCGAAGAAGACGTAGCTCATCACGACAGCGGCGACGATCGCCCCGCCGAACCAGTACGGGACGACGCCGCCGCTCACCGCGCTGAGCGTCGTCCCGCCGCCCATGACCGCGATCACGATGTAGGGCACGAGCAGGGCCGCCTGCAGCGCGAATATGGCCGTACCGATGTGGCCGCACTCCCAGCGGTCCCGGTACATCTGCACCGGCGTCATGAAGCCGTGCCGCTTGCCGAGGGCCCAGACGCGGGTGCCGAACAGGTAGAGCGTCACCGGGATGATGAACGCCGACGACGATCCCATCAGGCCGTAGGTGACGATGCCGTTGGCGAAAGCGTGCCCCGCCGATCCGAGGATCGTGAACGCCGTCATGTTGGTGCCGAAGAGCGACAGGAGGAAGACGTACTGGCCGAGGGACCGGTTCGCGAGGAAGTAGCCTTCGGCCTGTTCCCCTCCCGGCGCGCGCCGGAACGCGAAGATGCCGATGTAGAGGACGACGCCGAGGTAGGCGATGACGACGAGGGCCGGGATCACGGCTTCGGCTCCCCCGCCGGCGGCCCGTCGGTCCCCGCCTCGGCCTCGGCCGGCGCGTCAACCTCGAGGTGCCCCGGCCACGCGTAGCGGACCAGCGCCCACATCAGCCCGGCCACGGCGAGCGAGTAGACGGCGTGGTAGAAGAGCCCGATCGGCAGAAAACCGAACACCAGGGGGCGCGCGCTGTCCCAGAACCAGTAGTCCTGGTGCAGCAGGTAGAGCGCGGCGACGCCGGCCGCAAGCAGCCACGACGTCGTGCGCGACGGTCGAGTCATCGGCGCTCGCCGATGGCGTACAGGTGCCCGGTCGTCCGGATGAAGATCTGTCCCTCGGAGACCGCCGGCGAACTGAGGCAGTAGTCGTCGAAGTCGTTCTCCGCCAGCAGCTCGAACTCCGGTCCGGCGCGGAAGACCGAGGTGACGCCATTCTCGTTGGTCACATAGATCTTGCCGTCGGCCAGCACGGGAGAGGCGCTGTAGGTGCCGCGGCTGAGCCGCTCCGGTCCGTACACCGGCTCGCCCGTCTTCGCGTCCATGACGTAGACGATGCCGCGGTCGTTCACCACGTAGAGGTGCTCGCCGTCGCTCAACGGTGACGGGACGTCCGGGCCGTCGTCGGTCCGCCAGAGGACATGCGTCTCGAGCACGTCGCCCCGGCCGCCCGGACGCAGCGCGAGCATCGGCCGGACGCGGGTCGGGGCGTAGATGACGCCGTCACGAACGAAGGGCGACGAGACGATCCGGTAGTTCCCTTCGCGCCGCGGGTTCAGCCCGTCGGCGCGCCACAGTTCGTCGCCCGTCTCCGGATCGTGCCCGGTCACCGCATCACCCCCGGTCAGGACGATCTCGGTGACGCCGTCGTACCGGAGCAGGGCCGGCGTGCTGTAGGAGTCGGGTGACTCGCGGCGCGCCTGGGTCGGCCGCTCCACGCGCCAGGCCGTCTCGCCGGTTGCGGCGTCGATCCGCAGCAGGTACGACGGATCGTCGGTCCGCATGCCGTGCAGCACCTGAACGTAGAGGGCGCCGTCGTGAAGGAGCGGCGACGAGGCGTAGCCCCAGTTCAGCCCGAACCGTCCGTACGACGCCTGAATGTCGCGCCGCCACAGTTGATTGCCCTCGAAGTCGAACGCCGTCAGGATCCCGGTGCCGGTCATCACCCAGACCCGCTCGCCGTCCGTCACCGGTGACGGCGACGACAGGTTCTGCTTCTGCAGCCGCCGGTTCCCGTCGCTCAGGTGGCGTTGCCACAACACCGTTCCATCCGCCCGGTCGAGCGCCCAGAGCTCGATGTTGTCGTCGTCGACGGCAACGTTCAGGAAGATCCGTTCGTTCCAGATGATTGGCGTCGAGCCCGACCGGGTGGGCATTTCCAGCTTCCACGCGATGTTCCGCTCGGTGTCCCACTCGACCGGCAACCCGGTCTCGGAGCTCACGCCGTCCCGCGTCGGGCCCCGCCAGGTCGGCCAGTTCTCCGCCGAGGCGGGAACTACCGCAAACCCGGCGCCAACAAGCAAAGCCACGCCGCACACGCACACCGTCTTCCGCCGCTTCGTCATCATGGCGCTCATCCTAGCAGCCCGCAGTGAAACCCCGGCTACAGTCGACCGGCGATGCCGGGGTCGAACGGGGACAGGCGCATGGTAGCCGGGATGGCGGTGATCCGGTCATCAATCGGGTATTGCGTGTCGCCCGGGTAGACCACGTAGAGCGCATCCAGACGGAGGTCTTCCACAGCAACCGCCATCGAACGCGTGCGGCGCGGCGCATCGACCCGCTTGATCTCGACGCCGACCCGCGTGCCCCGGCCCATCAGGAGCAGGTCCAGCTCGGCGCCGTTGTGGGTTGCCCAGAAGCAGGTTTCGTCCGGGAGGGCCTCGGCAATCACCTTCTCCAGAATGAACCCCTCCCAGGAAGCGCCGATGCGCGGATGCTGCCGCAGCGCATCCATCGTTCCGACACCGATCAGGTGGTGGTACAGGCCACTATCGCGGATGTAGACCCTGGGGCGCCTGACCTGGCGTTTGCCGAGATTCTCGTGCCAGGGACGCAACTGCCGGATCAGGAAGAGTTCATGCAGGAGGTCCAGGTAACGCCGCACGGTACCCTGACTCACGTTGAGGGCTGCCGCCAGCTCCGCGACGTTGAGGACCTGCCCGTGGTAGTGCGCGACCATGGCGAGCAACCGGTGCACGACCAGCGCACTGAGTTGCGCGCCGAACTGTGGAAGATCGCGTTCGACCAACGTGCGTACGAAGGCCCTCCGCCACGCCAGGCTGTTGGCCTCCGTGCCGGCCAGGAAGGATCGCGGAAACCCTCCCCGAACCCAGAGTCGGTCCATCCGCGAGACGCCGACCTCCGAAACCTGAAACCCGGTGAGTTCGATGTACTCGATGCGACCGGCCAGCGATTCCGCGCTCTGGCGCAGCAGGTTCGGACCTGCGCTTCCGAGGACGAGGAACCGCGCCGGGTTGCCCTCGCGGTCGGCAAGCACCCGCAGGATTGGAAACAGGTCGGGCCGGTGCTGGACTTCGTCGATGACGACGATGCCGGAGAGGTCCCGAAGCGCGGTCAGCGGCTCGTCCAGCCGTCCGAGGCTGACCGGATCCTCGAGATCGAAGTAGTTGGCCGAGCCGGCGGCTACCAGTTGCCGGGCGAGGGTGGTCTTTCCGCACTGGCGCGGACCGACGATGGCGACTACCGGCGAGCGTCCGAGCGCCTGCGTGGTCGCATCCCGCGCCAGTCGGGGAATCGTCTGACCCGCCACATTAACCATGATAATACACAGATGACTATAGTTATTTCATGGTATATGCGCGCGTCGAACGCTTCGTCGGTACTCACTGGCGTCAGTCGGCTGCCCCGGCGAGATCGAGCAGAAAGGCGTACTGGAGAGCGACCTCGCGGTATTGCCGGTAGCGGCCCGAGGCGCCGCCGTGGCCGGCGTCCGTGTTGGTCCGCAGGAGGAGCCGCCGCCCGTCCGCCGGCGCCGTGGCCCGGCGGCGGGCAACCCACTTGGCAGGTTCCCAGTATTGCACCTGGGAGTCGTGCAGGCCGGTCATCACGAGAAGATGCGGCCAGGCGACGGAGTCCATGTTGTCGTAGGGCGAGTACGAGCGAATGTACGCATAGGCCGCGGGGTCGTTGGGGTTGCCCCATTCGTCGTACTCGCCCGTCGTCAGCGGGATGCTCTCGTCGAGCATCGTCGTGACGACGTCGACGAACGGGACCTGCGCGACGACGCCGCAGAAGAGGTCGGGCCGCAGGTTGATGACGGCGCCCATCAGGAGGCCGCCGGCGCTGCCTCCCATCGCGTAGAGGCGCTCGGGGTCGGCATGTCCTTCCGCCACCAGGTGCTCGGCGCAGGCAATGAAGTCGGTGAACGTGTTCTTCTTCCGCATCAGCTTGCCCGCGTCGTACCACGGGCGGCCCATTTCCTGGCCGCCGCGGATGTGCGCGATGGCGTAGGTCATGCCGCGATCGAGCAGGCTGAGTCGTGGCGACCGGAACGCGGGGTCCATGCTGATGCCGTACGAGCCGTAGCCGTAAAGGAGCAGCGGGGCGGGGCCGGCGGCGGCCGCGCCGCGCCGGCGGACGAGCGAGATCGGTATGCGCGCTCCATCCTCCGCCGTCGCCAGGATGCGGAGCGTCTCGTAGCGCTCCGGATCGAAATCGCCGAGCACGTCCTCCCGCTTCAGGAGGGTCCGTTCGCGCGTCGCCATGTCGTAGTCGTAAATCGACGATGGCGTCGCCATCGAGCTGTAGTGAAACCGGAGGGTCGCGGTTTCCGGGTCCCGGTTGGTGTCGGCCGACACCTCGTACGCCGCCTCGCCGAACGCGATCGTGTGCGGCGCGGCGCCGCTCCAGGGGTGGACCGAGAGCTGCGTCAGGCCGTCGCGGCGCTCGGCCAGCACCAGGTGGTCGCGGAACAGCTCGAAGCCCTCGAGGAAGACGTCGTCGCGGTGCGGGATCAACTCGCGCCAGGCTTCGCGCGCGGTGCGCGTCTCATCCGCCTCCATAAGGCGGAAGTTGACCGCGCCGGCGTTCGTCCGGATGGTGAACCGCCCGCGATAGTGATCGATCTCGTATTCGTGCCCCCGCTCGCGCGCCAGGAACACCACCGGCTCGGCGTCCGGATCCAGCGCGTCGATCAGCCGGTACTCCGTCGTGATCGTCTGGAACGAACCGATCAGGAGGTACCGGCGCGACCGGCTGCGCCAGACGCCGCACGCGAACGTCTCGTCGGTCTCGTCGAAGACGAGCCGGTCGTCGGCCGGGTCGTCCCCGAGGCGGTGGCGTAGCACCTGGAACGGGCGAAGGGTCGTCGGATCGTGCCGTGTGTAGAGAAACGTCCGGCTGTCTGCCGCCCACGCGAAGTTGGCGGTGACGTCCGGGATGATGTCGGTCAGGTCGTCGCCGGTCTCGAGGTCGCGCACGCGGATGGCGTACTGGCGGCGGCCCACGGTATCGACGGCGTAGGCGAGCAGCCGATCGTCCGGACTCACCTGCAGTGCGCCGACCGAGCAGAACTCGTGGCCCTCGGCCACCCGGTTGACGTCGAGGAGGAGCTGCTCGCCCGGCGGCGGGCCCGCGGCCGGTTCCGCGGCGTGCGGCTCCGTCGGGTCCGGCGCCGCCGGGTCGTCGAGCCGAACCCGCCCGTACATCTCGTACTCGCGCCCATCCTCGTAGCGGACGTGATAGCGGTAGGCGCCGTCGCGGTACGGCACCGACATGTCGGTCTGCTTGATCCGCCCCTTGATCTCTTCGAACAGCGCCTCCTGAAGACGCGCCGTGTGCGCCAGCGCGGCATCCGTCCAGTCGTTCTCCGCCTTCAGGTAGTCGAGCACCTCCGGGTCCTCCCGGTCGCGCAGCCAGTAGTAGTCGTCCGCCCGCACGTCGCCATGTAGCTCGTGGCGGTGGGGTCTCCGAGGGGCGCGGGGTGGTGACGCGATCTTCGCCATGAGCTACTCGACGCGGAGAGCGCCCATCGGGTCGATCCGGGCGCCGCGCCGCGCCGGGAGCCAGCTTGCCAGGAGACAGATCGCCATCAGGACCGCCGACACGCCGACGAATACGACGGGATCGACGGGACTCGTTTCATAAAGGAGGGCCTGCATTCGGCGCGTGAGAGCGACGGCGGCGGCAATGCCGACGGCGACCCCCGCCGCCGCCATCCACGCTGCTTCCGTGACCACAAGCCGGCTGACCTCGGACGCCGGCGCGCCGATGGCCAGACGGATGGCGAGCTCGCGCCGCCGCTGCGCGACCAGGTAGGCGATGACGCCGTAGAGGCCGACCGCGCCCAGCAGGAGCGCAAGCGCGGCGGCGGTGATCAGGAGCACCATGACGAATACCCGCTCCTGCTGCGAACGGGCGATCAGGGTCTCCAGAGTCTCGACGTCAGAAAGCGGCAGGTTCGGATCGATGGCGCCGACCGCTTCACGGACGGCTCCGGCGAGACCGGAGGCGTCGGGCGCGCGCACGACAAAGCGCATCGCCGCCGATACCGGCTCGCGGTTGCCGATCGGGCTGATCCACGGGTAGTAGGTCATCTCCGGCGGGTCCTCGTGCAGACCCTGCTCGTAGACGTCTTCCACCACGCCGACGATGCGCGACCAGGCTTCGCCCTCCTCGACGTTCGGCCGGCCACCCGGCCGGATCCCCTTGCCGATGGCGCTCTCGCCGGGCCAATAGGACTCCGCCAGCGAGCGCGAGACGATCACGATGGGCGCGTCCCGACCCGCGTCAAGGGCTTCGAACTCGCGTCCCTCGAGCACGTCGATCCCCATGGCGCCGAAGAAGCCGGGGGAAACCTGCTTGTACAGGAAGACGTTCGGGATGTCGTTCTCATCGGTCGGTCGCCCCTCGATGCTGTGGCCGGTGGCCTCCGCCGTTCCCCCGAAGGGCAGCGCGGAAGCGGCTGCGGCTGCGGTTACCCCCGGCAGCGCGGCGAGGCGGTCGACGACCGCGCGGTGGAAGTTGAGGCGCGACGCCGGCGTCTCGTACTCGCGCGCCGGAAGCGCAACACCGAAGTTCAGGACGTCGACCGGATTGAATCCGGGATCGACCGCGGCGACCCGCTGGTACGACCGGACGGCGAGACCGGACCCGATGAGCAGCGACAAGGCGAGGGCGATCTGCGTCACCACCAGCCCCCGCCGCAGGAGCTGGCGCTGGCGTCCTCCGGCGACCGCGCGCGCTCCTTCCGTCATCCGGGCCGCCGCCGCCGACACGGCAGCCGCGCGGATTGCCGGCAGCAGGCCGAGCAGGAGGCCCGCCGCCACCGACACCGCGAGGCCGAAGAGCAGGACGACACCGTCTATCGACACTTCCTCCAGGCGCGGCAGGTTCCGGGGCCCGAAGCGGACTACCAGACGGACGGCGGCCCACGCGAGGGGCAGGGCCAGAAGTCCGCCCCCAACCCCGAGGGCCAGGCTCTCGAACAGCAGCGACCTCGTGAGGCGGCCGCGCGTCTCTCCCAACGCGGCGCGGATCGCCAGCTCTCCCGCCCGCGCCTCCGAGCGGACGAGAAAGAGGTTCGCGACGTTCGCGCAGGCGATCAGCAGCAGGAATCCGACCGCGCCCAGCAGGATCCAGAGGGTCGCGCCGATGTCGCCCACGACGAACTCGCGGGCCGGGCGCACCAGCGGCCGGAAGCCGGCGTTCTCCAGAAACGCCGCCGCCGGCTGATCCGGAAACACCTCAGGCAGATTCGACAGCAGCGTTTCGAGCTCCGCCTGCACCTGCGAGAGGGATACGCCCGCCGCCATCCGTCCGATGCCCTGCGCGCCGAACGAGCCCAACTGAAGCGCGGCCCGGTTGATGCGGAGCGGCCGCCACAGCTCCGCGTCGGGCTGCGACGGCACGACGAATCCGGGAGGCATGACGCCGACGATTTCGACACGGTCGCCGTCGATGTCGACCACCTGGCCGATCACGTTCGGGTCGCCGCCGAACCGCCGCCGCCAGAGGTCGTCGCTCAGGATCGCGACCCACCGCGCATCGCCACGCTCGTCGTCGACCGTAAAGGCCCGGCCGAACCGCGGCTGGGTGCGCGCGACGTCGAAGAACGACGCGGTAACGCGCGCGCCCCCCACCCGTTCCGGGTTTCCCGCGCCGGTGAAGCTGGCCGATGCCCCCTCGATCATGGCGACGCTCTCGAGGGTCCGGCTCTCCTCCTCGTAATGCACGTAGAGGGCGTCGGAGATGGGGAGTTGGTCAAGCTGCGTGAGGGCCGGAGCGGCGTGCTCCAGCATCACGAGGCGTTCCGAATCGGGAAGCGGCAGCGGGCGGAGGAGCACCGCGTTGACGACCGTGAAGATGGCGACGTTCGCCCCGACGCCCACCGCGAGGGTCAGGAGCGAGACGATGGTGAACCCGGGCGAAGCGGCGAGGCGGCGGATGAGAACGCGGAGCGCCCCGGCCATCGCAGCCTACTTGCGGAGCGTGCGGTCGACGTACGCCTGAACCGCCGCAAGAACCCGGGGGGACAGCCAGGCTTCGAGCACTTCCTCTTCGATGGATCGCAGGCCGGCAACCGCGCGGTCGCGGCCCGGGCCGCGAATGAGCCGCTTGGTCAGCGTGAACGAGACGGGCGGCAGCGCGGCGAGGCGGGCGGCGAATTCCACGGCGCGGTCGACGCACGCCTCGGCCGGCGTTACTTCGTCGACGAAGCCGTTCGCGAGCGCCTCGGCCGGCGTGCAGGTAAGGCCCCCGTAGACCACCGCCTGCAGACGATGCGCGGGGACCGAGAGGCGAAGGATCTCGAGGGCCATGGCAGGAAACGGAACGCCGACGGAGAGTTCCGGCGTGCCGACCCGGCCCCCGCCGTCCGCCATGACGCGGTAATCGCAAGCGCACGCCAGAATGCAACCGCCGGCAATGGCGTGGCCGTTGACGGCGGCAATGAGCGGCTTCGGGAACGTGTAGGCCCGGAAGAAGGCGTCGCCGAGGAGCGGCAGGAACGTCCGGATGTAGTCGCGCCCTCCCTCCATTAGAACGCGCAGGTCGACACCGGCGGAGAAGATCGAGCCGGCGCCGGTCAGCACGACGGCCGCGGCGTCATCCGACTGTTGCAACCGGGCCAACTCCGCGCTCAGCCCCCGGGTGAAGTCGGTATCGAAGGCGTTGACCTTGCCGTGGCGCATGCGGAGCACGGTGACCTTGTCACGTTGTTCGGTCGTGAACATGCGGACTCCTACTCGGTGCGAAGCGACCCCAGCAGCGGGGAACGGGCGGCGGCGACCGTCGCCGCAACCGATGACGTAAGACCGGCCGCGATCACCACGATCAGCAGCACGGCAAGGGAAACGACGGGAACCGCGCCGCCGCGCTCGAGCCAGGCCGGGGCGATGGCGATGATGGCGCAAGCCGTGCCCGCCAACAGGCCGGGGAACAGGAGAAACGCGTTCTCGGCCAGCACCATGAGCGAAAGGTGTCGCGTGTTGTAGCCGACGGCCCGCATCAGGGCCAGCTCGCGGCGCCGCTCCAGCACGTTCCGCAGCAGGATGGCGCCGAGGCCGAACGTGCCGAGTATCAGGCCGAGGCCACCGAGGGTCTGGAAGGTCGCGAGATACGTGTTCTCCACCTGGTGGAACGACGCCAGGCGCTCCGCGGCGGAGACGGCGTCGAAGCCGAAGTCGGCCAGACGGTCCTCCAGCGCGGCGCTCACCTCCTCCATCCGATCCGGCGGCGCGTCGATCAGGAAGACCCGGTAGCCGTCGTAGTCCGGGAAGACGCGTTCGAAGTTCGCTTCGCCAATCAGCAGCTCGCCCTGGAACACGGAATCCGCCAGCGCGGCGACGATCCGGAGCGTCACCGGGCGGTCGGTGTCCCGGTTCAGGACGAAGTCGTCACCGATGCCCAGATGCAAGGCGTAGGCCAGGGACGTCGCGTCGGCGATGGCGGGAATCGCGCCGTCCTCGAACGTCCGGTCGAGCAGCAGCCAGGGGTTCGCTTCCTCCTCGGGAGTCTCCGCCGCGGTGGCGCCGAACGTGAAACGCCGCTCCGCCAGGAACTCCGCCGTCGGCGCCAGCACCCGCGGGTCCTTCGCCTGGTAGAGGTTCAGGCAGCTCGCATCCTCGCCCGGACGCAGACGGAACCGCGCGATCGAGACGCCCGCCAGCGCCTCGCCGTCGCCGAACAGGTCGTCGATGAACAGCTCCGCCTGCCCCGCCGTGTTCGACGGATCGTGGACGATCGGCAGGAGCGACTCGGCCAGCAGCGTGTAGCCCCCGGTGCCGGAACCGCGGTCGGTCGCATCGGCCTCGCCGTCCCTTCGGAACGCATCGACGGCGACGATGATGAAGACGGCAAAGGCGATCAGCGCGATGCACAGAACGCTCCGGCCCGGACGGTACGCCGCGTTGCGGTAACCCACCTGCGAGAGCGACTGGCGCCCGTGCGCCTGGCCGTCCGGGCGGCCGCCGATCCATGCCCAGGCCAGCGCCAGCGACGCCAGCAGGAGCGACATGCCGCCGCCGAAGAAGCCGGCCGTATTGCCGATGACGCCGAGCGCGGCGGCGCCGATCAGCGCGAGCCCGGCGCCGCCGAGGGCCAGGGCCAGCCAACCGGCGCGCCGCTCGCCCGCCCCCGCCTCGTCGATCTTCGGCACGCCGGTCACCTCCGCCACGCCGCCGGTCAGCAGGCTGCGGGGCGTCGCCGGCGAGAGGGCGCGAAGCGTCCACGCGATCGACAGGAGCGCGGCCAGGATCCTGTGGCGTATACACATATCACTC